>CAKOHG010000002.1 GCA_934085565.1 uncultured Bacilli bacterium | reverse complement strand
TTACTAGCAACGGAAGATTATATGTATTCTTTCGTTATTGGAAAAAAGTTGTAGATAACTACGACACTCGCTCCATTAGATAATTAAAGGAATTCTAGATGTTAGAATTCCTTTTTCTATATTTCAATATTCTTTCAAGTTTTATTTTTCTAAATCTTTGTTATATAAATTTTTATAAAAAGAACATTTTTTTAATAGATCTTGATGAGTTCCATGATCAATTATCTTTCCATCATCAACCACAAATATTTTATCTGAATCAATAACCGTTGATAATCTATGAGCGATAATAAGAAGCGTATATTCTCCTTTTAAATTATTAATTGCTTCTTGAATTTTACTTTGAGTCTCATTATCTAAAGCACTTGTTGCCTCATCAAAAAGAATAATCTCAGTTTTCATCAAAAGTGCACGGGCTATAGCAATTCTTTGTTTTTGACCTCCTGATAAAATAACTCCATTTTCACCTACCATCGTATCATATTGGTCTGGTAAGGACATAATATAATCATCAATACACGCCATTTGACAGGCTTTTCTTATTTCTTCCATAGAAGCATTTTCTTTAGCAAGTAGTAAATTATCTTTAATAGAAAAATTAAAAATATATGGATTTTGCGTAATTATAGACATATTATCTCTAATAGAAGATTGTGAAAGATCATCAATATTTATATTGTCTAAGAAGATTGTACCAGAATTAGGATGATATAATCTTGTTATAAGACTAAATATTGTGGTTTTCCCAGCACCACTTTTACCGACAAATGCCACTCTTTCATTAGGTTTGATTTCAAAACTCATATTCTTTAAGATAGTAGTGTCGGTATAACCAAACGTAATATTATCAAACTTAATATTTCCATTTAACTTTGGAACATTTATATTTCCAAAATGTTCCTTTTTAAATTTATCATTTTCAATAACTTCATAAACTCTTTCCGCAGCGACAACAAACTTTTTATTATATTCAGATATTTGAGCAACACCAGAAAGTAAACTTTTTATCTTTGATTGATAATTATAAATGATAACAAATGTCGGAATTGTTAATAAGGCATTACTATATAAATAACAACCTAAAATAATTAAGCCTAAATCAGATAATCCGCGCACATTATTTTCAACATAGTTAAATAAATTTCTTATAGTCATTATATGAACTTGTTCTTTTGTCGTTTCAGCGATTTTGGCAGTTGTTTGATTTAAAATTGTTTGATTGGCATTTAAAACTTTAATATCTCTGATTCCTCTAACAAGTTCACTCGTTAAGCCTGTTTTGCTTTCTTGAATAACTCTTAATTTTTTCTGAACATCATATTGTTTAGCCAAACTTTTTCGATTGATGAAATAAACAGTTACAGAAGTTACAATCGCGTAAATAAACATAATCTTATTTAAGATAAATATAGTTACCAAAACTCCAATATTACTAATTATATAAGAAAGCCAGTAGGTATATTCCATAAATAATCCGGCAATATCCTGAGTATCTTTATTTAAACGATCTATAAACAATCCTGAAGAATGGGTATCAATTTCTTCTATTTCTAAATTAAGTATTTCACTTGCCAAAGACTTTTGAATACCTATTAAAGTCTTTTGATAAATTCTATGATAAAAAAAACCTTTAAAGAAATATAGTGTGTAGAGCAAGATATCAATAAAAAATACAATTATAGCAGAAACTATCAATTGATCCATTACTCCGTTTGTAATATTTAATATCACTTTAGCTGAAAAGATTGGAATAATAGCACTTATAACGGCTTCTGCAATACTAACAAGAGCATAACCTAATAAATTAAATTTGGCTTTTTTAATATATTTCCAAGTTCTTTTAAGATTTAACTTAAAAGACGCTTTCTTTTCTTTTTTCATTTTATACCTCTTTTCTATTAAATTTTTTAATTTACCTTTTCATCATTTCTTCTTTTCTTTTTTGTTCAATATACATAAAAGCATAATTTAAAATAGTGTCTTCACCCATTAAATAATCCTCTTCTTTTTCATTAACTTCTATATCTGGTTTAAAATAAACAGGTTTTAAAACATCAGGAGTAACAAGCTTTTTATATTCTTCTTTAGAACGGATACTAATGCCCAGAAAAGGATGAAAATAACGAGTTGAAATGGAAAATTTATGACCATCTATATCAACTTTACTACTATTTCCATAACAGTTTATAGGGGTAGATATTTCTTCCCCTATTGTCGTGGCACCGAGATTTATTATATCACGTAAAGCAAATCTTCCAGCAGAAAAAATACGGTAATCAGTTAGACAAATCAAATTTTTGTGTGATTGTTTCAAAAAAACCATTAAATCATCATTTAAAGCTGAATTACCCCCTGTATTTCCTCTTAAATCAATAATAATAGTATCGATATCTGCTAAGTCAATTTGATATAAGGAAGCTACTGCTTCTTTTATTTTTTCCTTATAATATGGTTGACAAGAACTGTGATAATAAATCAAATAATTATTTTTTATTTCAAAAGTAGCATTTTTATCTCCAAATAAATATTTTTCATAATCAAACATCTCGTCTTTATAATCTTTTTGTGCTTCATATACTTTTGTAACTAATTTATTATCACGTGTAAGAATTTGAAAGGTAAGTTCTTTACTTTCTTTTAAACTTGGTAATCCCCCGACGAGGCAACGACTAAATAAAGCTCTTTCCATTTCAATTCTTTTCTTACCAAAAGTACCATAAGTTAATATTTCATCTAATTCCTTTAAAATTTGCTGTATATCCACATTATTTATAGAAACTAATTTTGAACCTCTTAAATCACTTGGATAATTAACTAAAACATCTTCACCAAATATTTTAAAATTCATAGGAATTGGGGCGTTAGGTTTGTAGATAGTATGAGCGTCACTTTTACCACTTAATCTTTTAAGAATATAATTCATAAAGTAACAAAAAGAATATTCACCTGTCACCTCATATCTTTGAAGTAAATCATTAGCTATTTTCTCTAACTCTTTTTCGTCTATTTCATGCCAAGGATTGACATGTAATTGTTCATAATTTTTTAAAAAATCTTCATATATTTTTTGGTATTTTGAATTGATCATTTTTTCCTCCATAATACATAGATTATAACATAAAAAAAGAACCCATGCTCTTTTAACCTTTATACATATCATAACGTGAATAGAAACGCCAACCATAACTATTTGGGAAACCTGGAGGAATAATGACATTACTTCTACTCACAGAGTAACCATTATAAAAACCATTAGCTACCCCAAAGTGAAGATGTGCTCCGGTTGTACAGGTATCATATCCGCCGTAACTAGCAGAAGTTTGCCTTCCACCACCAACATAACCAATAATAGTATTTTGAGTTACCGTATCACCAATATTTACATTAAAGCTTAATAAGTGATAATAATAAGTGGTATAAGCTTTGCCATTTACCAAGACATCTATATATAGCATATTGCCACCACAATAATAACGTGATATTTTGCCAGAAACAACACCAGCTGCAGCTGCATAAACTGGAGTTCCTTCCGCATTACCACCAATATCTAAGGCATTATGATAACTTCCCCATCGATAACCTACTTCACTTGTTATCATACCATAAGTAAGAGGCTTTAACCATTCACCATTTTCCACATAAGTAATATTATTATCACCACTTGGTTTAGGTGGATCGGGTGGTTTTACACAATCAACACTGATAATGGCACTATCCCCCTTAGAAGGAGCATATAAAGCACATTTTTTTTCTGCATCTGCTACTTTCGTTTGTAAACTTTTAATTTGCTCATCAATATCTAAAGCGTATTTATCATAGCTTTCTATATCACCGTAACGAGCTTCAATTACTTTTTTATATTCGATGGCTTTATTATTCAATTCTTGTTGTTTTTTCTTTTCTTCTTCTTTTAAAGATTCATTTTTCTTAATCTCATCACGCATATTTTGCATAACATCTTCAATAGCTTTTGATGTTTGTTCCACTGCAGCAACACGCATAAGCATATCTGTCACCGTTTTAGCACCCGTCACATATTCTAAATAAGCATTGGAACTTTTCATTTGTTGTAAATAAGCAAGGGTTTTATTTACTTCAACCGTAAGACGTTCTATCTCTTTATTAGAATTATCAATTTCTTCCGTTAATTTTTCTACTTCACTTTCCGATTCATGAATTTCTTGTTCTACTTGTTTAACCGCGGCTTCCTTTTTAGCAATTTCTGCTTTAGCCTCGGCGGTTTTACTTTCTGTTTCTTTTTTTTCATTCAGTTTATCTTGTAAAGATTGTTTAAGCTCTCCTAAAGTGGGCATATCAGCAGTCGCATAAACATTCATACTAAAGGCGAAAAAAAGGACAAAAAGAAGAAAAATAATTTTTCTTCTCATTATATTTTCAAATGCTTTCTTACTGCCCACCAAGAACCAAGCATACCAACAATAGAACCAATTCCTAGTAAAATCAAGGAAACATATAAAACAAATGGGAATGGTTTAACAAGAGTAATAATTTTTGTAAAGACATAACCACCTGTATGATTATATAAAATCGTATAACCATAAATACTTAATGCGACTGGAATAAGACTACCTAACACACCTAAGATAAAACCTTCAAAAACAAAGGGTAATTTAATGGCTATATTAGATGCTCCCACAAGACGCATAATTTCAATTTCGGTTTTACGAGAAAAGATAGTAAGTTTAATGGTATTAGCAATTAAGAATGCCGTAACACAAACAAGAGCAACAACCATAATAATGGTGCCATAACTAATCGCGTCAAAGATACCAATAATATTTTCCACCATGCCTTCTCCGTATTCGGCACTACTTACATATTCATATTTACGAAGACGTTCGGCAGTTGTTTTTAAGTCCTTTACATCTTTCACGGTTACAATGACGGAGTCCAAAAGAGGATTTTCTTCCAAATAATCTAAAGTGGTATTTAAAGTATCACTTTCCTTTTTCATCTCTGCTTTCCACTCTTCTTTAGTTTTCAATTTGTAGTTATCCACATTATCCATTGTCTTCAAATCATTTTGAATTTCTATTTTTTCTTCTTCCGTTACTTCTTTTTTTAAATAAACAACAATGGTAAGTTCATGCTCCAATGTTGTAGTTACCTCTCTTACGTTATAAGAAAGGAAAATAGCAATAGCTACTAAAATTAAAGTGATGGTCGTACAAAGGATACTGGCCATAGATAAAGGAAGATTACGAAAAACACTTTTAAAGGAATCTCTGATACTTCTACTAAGAATTCTTAATGCTTTCATGTACTTTATAACTTCCTTTCTTTGTATCACTGGCTAACACACCATTTTCAATAACTAAAACACGTTTTTTCATGCGGTTAACAAGTTCTTTATCATGGGTTGCCATAATAATGGTCGTACCAAGTGTTTGATTAATATTTTCCAAAATTTTCATAATTTCTTTACTTGTTTCTGGATCCAAGTTTCCGGTTGGCTCATCACAGATAAGTAATTTAGGGTCATTTACAATGGCTCTTGCAATCGCGACACGTTGTTGTTCTCCACCTGATAATTCACTTGGTAAACTACGTGCTTTATCTTTTAACCCAACCGCGTCAATGGCTTTTAAAACTTTTGGTCTTATTTCACTACCAGGTATTCCTAGCATTTCAAGAGCAAAAGCAACATTTTCATAAACTGTCAACTTTGGTAATAATTTAAAATCTTGGAAAACAACTCCTAATTTTCTTCTTAATTTATATACTTTAGAATTTCTTAATTTCGCAACATCAATACCACCAACAATGACGCTTCCTTTCGTTGGTTTTTCTTCACGATATAAAAGTTTAATAAAAGTACTTTTACCAGAACCAGTTGTTCCAATAACAAATACAAATTCTCCTTTGTCAATCGATACACTTAAATCTGCGACGGCTGTCGTTCCATTCTTATATATCTTATAGGCATGTTCTACTTTAATTAACTTCATTTTACACCTCTATTTTCTCATACATTATAGCATAATTTACTTATGGGGTAAATTCCTTCTTTGACCACCTTGAACCTCGTAGCAATCATTAATAACAAAAAAAGCATTGGGGTCAATTTCTAAAACAATTTCTTTAAATAAGTAATAATCTCGATTAGGTACCACACACATTAAAACATGATTATTTTTTTTACTAAATCCCCCTTGGGCATGTAAAAGGGTAACCCCTGTTTGTAATTCCTCTAAAATATAATTTTTAACTTTGTCTACCTTATTTGTATAAATAAAGAAAAGTTTGGAGTTTGATATACCAATCAGTATTTTGTCTACTAACGAAGAATAAATAATCAAAATGATTAAAGCATAAATCATTTTATTTATCCCAAACGTAAATCCTCCAAGTAGTATCACAATCATTTGAATAAATAAATTACTATTTCCTTCGGATAAATGACCATATTTATTTAATAAATAAGTCATCGTATCTAAACCGCCCGTTGTAAAACCATATTTAAATATTACACCGATACCTAAACCTTGTAAAAGTCCTGCTAGTAAAATAATCAATAAGTCATTATCTAAAATAATATAGTTTTTCAATATTTCGGTAAGAGGAATCGTTAAACTAATCATAATGGGATATAAAATACCACCAATAATCGTCCCCTTTGTCTTATTTTTTCCTAAAAAAATGAAACTTAATACTATCATTATAAGAGTTCCTATATAAATAAAAACTTGTGTATTCCAATGCCAAAGCTTATCAAAAATAAGAGCTAATCCGGATAAACCACCGATAACCAAATTATTAGGAGCTAAAAACAAGTTATAATTAACACCTAACAAAAATGTTCCCAACATAAGAAAAAATACTCTTTCGACAATTTCTCTTTGTAAAATTTTCTCACTTAAATTTCTTTTTTTCATGCTCCCACCTTACAATCATTATAAAGGACTTCTATTTAAAAAGCAATAAACATAAAATGAGGTGAGGTGATAAATTTGAACGGAAGTTATTTTAGTAATCCTACATTTCCTCAAGCTGGTACAAATGATAATTTTATTACGCCACCAGGAAATGTGAATTCAACAAGTATTTTATCTTTAGAACAAAGTCTTATTGAAAACATTTTAAGACTTAATAAAGGTAAAAAAGTAAAAGTATATGCATCTTATCCAGATTCTAACGAATGGAAAGACCGTATTTATAATGGTATTATTGAGGAAAGTGGTCGAGACCATTTGATTTTATCTGACCCTTCCACTGGAAATTGGTATTTAATTCGTATGCTTTATGTTAATTTTGTAGAATTTGGCGAAAAAATAAATTACAGTCCTGATTACTCAGATACTTTTGATTAAACTAGATTTCTTCTAGTTTTTTTCATGAAAAAAATACCCTTTTTATCTGGGTATTTATTAAAGATATTTAGAAGAAGCCTCGATAATAAAGCCAAGAAGAATAACAATTCCAAATATCATATAAGCATAAATAGAGGAAACATGAGCCATATATAAGATAACTTCTAAAAAACATAAACAAAGACACATTAAAATACTTAATAAAATATTTAAACAAATCATTTTTTTACGATTTTTTTTCATGTTATTAATAATCGTTTTATCAGCACTTGTTATTTTTTCTTCCGTATTCATTCTTTTTGCCATTAATAACTCATTCACTGAAATATTAAAAAGTTCTGCTAAACGAATCATTCCATCAATATTGGGAAGTCCCCTACCATTTTCCCACTTAGATACAGCTTTACTTGTGACATAGATTTTAGAAGCTAATTCCTCTTGAGTCATCCCTAAATTCTTTCGCTCTTCTTGAATAAATTTACCAATTTCTTTTTGTTGTTCATTATTCATAGTCTTTCCACCACCTTAATTTGATTATAAATTTCTTTGTGAAATTTAACAATCTACTTTAAGTAGAATTTAAAAAAGACAGAACATTAAATTCTATCTTTCATCAAATTTTATATTTTATTTATCTCTTAATTCTGCTTTAAACTCAAGTTTAACCTTATCAATAATTTTATAGAAAATATCCATAACTTCTTCATCTGTTAAAGTTCTATTTTCAGCTTGGAAAGTAAGTTTGAAAGCAATTGATTTTTCATTTGGAGAAACATTTTCACCTTCGTAAACATCAAAGACAGTAACATCTTTAAGTAAATGTCCTCCTTGTTTTCTGATGATATCAATAATATTAGCGGCTGGAATATCTTTTGATAAAATGAAAGCCATATCTTTTTCAATACTTGGGTATTTATAAGCTTCTTTATATTTAATTGGCTTAACTTCTTTCATAAGTTTATTTAAAGATAATTCAAAAACATATATTTCATCTTTAGAAATACTTGGATGAACACGACCAATCATACCGATTTCTTCTTTATCTAAAAGAATAGTTGTGCTAATACCAGGATGTAAGTCAGGTAATACTTTTGGAATAAAAGTATAACGATTTTTAAAACCTAAAGAATCTAAGACATCTTCTACGATTCCTTTTGTAAGATAAAAGTCTACTGGTGTTTTACGTGCCCAAGAAGATTCAATATAATTTCCTTTTAATAAACCCGCTATTTTTGACTCTTCATTATAATGAACATCATAAGTTTTACTAATTTCATAAAGCATGATATCACTTACTTTATGAGCTTTATTATAGTTATAAACATTTAATAAAGATGGAATAAGAGTAGTTCTTACTACAGACTTATCCACACTCATAGGATTTGGTAAAACAACATTTATTTTTCCTTCGTAATTAAACTCTTTAGCCATTTCTGGAGAAACAAGGGTATAAGTTTTGGTTTCATTAAGTCCTAAAGCACGTAGTCTTTTAGAAATAAATTTACGATAATAAACATCACCAATATATTCTCCTCTTTTAACAGGTACTTTTGGAAGTGTTTCAGTTAAGTTATGATATCCGTATAATCTGCCGATTTCTTCAGCAATATCATTGATATTAGGATCAATATCTAAACGTCTATTTGGAATCGTCACATGAAATTCATCCATTTTTAAAGTATAAGGAAATGAAAGTCTTGAAAGTTCCACTTCCATATCTTTAGTACTAATTGTTATACCTAGTAAAGAATTTACATCTTCCGCTTTAAAGGTAACTTCTTTTGGCGTTTTATCTACGTTATCATAAGAAACAACATCACTTAAAATTTCAGCTCCGGCATATGTTTGTAAAAGATAACATGCTCTTTCTAAAGCCATCTTAGTATATTCATAGTCAAGACCTTTGCCATATCTTATAGAAGCTTCACTTCTTAAATTATGACGAGCTGCGGTATTTCTAATACTTACGGCATCAAAAATAGCACTTTCAATTAAAATATTTTTAGTATTTTCTGTAACTTCTGTATTTTCGCCACCCATAACCCCCGCAAGGCAAACAGGACGATTCGTATCGGTGATGACAATATCTTTATCAGATAAAATTCTTTCTTTACCATCTAAGGTAGTCAAGTGTTCATTTTCTTTCGCATTACGAACAAGAATTTTATCACCTAACACATCTTTATCAAAGAAATGAAGAGGTTGTCCAAATTCAAGCATAACATAATTTGAAATATCAACAACATTATTAATAGAACGCATGCCAGCTTCTTTAAGTCTTTTTTGAATAAATAAAGGAGATGGTCCTATTTTAACATTTTTAGCTTCTTTAGCTAAATAGTAAGAACATTTAGGAGTTTCTACTTGAACACTAAAATGGTCTTTTATAGAATCTTTGATTTCTTTAAATTGTAATTCAGGAAGAGTTACTTTTTTATTTAAAATAGCTGCGATTTCGTAAGCAAAACCAATATGATAATAACAGTCATTGTTACGATGTTTATGAATATCTAGTTCATAGACACAAGAGTCTAAATTTAAAGCTTTTAAAGCGTCTTTGCCAACCGAAATTTCTTCACTTACTTCATAAATTCCTTTCGCGTGATTTTCTTCTGTTTTTTCTTCAAGGCCAAGTTCATATAAAGCGCATAACATACCATTTGATTTAACGCCTCTTATTTCACTTTCTTTAATCACAAAATCATGTGGTAAAACGGACCCAGGTAAAGCTACGATTGCTTTCATACCAGCTCGAACATTTGGGGCTCCACAAACAATTTGGAGTATTTCACTTCCTACATCCACTTTACAGACATGAAGGTGATCACTATCAGGATGATTCACACATTCCAAAACTTTACCGATTACTAAATGATCAATATGATTATCCATCACTTTTTCAATGTTAATACCAGCTTCGGTAATTTTCGTAGCAAGTTCATGAGGATCTAATCCTTTAATATCAATGTAATCACTTACCCATTCTAAACTAATCATTTAATGACTCCTTTCTATCAAATGTTTTATTTTCTCTTAAATCTGTCATATAAAATGTTCTAATATCTTTAATATCATATTTCAACATGGCAAGTCTTTCTGCGCCAAACCCAAAAGCAAAGCCAGACCAAATACTTGGATCATAACCACAATTTCTTAAAACATTGGGATGAACCATACCAGCACCAGCCACAGTAATAAAGCCTGTATTTTTACAAATATTGCAACCTTTTCCTTTGCAGTTAAAACAACTGATATCAAGCTCAACTGATGGTTCGGTAAATTGATAATAACTTGGTCTTAAACGAACGGTCGTGTCTTTACCAAATAATTCTTTAGCAACCACGGCAAATGTTCCTTTTAAATCTGTTAAATGAATATCTTTATCAACAAGTAATCCTTCAATTTGCATAAATTGATGAGAGTGAGTCGCATCATCATCATCACGACGATAAGTTTTACCAGGACATATCATTCTAACTGGCTTTTCACCATGATTTTTTAACATCGTTCTAATTTGAACAGGAGAAGTTTGACTACGTAGTAAAATTTCATCATTTTGAATGTAAAAAGTATCTTGAGCATCTCTTGCCGGATGTCCTTTGGGAATATTTAATAATTCAAAATTATATTTATCTTCTTCTATTTCAGGACCATCTACGACATCATAGCCCATACTCATGAATATCTCTTCCACATTTTCAATTAATTTTTCTAAAATATTAGGACTACCGATACTTACTTTTGTAGCAGGTAAAGTCACATCGATAGCTTCTGAAATTAATTTTTTATTTAATTCTTCTTGTTCAAATATCGTCTTTTTTTCTTCAAAAATATCATTAAATATTTTTTTTAATTCATTCATTTTAAGACCATATTCTTTTTTTTCTTCATTAGGTACTTCTTTGATTTTAGAAGCAAGTTCCGTAATAATACCTTTTTTACCTAAATATTTAACTTTAAGTTCATTTAACTCATTTAAATTTTTAGCACTGTTTAATTGAGTTTTTATATTATTTTCTATATCTAGCATAACAATTCCTCCATTTTCTTTTTAAAATATAAAAAAACTATAAACATAAGGACGAGTTTACCCCGTGGTACCACCTTATTTTATAGTTTTACTATACACTTTATTCTTTAACGCAGAATTACGTTGAAAACTCCCATATTGAAATTCATTACTTATTTTTCTTAAGAATATTTGCAGCTATTATATTCTCTCTCTAAAAGATGTTTTAAGTGACTACTTATTATGTTCTTCGCTTTCTATGCGTTTATTTTAACACTTGAATTTTTAAAATTCAACTTATTCTTCTTCAAATGTTTCAACTTTTAAAGATTCTAATTTAGATAATTTATAACCTTCGTTATCTTTAACATAAATATAACGGTAAGTTGTACTCTTATCAAGAAGGTCATTTATAGTATCTTCACTATAATCTCCAAGTAAATTACCTTCTAAAGAATATACTTGATTATTTTCGCTTTTAGCTACTTTTACATCTACGATAGCTCCATCTTCGGAATCCGTGTAACCGAATAACTTCGTATAATGATTTTCTTTTTGACAATGTGTTTTGAAGTCATCTTCTGTAACATCAATACTAGAACCTGGTTCAACATTGAAAACTAAAGCTCCTTCACAATCTTTTGTTATTTCAGCATATAAATCGGTTACCATTTCATATGTAATATTACTATCATTTAACCCTGTATCATTTGAGTTATTATCTTTTTTCTTGCTAAAGAAAACAACCCCTAAAATAATTACAATAATTATAACAACTAAAATGATGGCTCCAATTACTAATTTTTTCTTGTCTAATTTTTTTAAATCCATTTTTTTCATTTTTACGCTCCTTTATTCTTTAAACTAACATAATTATAACCTATTTTAAAAATAAATAATAGATTTACAATTATTCTTCAGCCATTTTTTTATAATAATTAAATCTCTTTTGACTCGCTTCGGCATTTTCTTGTAAGAGAACTTCCGCTTCTTCTTTATTTTTTATTTTTAAGGCTTTATAACGAACTTCATTTTCTAAAAATTCATTGTATTTTGTAAAATCAGGAGTTTTATAATCTAAATAAAGCTTTTCTTCAATTGGATGATAACGCATAAGAAGGCTATAACCCACTTTAACGGCTAATTTTTCTTCCTCTAAAGAACAAGCCATACCACCTTTAATACCATGTTCAATACAAGGAGCATAGCATAAAATCAAGCTTGGGCCATCATGTTCCATGGCTTCTTTCATGGCTTTAATAGCCTGCATAGGATTAGCCCCTAAACAAATAGAAGCCACATAACAGTTTGGATAGCACATAGCAATTTTAAATAAATCTTTTTTATAAACTTTTTTCCCTTCATCAGCAAATTCACATACAGCTCCAATGTGACTTGATTTACTCATTTGTCCACCTGTATTTGAATAGACTTCTGTATCTAAAACCATAATCTTAACATTTTCGTTAGAGGATAAAACATGATCGATACCATCAAAATCAATATCATAAGCCCAGCCATCACCACCTAAAGCAACAACCGTACGATAAGGAACATAATCAATAAGTTCTTTTAATTCTTCGGGAATATCCTCTTTTAGAAAAGCTTCTTTTAAAGCCAATGTTTTTTCGAAATTGTTAAAATTATTTAAAAACTCTTCATAAAGATTCTTAAGATTTGGAGAAGCCTTCTCTTTATTTTCCAAAATTATTTTCTTTAAACGATTTCTCTTTAATTTATAAGAATGGTGCATACCATAGGCAAACTCAGCATTATCTTCAAATAAACTATTTGCCCAAGGTAATTTGTAAGGAGTAGACATGAAAGTGCCTCCATAAATAGAAGAACATCCCGTCGCATTAGCAAAGACTAACTCATCTCCGTATAATTGGGTTAAAAGTTTAATGTAAGCCGTTTCACCACAGCCTGCACATGCTCCTGAAAAAGCAAATTTTGGCTCTTCTAATTGACTACCTTTCACGGTGAATTTAGGGTATAATTTAGGATTCTGATAATTAAAATATTTTTCGCTTTCATCTGTCGTTTTTTCACCTAAGAAAAGGGCTTTTTTACCTTGCTTTCCTGAGCAAATGCTAACACATAAACCACAACCTGTACAATCTTTTTCACTGATACAAACGTAGTAGTGATATTCTTTGTGAGCTGGGTCTAAAACGCCTTTATCTTCTTTAATTAAGAAAGGCCTTATTACCGCATGAGGACAAATTAAAGAACACATGCCACATCCAATACAGTTTTCACTTTGCCATTTCGAAACGATTTTAGAAGGACTTCTTTTTTCTTTATCTGTTAAACCAGTTTCACAATGACCATCCCTATATTTTGTCATTTCCGATACAGTTAAAGTATTTCCTAAACGATGTGTAATCTTATCATAAATCGTTTTCATCTCTTCAGGTGTTTTTGACGATGTTACCATTTTAAAATCAAGTTTATAAACGGCATTTAAAGCATCATTCACGGCATCTTTGTTATTCTTAACAATATCTTCACCTTTAGTTATAAACTTCTTTTCAATACTTTCGGTAAGTACTTCATAAACATTTTCTTTCCCTAATAATTTTAAAATGACAGCTTCCATAATTTTACTTATTTTTCCCGTCAAGTGATGTTCTTCAGCAATTTTATAAGCGTCAATCATTAAAACTTTTATTTTCTTTTGGGTAATAAGTTCTAAATCTTTAGGAATAAACTTTGACAAAATATTTTCTTTATCACTTGTATTAATGAGAAGAAAACCATTTTCTTTTAAATTATCTAACATTGCATATTGGCTAAAGTACTCTTCTTTAGTAACCACAATTAAATCAGGAGCGGTAACATAATAAGGAGCTTTTATAAGATTTTCGCCAAGTCTTAAATGACTCACCGTGACTCCCCCAGATTTTTTAGAATCATAAGAAAAATACCCTTGAACATAAGAGGTTTCACCCATAATATTTAAAATATCTTTAGAAGCTGACACCATTCCATCAGAACCATAGCCATAAATTTGGATTTCTTTCGTATTCAAGTCAATTTCATAAGAAGCCGTTTCTAGACTCGTCTTATTTACATCGTCTACAATACCTATTGTGAAATTATTGCGAGGATTATTTTCTAACATTTTATAGACAGCATAAATATCTTTAGGAGTGGTATCTTTAGAAGAAAGCCCAAATCTTCCGCCCACTACTGTGATATCTTTATCTTTTAAAGAGGCTAAAACATCTAAATATAAAGGTTCTCCTTCACTGCCTTGTTCTTTTGTTCTATCTAAAACAGCTACTTTTTTAACCGTTTTAGGTAAGACTCTCTCTAAATATTTTGGACTAAAAGGACGATATAAATGAACAGAAATAACACCAATTTTTTTACCTTTTTTTATTTCTTCATCGACAACTAAAGAAATAGTATCCGTGACACTTCCCATCGCGATAATAACACTTTCGGCACCAATGCTACCATAATAAGTAAAAGGATGATAATTTGTATGGGCAAGCTCATTTAATTTTTCCATATAATCTTCCACAATATCAGGCATTTTTTCATATAAAGGACTTCTTGCTTCTATCGTTTGAAAATAAACATCTTCATTTTGATTCATTCCATAATTAATGGGTTTTAAAGGATTTAAAGTTCTATTTTTAAACTCTTCTAGTTCTTTTTTAGGAACAAGATGCAATAAATCTTCCTCCTTTAAAGTATCCACAACATTTAATTCATGACTCGTTCTAAAGCCATCAAAAAAATGAATAAAAGGTAAAGAACCTTTAAGACTAGCTAAATGAGCAATGATAGCCATATGGTAACTTTCTAATGGACTTGCTGATGAAAGCATACAAAAGCCAGTTTGTCTTACCGCATAGATATCTGAGTGATCACCAAAAATAGAAAGAGCATGAGTAGCTACCGTTCTTGAAGCTACATGAATAACGGCTGGCAAACATTCTCCAGCTATTTTATATAAATTAGGAATCATTAAAAGCAAACCTTGGCTAGAAGTAAAAGTTGTTGTCAAAGTTCCCGTAAGTAAAGAACCATGTAAGGCACCGGCCGCCCCTTTTTCAGATTGCATTTCCATAACCCGAACTTTATCATGAAATAAATTATAATTTTCCTTAGTACTCAAATTATCCATATTAGAAGCCATTGGACTTGATGGTGTAATAGGATAAATAAAAGCCATTTCTGAAAATAAATAAGCGATTCTTGAAGCCGCATTATTGCCATCCATTATTTGTTTCATAAATTTTATTCCTCCAATAATATTATTATATCTTATATTTTCATAAAAAAAGAAGAATTTTTTTCTTCTTAATAATTTTCGCTTTTAAGTTCCATAAAACTTTGAGGATGATTGCAAATAGGACATACGTCTAAAGCACTTTCTCCTACATAAACATGACCGCAATTACGGCAAATCCATACTTTTTCAGTACCTTTCATGAAAACTAAATTATTTTCAATATTACCAACAAGTTTTAAATAACGTTCTTCATGATGTTTTTCGATTTCACCAACGCCTTCAAAAAGACGAGCAATCTCATCGAAACCTTCTTCGCGAGCAACATTGGCAAACTCTTTATACATATCTGTCCATTCATAGTTTTCACCAGTAGCAGCATCTTTTAAATTTGTTAAAGTATCAGGAATCGCTCCATCATGTAAGGCTTTAAACCAAAGTTTAGCGTGTTCTTTTTCATTTTTTGATGTTTCTTCAAAAATAGCTGCGATTTGTTCATAACCATCTTTACGAGCTTTACTAGCATAATATTGATATTTTGTGTGAGCTTGACTTTCTCCTGCAAAAGCAGCCATTAAGTTCTTTTCTGTTTTACTTCCTTTTAGTTCCATAATTTTCTTCCTTCCTTTTGCAATCCTTACAGATACCATGAAACATTATTGAATAGGATGTTACCTCATTATCATAATCATTCAAATTCAAAACAATAGGTTCAAAAACATCTTCAATTTTTTGACATTTATCACAAATAAAGTGATGATGAGCTTTTATCTTATTATCATATCGGTCATAACCTTCTTCGGTTTTAATTCTTTCAATTTCATTATTCATTACCATTTTATTTAAATTACGATAGACAGTTCCTAAACTAATATTAGGTAAAACTTTTTGACATCTTTCGTAAATTTCATAAGCCGTATAATGATTTGTAGAATGATTGATGATATCTAAAATTAAATCTTTTTGATTAGACTTACGCATGGCATCTCCTAACTAGTAATGATTACTACTTAAGTATAGCATATTTTATAAAAAAAACAACTTAAATCACACAATTATTTAAAATAAATCATGTAAAATAAGTTCTTCTTCTAATAAATTGTTATTTTTGCCAAGCAATAAATTTTCATAAAAATAAATAAGATATTCATTATTTTGTTTAATATTAAGTTCGTTATTAAAATAATTCCCTCTTACTAAAGCCTCGCGAAAATAAAGGCTATTATCATTAAAAATTCGCATATCTATATTAAAACCTAAAAAAGTTAAGTATTTAATCATAAACAAGGCAACTGTTCTCGTATTACCATTTTTAAAAGGATAAACTTGCCAAATATGAGAAGTAAAACGTGCTAGGCTATTAATCACTTCTACAATAGACATTTTAGAATAATCCTTTTTTCTTTCTAAAAGAATGTCATATTCCAAAGAAGCCGCTAAATTTTCCCAATTGCCATAACAAACTGATTCCCCATTTAAAATATCTTCTGGTATCGTAATATCTGTGGTTCTAAATAAACCAGCATAATCATAAACATCTTGAAATAAAACTTTATGGACATATTTAAAATAATCTACGGATAAATCAAATTTTTCTTCTTTTAATAACTCAATAATTCGAATAGTAACAAAATCACATTCTAATTCTTCCGGATTTAGTTGATCTGCTTTTAATTCTTCCACATAATATTGTTTTAATTCTTGAGTAAGCATTTTTAAAGGTAAGTTATTAGCTAAGTTTTCTTCAATTAAACTTTCTAATTTTACAGAAGGTTTTAAATTAGGTATGTCTTGTAATCCTAAAGCCATATCCCAAAGGACTTTTTTATTGTGTTTTTGAAAACTGTGCTTTTCTTCATATTGTACTTCTTTCTCGCCCATTTTAAAAACCTCCAAACTACTCGTAGTATTATAACACATCTCGTTATTGTTTAGAAAAAAAATTAAAGACTATAGTTCAGCCTTTAATTTTTTAGTAAGTTCAATAATTAACTTGGAATCTTCTACTTTTTCAATATAAACATCGTTATTATCAATTTCTTCTTTAAAAATTGCCACATTATTTTCAATAATTTCTTTATTTTGATCAAGTCCCATGACTAAGTAATAAGAAGATCCTTCATATTCTGTTTGGTTAAGAACCATATATTGTTCGTTATTTTCTAATGTAATAATTGTATTTGTTCTAATCTTCATCTTGTTCTCCCTCTAATAAATCATTAAAGCTAATATAATTAGTATCCTCTAAATCATTTACCATGTATTGATCATCAATTAAAGAATCAAGAGTTTCTTCTTTTGGTTCTTCTTTCACAGGTTCTTTTTTTTCTTCTTCTTTAGGTGGTACAATATCTTCTACATGAATAACTTTTAAACGATTACTTTTTGGTTCATATGTTTGTCTAGGTGGGAAAACAACAGGTTCTTCTTTTATCTCTGGTTCAGGAATTTGATAAGGAGGAATATCTTCTATAACGGGAGGTACCTCTTTAATAAGTTCATCTTCAAATGATTTTTTAGGTGGTTCTTCTTCATCAAATGAAAGTTCATCAATACGATAATCATCTAAGTTAATTGGTGCTTCTTCATCGCTTTCTAAAACTTCAGGTTCTTCTGTTTCTTTAACTAAATCTTCAATTTCTTTATAAATATCATTAGGGGTTTTCTTATAAGATTTACGATTTATGATGGCGTCCACATCATCCGCTAATTTCTTTAAATTTGCTTTGTCTTTTTCGATAGCAAGTAAATCTTGAGAGTTAGTAGTAACACCAATGTTCTTATTAATTTCCATAATTTCTTTATCAATATTCGCTAAGCAGTTTTTCAATTTCATTAAATTGTTTTCTTCTAAATCTTTAGAATATAAAACGGTTTGTTCTAATTCTGTTTCATATTTTTTCAATAGTTCTTCAATGTAGTCTAAATCTTCACATTTTTGATTTAAAGCTGTCGTTAATGAGGCTTTTTTACGTGGTGTTTTGTATTCTGTATTTTCACTGATTACCGTACGATATTCTTCAATGTCTTTTGTTAATTCATCTTTCGTAGTATGTAGTAAAGAAACATGGTTCATTAAATCTTTAACAACGTTAACATCTAAATCATGAATCTCTATTTCTAAGTTTTTAATGCTAGCTTCCATTTCTCTTTTACGATTTTGTAAATATTCTAAGCGACTAATAATCGCTTTGTTATCATGAGTTTTATAATCTTTATTTTCCATGGAACTTGAAAATTCATCACGTTTATTTTCGGCTTCTTCTAACAATTCATCTAATTCTTCATAAGAAACATTCATATAAGGCAAAGTATTTAATTTATTAATTAAATCTTTTAGCTTTAAAATAGCCGCGGTGACATCTTCCTCTTTAATAAGAGTTATGGCTTCATGTCCAATATAAACAGGATCTTCTAAAATTTCTTCTTTTCTATGATTTAGTTCTTCTTTTGATCTGTTTAATTTTTCTAATTTCTTCTCATCTTCTTCTTTTAATTTTTCATCGATGTAAGTATTAGGATTCATTAAGTAATTTGTTGTTTCTGTTAATTTTTCACGTTTTTCTTTTAATAAATTTTCTAATTTAGCTCTTTGTTCTCCAAAAGAAGATAATCTTTTCTTTATTTGTTCATAAGAAGATTGTTTATCTGTTAATTTTTCTTTTAAAGCAGCCATTTCATTTGTCGTATCTTCAATAAGTCCTTGATAAAATTGATAAGAAGATTTATCACGACTGCCTATCGTTTTAGCTTTTAATTCTAAGGAAGAAAGGAAATTGTCTAAAGAAGTTAACTCTCTTTCAATATTCAAAATAGCTTCATGATATTCTTCTTCACTTTCAGATACTTCATCTATTTTAGCTTTGCAGTCTAAAAGCTCTTGCTCATACATTTCTATTTTGTTTTCTAAACTAATTTTAATATTTTCATCAATTAATTTATCACTGGCTTTAATATATTTACTTTCATTTGTTGTTATTTTATATTTCTCTATTTCTCGTTCACATTTTAATAAATCTTTTTGGATAACTTTCAATTCTGATTGTAATGATTCATAAGTATTACTTGAATTAGCCATTTCAATAAGAGTCGTTATTTTTTTTATAATATTTTGGTACATAGAATCAACCTCGCTTATTTTTCTTTTATTCTAATCATTATAATGATAACAAAAAAATGAAAAATTGTAAATCTATTTCACCTGCCTAAATAAAAGGAAAAACTTGGATAACTAGCAAAAAAATTCAGCCTAAACTGAATTTTTCTTTATAATTTAGAAAAGTACAATAATTTCTGAGTTACTTTTTATGCATCTTTTAACTTTAGTATTTCTTCTTTACTTAGTTTAGAAACTATCATTATTGTTTCTAATGGAGTATTTAACTTTAAAAGTTCTTTAGCAAGTTGTTTTCGAGTGGCAATTGTAGCCTCTTGTTTACCTTTTTCATATCCTTTTTCATAGCAAGCATTCTCGAACATTTTATCTCGGTCATAATAAAGCATTGCATCAAAGTCTTTTAATAAATCTTCGTTTTCTTTCATTAACTTTTTCATTAATTTATCACCCTCATAAATAGCATTTAACTTTTCTATATCATCACACACGAAAAGGTATAATGCTTTTTCTAATGTCATATCTTCGCTCTTTACAAGAGTATTATAATCGATTTGTCTTAACTTTTCTAGATTGATATCAATGATTTCTATGAAATCACTTCTTTCTATATGATGTTTGGTTTCATATAGTTTACTATGGTAAATAAATTCTTCTTTTCCTAAAGCATCATAACTATTTAAATTGATTTGATAAACTTTTTTTAGATTTTCATATTCTTTAGCATTTTTTACTTGTCTTAAAAGCAAATGACATAAATACAAACCATTTTTAATATCACTGGTTTCATTATTATAATAATTAATTTCTAAATTAACATAAAATTCATTATTTTCTAAAACTACATCTGCTTCAGAATTAACTATGTTTTTATTGACACCAATATTCGGGTGTATTAATTTAATATCTTTATCTATCATATCTACAGGAATACCTATGGCTAGACTTATGATTTTTCTTAGATACTCTAAACCTACCTTTTTTTCTGTAAATAATTTTTTGGCTACTTTATCCTTAAGTAAGGGAAACTTTATTTTATCTTTCGTATTCATGATTTATCCTCTTTCTTTAAATTTATTCCTTTGTACAAAAGTAGCCCTTATTCTATTCAGAAAAAAATTTCTTGCAAGCTATTCGACAAAACTTGTCAAAAAAATATAGACATTTCTGCCTATATTAATTCATAAGTAACACCATCTCTTGTATCTTTAAGTAAAATTCCACGTTGTTCTAACTCATCTCTTATTTTATCTGCTGTTGCAAAATCTTTATTTTTCTTGGCTTCTTGGCGTTCTTCTATTTTAGTTTCAATAAACTTTTTTAAATCTTCATCTAATTCTTTTTCGTTTAATAAGTTAAGTGATAAGACACTATCCCAAGCTTTAATAAGTTCATATTTTGTTTTTTCATTTACTTCACTTTTTAATAACTCATAAATAAGGGAAATAGCATTTGCAGTATTTAAATCATCAGCAATATAACTCTTAAACTTTTCATCAAATAATTGGTAAGAGGCCTCATCTACTCTTCCTTCTTTAGTTAAAGTTGCAATTTTATTTTTTAATTTATGATAACTTTGAGTCATATTATCTAAAATGTCATAACTAAATAACAATTGTTTACGATAGTGGCTATTTAAACACATAAAACGATATACTAAAGGATCATATCCTTTGCTCTCCAAAAGAGAAACCGTTAAAAAGTCACCTTTACTTTTACTCATTTTACCTGTTTCATCATTTAAATGTTCACCGTGCACCCAGTAAGAGCACCATTTATGACCTAAGAAAGCTTCACTTTGCGCAATTTCATTTGTATGATGTGGGAAAATGTTATCCACACCACCACAGTGAATATCTAAATACTCACCTAAATTTTTAATAGAAATCCCACTACATTCAATATGCCAACCAGGGTATCCTACTCCCCAGGGACTTTCCCATTTAAGTTCTTGTCTTTCAAATTTTGATTTTGTAAACCAAAGAACAAAGTCAGCTTGATTTTTTTTATTACTATCTTCTAAGACACTTTCTCTAGCACCAACAACCATTTCATCAGCTTTGTGATTGGTAAGGCAATAATAGTCTTTTAGCTTTGAAGTATCAAAATAAATATTACCTCCACTTTCGTAAGCATAACCTTCTTTTAAAAGCTTACTAATAATTTCAAAATACATTTCAATATTTTCAGTCGCAGGAGATACAATTTCAGGCCACTTAATATTTAACTTAGCCGTATCACTTTTAAAAGCTTCCGTATAAAATTTAGCAATATCTAAAACTGTTTTATGTTCCTTTTTGGCTCCTTTGACCATTTTATCTTCTCCAGAATCAGAATCACTCGTTAAGTGTCCTACATCTGTAATATTCATACATCTTGTTACTTTATAACCTAAATAATTTAAAGTCTTTTCTAAAATATCTTCAAAAATATAGGTTCTTAAATTACCAATATGGGCATAATTGTATACGGTTGGACCACAAGTATACATTTTAACTTTTCCTTCTTCATGAGGAATAAAAGTTTCTACTTTTCTTGTGAGTGTATTATAAATTTTCATCTAATCCCGCCTTTTCTTAGTGAGTATTATACCACATTTTATGCTACTCATAAAAAAAATAGTTCCTCTCTAACGAAGAACTATTTTCTAGCTTAACATGCTTTGACCAAGTTAAGATTTTTTGAATTAATGTGTGATTTTAAGGAGCAATAAAATTTTGCTTATTTAAATGGCCATTTTTTAAAACATTTATTTATCTTTTTCCTCATCACAGCTATTATCATAACAAAGATGTTTTTTATTTACAAGTTAAAATTGTCTTTTTTGTTCTCTTTCTAAATCTCTTTTTTTGATACTTTCACGTTTATCATAAAGTTTTTTACCTTTGGCAAGACCAATTAACACTTTCGCGTGATTCTTTTTAATATACACCTTTAAAGGAATGATACTTATTCCATCTTCTTGACGAGCTTCTTTAAGTTTTTTAATTTCTGCTTTATGTAATAGTAATTTTCTTGTTCTTCTTTCATCATGATTGAAACGATTACCTTCGTCATATTTAGCAACATACATATTTAAAATATAAGCTTCATTATCTTTAATAGTAACAAAAGAGTCTCTTAAATCAACAGAACCTTTTCGAATACTTTTTATTTCTGTACCAAAAAGCTCTAATCCTGCTTCATATTCTTTTAAGATTTCATAATCAAAGTATGCTTTTTTATTTTTTATTTCCATAAATTATCCACCTGTACCTTTTTCTAAATCTAGCTATATATTTTTAAAACTGCCTTGTAACTTTATTGTATCAAATTTTTGAATAAAAGTCTTTTTATTGGTAAAAATTAAAAAAAGAAGATAATCTCGTTACCTTCTTAAAAATACATCGAATATTATTTTGCTGACTTCGGTTTCTTTTTTAAAGTATCTTTTTCTTCTTTAACGACCTCAAAATCAATCATAGCTCTTTCTTTACTAGCACCAACACATTTTACTTTTACTTTATCACCAATACGATATGTTTTTTTAGTTGCATTACCTATTAAAGATAGTAATTCAGGTACATAATTAAAGTAATCACCTTTTAAAGAGTTAACATGAACAAGTCCTTCAATTAAATTAGGAAGTTCGACAAAGAAACCAAAACTAGTAACAGAACTAATAACACCATCATAAATTTCACCAACATGGCTTTCCATATATTCTGCCATTTTCATATCATCAACATCCCGTTCAGCATTTTGAGCGGCTACTTCTCTTTCACTAGAATGTTCTGCGATAGAAACAAGGGCGTTATTTAAATAGTTAATGGTAGACATTGAAAAATCTTTTTCAACTAAATATTTTTTTAATAAACGATGAACCGTCAAATCTGGAAATCTTCTAATAGGGCTTGTAAAATGCGTATAAGCTTTAGAAGCCAAACCAAAGTGACCAATATTTTCTTTAGAATATTCAGCTTTTCTCATACTTCTTAAAAGAAGAGAAGATAAAATTTTAAATTCTGGTTTATCATCTAATTCTTCCAAAATATTTTGCATTGTTTTAGGTGTCATATCAAGAGTTCTTGTTTTTAAAGTATAACCTAAAGCTTTTAATAAATTAGTAAAATCATCGATTTTATCACTATTAGGGGCTCCATGAACACGATAGATAAACGGTAAATCCATGTTGTAAATATGAGAAGCAACCGTTTCATTGGCAGCGATCATAAAGTCTTCTATCATTTTTTCGCCATCTTCTCTTACAACTCTTACGATATCAATGGCTTTACCATTTTCATCTTGAATAATCTCAGGTTCATCTAAATTAAAATCAATGTAGCCACGACTCATTTTTTCTTTCCGTAAAATATGAGCTAAAACATTCATTTCTTTTAAAGTATCTGCAAAAGGTTCATAACCATCAGGAATAATATCACGCATTAAAATATCATTGACAGCTTCATAAGTCATTTTTTTACTGCTTTTAATATAAGATTCAAAAATATCATAATCAATAACTTTGCCTTTTTCGTTAATAGTCATCACACAACTCATCGTAAGTCTTATGACTCCTTCATTTAAAGAACAAATGCCATTTGATAATTGGTGAGGTAACATAGGAATAACTGTATTAGCAAGATAATTAGAAGTGCCTCTTTCATAAGCGTCATTACCAAGTCCTGTATTTTCTTTGACATAGTTAGAAACATCGGCAATATGAACACCCAAAATGTAATTAGAACCATCTTTTTCTAAAGAAATGGCATCATCAATATCTTTTGTATGCTCTCCATCAATCGTGAATATCATTTTGTCTGTTAAATTACGACGACCAATTAAGTCAGAGGGTGATACTTCTTCTGGTAAAGATAATAATTCTTCTTTGGTTTCTTCACTAAAATCAGGTTCAATACCGTATTTATAAGCTATACTTAAAATATCTGTGCCTGGATCGTCTTTATGTCCTAAAATTTTAATGACTTCTCCTAAATATTTTTTTCTTCCAATTTCCTTTGTTAGTTTTACTAAAACTTTATGTCCTACTACACAACCTTGTAAACTTTTTTTATCTAATTTTATATTTAAATCTAGTCTTTCGTCATCTAATTTTAAGCCTAAGCCTTTTTTAAAGGAAACAATTTCACCAACTAAATTATGAAGATTTCTTTCAATAATTTTAATAATATGTCCTTCAGGTTTTATTCCTTTATTTAAAACTTCCGCTAAAACAATATCTCCATCAATAGCTCCATTAGAGTTTTCGCCACTGATATATAAATCGTCTTCTTTACTTAAGAGAACAAAACCAAAACCTTTTTTATTAGCTTGATATTTACCAATTTTTAAACTAGGACAATTAGCAAGTAAGATATATTTATCCTTTTTAGTTTTATAGACAACATAATCTTTTACGAGTTCTTCTAAAACATCTTGTAGATCTTTTAATTCTTCACTGGTTTCAAAACCCATTAAATCATTTATTTGTAATAATGTTTTTGCATCATATTCTTTTTTTAAAGTTTCTAACACTTGTTTTTTCATATTTTCACCTTATATCCTATCCTTATTATACTTTCTTTTTGTTTTATCGACAATAAAAAAATAAATTCGAATAAATTATTCGAATCTACTTTATATATAAGATGAAAGAAATAACCATAAATAGCACACCTAAACAAGCCGTTAATCTTGTAATAAATAATTCCATGCCTCTTTCTTTCACTACACCAAATAAACGATCATTTGCTGAATTAATAATTTGACCGGCATCACTGGCTTTATTGCTTTGTAAAAGTACTAAAACAATAAGTAAAACAGAAATGATAAGTAATATTGTTTCTAACATAAAGTTCCTCCAATTTCTTTGTATCTTTATTTCACATGAATAAATTTACCATAAAGATATTTAAATATCAAGTGTATCAATTAAATAAGAATTAATTATTTTATAGACTTCTTCTCTACCTTTTTTAGTTACGGCTGAAAAGCGAACAAAATCATCTTCAAGTTTCAATGTTTCTTTTATAATTTTATCTTGTTTAGCTCTCATAGACATATTTACTTTATCATACTTAGTCGCGATGATAGTAATAGGAATATGGTAATACTGTAAGAAATTATACATCATAATATCATCTTCTGTTGGTTTATGACGATAGTCAATAAGCATAAAAACATGATTTAAATTTTTACGTTTTTTTAAATATTCTTCAATCATTAAGCCTATTTTTTTATCATTATCTTTTGATAATTTAGAATAACCATAACCAGGTACATCAACTAAATAAAAATCATGATTAATATCATAAAAATTAAGAGTTTGAGTTTTACCAGGTTTACTAGAAGTACGCGCGTAGTTTTTACGCCCAATTAAAGCATTAATAAAACTACTTTTACCAACATTACTTCTACCTACTAATAAAAATTCTTTTTTAAAAGGTTCGGGGTACTGACTTTGTCTTACTGCAACATGAGTAAGTTCTACAAAATCAATTTTCATATACATCACCTGTGGGTATATTATAAGATATTTTAACTTGTTTTGCAAATTTAAAAATAAGACACCTCTTTAGGTATCTATTTTTATTAACTGCATAAAGTGTCTGTTACAATTTCTAATGTTTTAATTTTTTTAGCTTTAGAAAATTGATTGTTTCCTAAATAATCAATTTCATATTGTGCTGATATCACTTCACCATTATGACTCTTTAAAAAATCATTTTTTACCATATTACCCTCACAATATTCTATCGCTTCATTATTCTCGTTCACAATTGAAGGACCATGATTTTTTCTAGTACCAGTAATTATGATTTTATTTTCACTAACCGTTACATAATTTGTACCACTAGCATTCCCAGCAACCATTGAAACAGGATAATTTGAATCCAAAGTCATATCAACATTTAATTCTTTCATGTTACTATCAAAAAAGACAAAGCTATCATTTCTAATATCACTTCCAGAAATATGTAACATTAATACACTGTTATCAATAACATAAACACTTTTCACACTATCTACAGGATACACTTCTTTAAATGTTTTGCCATCTAATGTGACTTTTTCAAATCCAATACTATTATTACTTGCTTCTAAACTAATATTTAAGTTATGAATTTTATTACCTAGTAAAATTCTAGCAGAAATATCATTTTGTTGTAAAGACATATAATCAACATCAATACTATTTTGACAATCTTGACAAGTTATTTTCTCTTCTTCTTCTTTTTTATCCACGCTAGGAGTATTAGTATCTGTGGTAATAGTATCACTATTATTGTTATTTTTTTCTTGTGATTTCGTCCAGAAAACTCCAAAAGCTACACCTATAGCTAGACAAATAATGCAACATCCTAAAATTAACCACCCATTTTTTTTCACACTTTCACTACCTTTCATTACCATTATAACTTACACGATTAAAAAATACTAGAAAACAAAAAATAATTTTAACATATTCTTGACATCTCTCTTTAAAGTTCTTTATTTTTATCTGTTTTCTCATCTACATTAATAACTAAAAAAGATAAATTAAGAAGCATAAGTGCAATTGAAAAAGCATTTTGTAAAGAAGTGGTACATACCTTTGTTGCATCTAAAACATTTGTTAAATTCATATCTTCCCATTTTTCTAAGGTAAAATTATAAATTTCATTTTTCTCTAAGTGTTTTTCTAACTCTAAATTAGAAATCCCATTATTTAAGATAATTTGTTTTAAAGGAATATCTAAAATCTCACTTAATAATAAATTTTTATTTTCATTTTTAATTTGGTATAAAGTAACACCACTACCAATATTAACCCCTAGAAAGGAAACTTCTAAGGAACATAACGCGTCTTCTAAACGCATGATTTTTTCTTTTATTTCAACCTCTGTATAACCACCAACATAAATAGTACATAAGCCCGTTTCTAGCATAGAAAGTCTTCTTTGCAAATCTTCTTTTTGATAATTAGAACGACACGTTAAAATTTCTTTTTCTAATTCTTCTTTCCTTTTATTGGTATCTTGATTTGAAAACAAAATAGTTTCTTCTCTTGTAAAGACGACTTCTTTTAGACGACTTACATCATCGTTAAAATTAAGTAAACTTTCTAAATCTTTATAAAGTTCAAACAACATACTATCATAGGTTGGAAGTTCTAAAAGATAAATATAGGCTTTTTTCTCATAATATAATGAAAGACAAGTTTCCTTTAACTCTTTAGAATACCCCTCTGTCATAAGAATAATAGATTCTTTATCTCCTAAAAAAGGATTTATCACGGAAGATATTTCTTCCAAACTATCCAAAAAGCCCTTATAAATTAAGACGTAAGGATGAGGAATTTCAATTTTATCATCCCCATTTAAAAAATATTCATGAGATAAAAAACTATTAAGAACATAACCATTCACATAATCAAAATAAGTTTCTTTCGTTTGACTTGCTAATATTTTAATAGCATTTTTTGTTTTAACTTTCAAAATCGCGTCCACCGAAACCTTGCTTAATACTTCATCATTACAAGCTGAATACGCTATTTGATATAAATCACTTGTAGTCGGCTTTCTACTTTTTTGTTCTATTTCGTCTAAGATTTTTTTTAGCTCGTCATGCCAAATTTTTTTTAAATTATATAAACTCGTCCCATTTTCTATTTCTCTCAACCCCAAATCATAAATAGCTTTTAATAAAACCAGTGTCGTTGTAGTGCCATCTCCTACCATTTCATTTGTTTTCATACTGGCTTCTTTAATAATTTCTAAAAGAGCTTCCGTTGCCTCATCAGAAGAAGAAATAGAAGAGGCAATCGTAACACCATCATTCGTAATAAAAGGAGCTAAATCTTTGGTATCTAGCAAAATATTATTTCCAGATGGTCCTAAAGTTTTAGAAACGGTATCACAAAGAAGTTCTAAGGCTTCCTTTATTTTTATTTTTAATTCATCTGGACCAATAACCTTTTTCATAATTTATCCTCCATTTCTACCATGTACTGCCAATACTTCTTTGGCATATTATTTGTTTGACATCTTTTATTTTCTCTTGCTTTGATACCAATCGTGTCAAAGAATGTTTTCCATAAATTTTCAAAATTTTCTTCTTCTAAACTCGGAATTAAATCTAAAGATTTAATATTCTCTTCATTTAAAATAGTGATTCTTTTTGTATCATAAAAGGAATAAAGTTTTCTTTTTTCATCTATAATCAGAAAATGTTCTTGTTTGAATCTTTTACTAAAATGAAGACTGACCGGCAAAATAATGTTATTTTCAGGAGCCATGCTTGCACACAAAAGATTATTTTTCATAACTTTAAACCGTAAAAAACCTTTCATTTTATGAGTTTCTCTTCTAACATAATGGCTTAAATTTTCTATTTTATTCACACAATTAAGATTTCGTAAAAAAAATATTTTGGTACCATATTTAAAGTAGTTCTTTAAATAGTAATAGATAGCAAGTTCTTTTAAAGGATCACTAGAAAGATAAGCTTCAAAAATGATTTTATAAACGTTTTTATCTATTTTAAAATCTAATTTTAAGTAATTAATTTTTATGATTTCATCAAATAAATTAGGAATGTACTTTTTTTCTTCACATATTTTATCCGGTTTAATATTTCTTTTAATTAAGGTTATGCACAATAAATAAAGTTCTTCAAAACCTTGGTATAAAAATGTTTTATTCATGGAATAAACAAAGTTGCCTTTCTGTACTTTCCTTGATTTCATCTTGTTCTAATAATAAATTTTTCATAATAAAAGAAGCATTAAAAAAATCTTTGTTCATAAAATATTTACCCTTACATAAAATAAAATATTTGGCTCGTTTTAAGGAAATATTCATTTTCTTTAAATCTTCAAAAGTAATTTCAAAATAACGTCTAGAAGAAATGATTTTTTTAGCTCCTTTAGGACCAATACCAGGAATTTTTAAAAGTTCTTGGTAAGAACAACTATTAATTTCTTTAGGAAATTCATTTAAATGTCTTATAGCCCAATCAGCTTTAGGGTCTAATAATACATTAAAATTGGTATGAGAATCATCTAGTAAATCATTTACTTTAAAATTGTAAAAACGTAACAAAAAATCCGCTTGATAAAGACGATGTTCACGTTTTAAAGGTGGCATAACAATACTCGGAAGAAACTTATCTTTATTAATGGGAACATAGGCGGAATAAAAAACTCGCTTTAAGTGATATTTTTGATATAAATTTTCACTTTCACTTAATATATTAAAATCTGTTTCAGGACTTGCTCCGATAATTAGTTGGGTACTTTGACCAGCAGGTACAAAAACTTTACTTTTATTTTCTTTTACTAAAGCCATCGCATGAGAAATGTTTTGATTATCTTTATCTGGTGCTAATAATTTTAAAGAAGATTGAGTGGGAAGTTCTATATTAATACTCATCCTATCCACAAGACCACCTAATTTTTTTATTAAATAATCACTTGCCCCTGGAATAGATTTTGCATGAATATACCCTTTAAAGTGATATTTTTGTCTTAGCAAAGTAATCGTTTCTATTATTTTTTCCATAGTGTAATCGGCATTTTTAATAACTCCAGAACTTAAAAACAAACCTTCGATATAATTTCTTTTATAAAAATTAATTGTAATCTTACATATTTCTTCTGGTTCAAAAATAGCTCTTTCAATATGATTACTTTTTCTATTTAAACAATATTTACAATCATAAATACAACAATTAGTTAATAAAATTTTAAGAAGAGATACACATCTGCCATCACTTGAAAAAGTATGACAAATTCCTGAATAAGAAGTATTACCAAAGCCTTTTTCACTCGCTCTTTTAACACCACTTGAAGAACAAGAAGCATCATATTTGGCACTGTCAGCTAAGATTTTCAATTTTTCTTTTAACTCCATAAAACCACCTATTTGTTATTATAATTAGCGTTTAAACGAATAACTACTGGTAATTTTAGGAAACAAAAAAAGACACTTTTGTGCCTTATTTTGAAACTTGTTCAATAACATAATTTCTAACATCTTCGGGTGTCATATTTAAAACAATTGCCATTTCATTATAAAGATATTTTTCAGCCATTTCAAAATAGCGATTATCTTTTTCACTTACTTTTTTATTATTTTTAATACGTGCTTGATTTCTTTCATATGTCGTTTTGATAATTTGAACAAGACCATAATTTGTTCCTTCATTTAATACTCTTTTATACTCATTTTCAAGTTGTTTAGCTTCTCCTAATAAAACTGGAATATCTTTGATTTGCCCAATTAAAACATTAATATCTTCTAAAGTCATTAAATCTCTAATAAATTCATTATCAACGGGAATATTCATTGTTAAAGACGTATCAGTAATAGGCACAAGTTTATAACTCATGACATGATTAACAGGATTTTCTTTAACATCTTTGATTTCACAAACCTCTTTACGATAAACAACATACTCACCTATTTTTTTCACAGTAACCCTCCTCTAAGTAATTAAACTATGTCCTTATTATACCACAAAATTAAGGTTTTTAGGGCATTAAGAGGATATTTTTATACCTCTAATATGTAAGTTGTTATATAATTTTCTTATAGAAATAGATGAGATTTTAACTAAGGATTATCATTGAACGAAAGGTTATTACAAGCAAAAAATTATTAAAGTATATTAATTTTAAAGGAGGTAACAAATGAACAGCAACATAAAAAATGAATTTGATAATAAGATGTCTCAAATACTTTATTATCAATTGGCATTAGAAAATTATGAAGATTTAACAGGAAATCATCTAAATTATCTAAACACAACTCATAAAAAACTTAGAGAGCTCAGAAAAAATAAAAAAATTTGGGAGGAAAAAAAGAAAATACAAATAGCTAATGACATTTTAGAAGAATTTAAAAATGCTGTTAACAAAGTTGGTAAAAATAATTTTACATTTTTTAATGACATTGTGATTGAGTATACCGGACCAAATTTAGTAATGAAAATTAATTAATATCAAAAAAAGGCCTTACGACCTTTTTTATTTTTTACTATTATTGTTTAAAACAATGTTTTTGATTGTCTCAACAGTATTTTGGATACCAAACTTATCCACATTCAATGCAATATCATAATGTGAATAATCTTTCCAATCTTTTCCTGTGTAATATTTATAATGTTTAGCTCTTTCTTTATCCTTTTTCTTAAGAATTTTTTCAGCATTTTCTTCATGATAATATTTATGAATACGTTTTAGTTTACTTTTTTCATCACTATACAAAAATACTTTTAAAACATTCTTTTGATTTTCTAAAATACTATCTGCACATCTACCAACAATAACGCACGGTGTTTTACTAATTTCTTTAATAACTTTTGTTTCTGCTACAAAGATATCATTATCTTGTTCATAAAATAAATTTTTACTTTCTTCATATTTCGCAATAAATGATTCTGCATAACCTGATTTTTTAGCTGTTAAAAAGATAATCTCTTTATCATAAAAAGGAATTCCTAATTCTTTCGCTAGAAGTTCTCCGACATAACGACCACCAGAACCATATTCACGACCAATAGTAATAACTTTATCTACATTTTTATTATATTCTTTTTCTTCAAATTCATCTGTTAGTTGTTCTTCTTTTTTATCCAACTTACGATATTCACTAAAGAAAACAAATAAGACAACAAAAAAGCAAATTCCATCTGCAATAGGAGCAGCATATAAAGCACCATTTAAGCCCATTTTATGTGTTAAGTAAAAAGCAAGAGGAATAAAAAGAATAATTTGTCTTACAAAAGAAACTAAGGTAGCTTTTTTAACGTTACCAAGAGATTGTATAACGATACTAGTTGACATTTCAAAGAAGTTTAAGGCACAAACCAAAAAGAAAGTTCTTGAAAATAAAACAGCAAATTCCATAAATAAATTATAACTTTCATCACTAGAACTAATAAAGATAGAAACAATTTGACTTGGGAAGAAATAGAAAATAATATTGAAGAAGATACCAATGCAAAGACCAATTAACATAACCTTACGAAGGGTTTCTTTAACTCTTTTATAATTTCCGGCACCATAGTTAAAGCCTAAAATAGGTTGAGCCCCAATAGATATTCCTAAGATTGAGTTAACATAAACACTGTTTATTTTTGACATAACTCCATAAACAGATAATGGGATATCACTACCAAACTTAGTGCTAGCTCCATATTTTGTCATTAAATTATTCATAACCACAAATAAAGCTAAGACTGTCATTTGGGTAATAAAACTAGATAACCCAAGACCAAGTGTTTTTAAAACATCTTTATTAAGTTTAAAATCTTCTTTCTTTAATTTAACAGATTTTATTTTTGGAATATAAAGACAAGCAATTAAAAAGGAAACAGCCTGACCAATGATAGTAGCAAGAGCACCGCCTGCAACCCCCATTTTAAAGCCAAAGATAAAGATTGGATCTAAAACACAGTTAATAAGAGCCCCTGTTACTAAACATATCATGGAATATTTTGGATCATTATCCGCTCTAATAATAGAAGATAATCCTGTATAAATAATAACGAATGGTGCTCCATATAAAATAATTCTACCATAACTTATAGCGGAATCATAAACCGTTGGGGTACATCCAAATAAATAAACAAGTTTTGGTAAAAATAACTCACCCAAAATAGCTAAAACAATCGAAAAAATAAACAATAAAGTAATGGAACTTCCAACACTTTTAGAAGCTTCTTCATTTTTACCTTCTCCTAGTTTTAAACTTAAATTAGCAGCACAACCATTACCAATTAAAGAAGCAATGGCATTACAAATAATAACAATAGGAAAAATAACATTGGTTGCTGCATTACCAATCGTTCCTACACCTTTACCAATAAAAATTTGGTCGATAATATTATAAAAAGCATTAATAAGCATACTTATAACACATGGTATAGAAAATGCTAACAAAAGCTTATTGATATTGTCGTTTGCAACATCTAATTTTTTATTCATAAACTCACCCTTTCCAAACATAAAAAAAGCATAGCCAAATTGTCTGGACTTATGCTTTTTCGCTGCACGACTAAGATAGTATAGCACAAATATTTTTTTTGTGTAAGCAAAAATTTTATTTTTCAAAATAATCAATTTGCATAGCTTTTTTTACATCTTTCATCGTTTCTTTAGCACGTTCTCTAGCGACTTTCGTACCATCTTTTAAAACTTTTTCAATTTCTTCTGGATGTTCTTTATAATATCTTTTTCTTTCTCTAATTGGTGCTAAAAATTCATTCATTTTTTGAATAAGTTCTCTTTTACAATTAACACATCCACGAGCACCTTTTTGACACTCGTCATGAACCGTTTCTAAATTTTCATTTTGGATTAACTTATGATAATAGTAAACCATACATTTTTCTGGATCAGCTGGATCATCTTTTTTGACTTTATTCGTATCGGTTAAAGCTCCCATAATCTTTTTAGAAATGGTTTCTTCATCATCTACTAGATAAAGAGCGTTTCCTAAACTTTTACCCATTTTTTCATTGCCATCTAGTCCCTTAATACGTGGAGTTTTAGAAAGCATGGGTTCTGGTTCTAATAAAGTTTCGCCATAAATATGATTAAACTTACGAACAATTTCTCTACACTGTTCAATAAGAGGTAACTGATCTTCACCAACAGGAATAAGACCACCTTTAAATGCTGTGATATCAGCTGCTTGACTTACAGGATAACCCACAAAGCCATAAGTAACACCTTCCCCATTTTGTCCAAATAAAGCTTTTTTTTGAGCAATTTCGGTTTTAACGGTAGGGTTACGATATAATCTAGCCATTGTTACTAAATTTGAGTAATAAACAGTTAATTCAGCTATTTCGGGAATATCTGATTGAATATATAAATGAACTTTTTCTGGGTCAATACCAATGGATAATAAATCACTTGTTAATTCAAAAACATTTTTACGAACTTTACTTGGATTATTAAAGTTATCTGTTAAAGCTTGAACATCTGCAATTTCCAAGAAAAATTCATATTCTTCCTGTAATTTTAACCAGTTTTGAGCCGCTCCAAATAAATGTCCAAAGTGTAGATTACCGGTTGGACGAATACCTGTTAGAATTGTTTTCTTTTGCATAAACTTCCTCTTCTCTTTTGTTTATTTTAACATGAAAAAAAAGATGTTTAAAGCCTTTTACATCTTTGATTTACTATTTTAAAATCTTTTTAAATCTAAAAAAATATAAATTAACTAACAATTGAACAATTATCATTCCTAAAGTAACATAAACATTGAAGAAAATTAAGTTCAAATAAGCAACAATCATAATCAAAAGCATAAGAAACCACATTTTAGAATTAACTAAGAAATTAGTCGCCGTTAATGTTAATAAAACAATATTTAAATCATAAATTATAGAGTATAAATAGTAAGAAAACTGTAATTCAAAATAGTATGAAAAAAAGAAATATAAAAATGTAATAAAAATAAATTTTAAGGCTCCAAAAAGAATAATTAAAAATAATAATTTAATTTTAATCCATTTTTTCTCATCTAATCTTAGTAAAAAAGATTCTAAGGAATATTGATACTCATAAGAATTTATTTGATAACTATAATAAATTATGAGACATACTTGAAATATTTTTAATAAAATAGTTGTCGTATTATAATCATAATAAAGAGGATGTCCTATTAAAGAAAGAAAATCAGGATCTGTAACTGGTATCATGATAGGTCTTAGCATAATGATTAAAACTTCTATAAAAATAAACATTAAATATATGGTTAACCAGATTTTATTTTTCTTAAAAACATCCTTTATCATTTCCCATTCTAATTTTATCATAAATCCACTCCTTTAGACTTTTTGGTGAAAAATAAAAAAAGAAGTTTATAAGTTAAAATGAGAAAAACGATTTCTATAAAAGAACAAATAACTTCTAAACCAAAAGATGAATAAGAAATATTCATAAAATAGGCATGTGGAAGAATAATAAGTTCATAAAATCTTGAAATGAAAGTATCACTTGGAATAGGTAAAAATAATAACAGAGCATTGACAAAAGCACAACCTAAAAAACCTAATTTTTTAAATTTCAAACTTATTAAAAGGACAATTAAATTCACTAAAAGTGCTACCATAGTCATTCTAATAATAAAGAAAATAATATATGTTGAAAGATTTATTTGATAATTTTCAATTATAATCATTTGCCTGTCCCCTAAAGAAAATACCCAAGCCCCAGAAATCGCAAGAACGAATCCAATTAACAATAAGTAAAATGTTGAAATAATAAGTTTTTGACATAAAACTTCAATTACCTTTTTATAATTTTTAAACCGAATAATAATTTCTTTATTTTTCAAATATTCAGAAGTTGTCCAAAAAGTATTTAAAGAAATAGCTATGAATAAAAGAAACTGAAAATAAGTATTTTTTAAAATAAAATCAAGACGCACCCAAAAATTATAATCATTACCCCCTGATATGGTAGGTATCAAAACACCAACTAAAATGATAAAAAATAGAAAGAAATCTTGTTCTTTTTTTAAGTTATTTGAAACAAAGCTTAGCTTACTTTTTTTCATTAATGGCACCATCATCAAAATAATATATTTTGTCTGTTAATTTTTCTAAATCTTCCATAATATGCGTACTAATAAATATTAATTTTCCTTTTTTAGCTTCTTCTTTTAAATAGTCTATTATTTTTAAAACGGTTACATTTTCAACTCCATTAAAGGGTTCATCTAGAACAATGACATCAGGATTTTCCATAAGAACTTGAGCAATGCCAAGTTTTTGTTTCATACCTAAAGAATATTTACTGTATTTTTTATTTTTTTCGTTATCTAAACCCAGAAATTCTAGAGTATCATTAATTTCTTTATCGGTAATTTTATTTTGAATTTCAGCTAAAAATTTTAAGTTTTCAAATCCTGTTAAATCAGGAAAAAAGTTAGGTTTCTCAATTAAAGCTCGTGTATTAGGAGGAAACTCTAATTTTTTATTTAAATTTTCACCGTTATAAAGAATCTCTCCTTCACTAGGTGTATAAAAACCACATAACAGTTTTAAAAAAACACTTTTTCCTGATCCATTACGCCCAAATAAACCATAAATATTACCGCTTTCAAAAACTAAATTAATATCTTTTAAAATGGTAATATCCTTAAATTTCTTAGTTACATTTTTAAATTCTATTGTCATATTTTTTCCTCTTTTCCTAATTATTTTTTTCACAATCAATGATTAATTTTTCTTTATCTCTATATAAGAAATATAATAAAATGGCTGATAAACCAAGAAAAATAATAGGACATATCATCATTCCAAATATTCCATTGCTATCCGTAAAAGAAAGAGGATTCATTATAGAAATTAACACAGAGTAACCTGTATGGAAAACATAAGGCATAATAAGAGCTCCAACAATAATTTCTAGAAAAAGCTCTATGGCTAAAACGGATAAATAAGAAAGAATTAATGAAACAAAATAATTATGATATTTTCTTGTGATACATAGGCCGATGTTAACGTACAATAAAGAACAAATGATAATATTAACAAGATATAAAGTTATAAACCAAAAAGGGTGACTTAATGTTTCAATACTCCAACCAGTACCGTTTACGGAATTGGTAATAGCAAAACCTCCTGTATAAAAATAACAAAATATAAATACAAGGCCTATTATAATCGGAAATATCAAGCTTGTTAAATATGATTTTGTAAACATTTTTCTTAAAACCACCTTATATTTTTCTCGAGTTAACATACTAGTTAAAACATTATTTTTAAATATTTTAATAAAATAATAAATAGCAGGAATTAAGGAAATTAAACTAATAAAAGCGAAAACATGACGATAACCAAATATCATAATATTACTAAAAGCATAGAAAAAATCTAAATGCAGGGGTTCTTTATTTAAGGCTGTTTCGCATACTTCTTTATATTCTTCATCCTGTGTTTCCCTACAAAAATCAAGAAATTTATTTTCGGAACGATAGATATGATTAAATTCGTTTACCGTTTCTAAGACATTATACCCTGTAAAAAGTAATAAAACTGTAAAAACGATAATAACTAATTTGTTTTTCTTTAAAAATAACATAAATAATTTCACCCTTTTTTGAACTCTCTATGCTTACATATTACCATAAGAAAGCATTAAAAAAAAGATGTTTAAAATTTTTACATCTTTTCACTCTTCATTTTTAATTATTATTTTTAGACACTTTTAAAACAAAATTTTCATATTTGAAACTTTTATCCAATTCTCCTTTTAAAGAAAGTAATATTTTTTTAATTTCTTCTTGCCAAAATAATGTGTCTTCGTCATTACAGATACTTAATTCTTCTAAATACTCATTGATAAGAGTAAGTTCTTCTCTATCAGGATATTGAAATTGTAGTTTTTGATATAAATAAGCAAAATATTCTTCATTTAAAAGAGCGTTTTCACTTAATTTTTTAAATATAATATTATTTCTTTTTTCCAACATATTAAGACTTTTTAAAGCTATTAAAACTTCTTTAAAATTGGCATAATTAAACTCTTCAGTAACTTCTTCTTTATTCATATCATAATATTTAGATAGTCTTCTTCTTATTTCATTGCGAGATAAAGGTTTCACTTCTTCTTTTTTTGGCACATCCATTGGTGTAATTACAATTGTTTTACGTACACTTTTTAAATAAGTTAGATAATCTTCAATACTATCTTCATCCACATGAACCATTTTTAATAACATTTTAATGGCCTCTATATCTTTTTGAGATAAAACATTATTTTTTATAATAGAAAATAATTTATGATAAGCCTTTTTATAAAGTTCTTTAGAAGAAGTCACTTTTTTATAATATTCTTCAAAAATAGCTATCTCTTGTTCATTTACTTCTAAAACATCAGTATAAGAAAGCCCTTTTAACTTGCAAATAAGCATTTTTAAAAAAATTCGATCCGTATCATTTGTCATATTAAGTAGCTCGTCATATTTTTTTTCAGCTTCAAAATTTGAAACAATAAAATTATTTGTTCTAACCATTTCATAATTTTGTTTTATTATGTACGCGATTATTTCACCTGATTCTAAAGAAGATAAGTTAAATTCTACTAATGCTTCCATAAATATATCATTTAATGGGTAAAGGATAGCTTTATTAACTGAATTTTCTTCAAAAGCACTTTCGTTTTTTTGAATCGTCCACATAGCTTCTTCATAATGGCGCATTACTTTTTTTTGCTTATGATAATTTCGATCCATTTTATTTATATCAAACATATTTTTTAAAGAATCTTCTGCTAACTTTTGTAAACGAGTATTCATATTAGAATCTTCTCTTATTTTTGCCCATTCAAGTGCTTGTTTTCCTTTTTCTTTTAAGTATTTTTTCATAAGTATCTCCCTTTTCGCAAGTTTATATTTTAACGAATTCATATCATAAAAGCAAGAAAAAATAGAGAATTTATATCTCTATTTTTAAACTAATTCTAATTTAACTTGTAAAGCGTCATCGCCAATACGTTCTTTGATTTTAATGATACGAGTATATCCACCATTACGGTCTTGATATTTAGGTGCTAGTTCATTAAAGATTTTACTAACAACTTCGTTATCATTATGGAAGAAAGCTAAAGCTTTTCTTCTAGAAACTAATGTTCCTCTTTTACCATAAGTAATCATTTTTTCAACAAATTTACGAACTTCTTTAGCTCTTGCTTCTGTTGTAATAACACTACCTTCTAAGATAACAGTTTTAGAAAGTCCTGCTAAAATGCTTCTTCTTTGACGAGTTTCTCTTCCTAATTTTCTATAAGCCATTTCGTTTTACCTCCTTATTCGTGGAACTTAAGTCCCATTTCTTCAACTTTGTCTAATACTTCTTTTAAAGATTTTTTACCTAAGTTACGGATTTTTGTAACTTCTACTTCTTTTTTGTTGATTAAATCTTGAACCGTATGAATTCCTGCTCTTTTTAAGCAATTATAAGCACGTACAGAGAATTCAATTTCTTCAATTGGTGTTTCTAAAGTTTTAGTAATTGTATCAACTTTCTTTTCACTCATAAGACCGGCAACATCACTGATGGCATTTAAATCAGCCACAATACTGAAATGTTCAATCAAAATTTTACCAGCTAAAGCCATAGATTCCTCTGGAGTAATACTTCCATTTGTTTCAACTTCCATAATTAATTTATCGAAGTTTTCATTATGACCAACACGAGCACCTTCTACTTCATAGTTTACTCTTTCTACTGGTGAATATAATGAGTCAATAGCAATAACACCTGGTTTATCTTCAGCATAAAGTTTTTGATTTTCTTTAGAATCTACATAACCTTTACCATTATTGCATGTGATTTCGATATCAATTTTACCACCTTCCACTAAGTTACAAATAACAAAGTCTGGATTAATAATTTCAATATCTTGATCATGTTCAATCATTCCTGCTGTAACAGGTCCTGGAGTATTTGCAGAAAGGTGCATTACTTTTGGTTCTTCTGAATGATTTTTTAAAACAACACTTTTAAAGTTCAATACAATAGCTGTTACGTCTTCATAAACACCATCAATTTTTTGGAATTCATGTAAAACGCCATCGATTTTAATCGTATTGATAGCACATCCAGGCATACTTGATAACATAACTCTTCTTAAAGCAGTACCAATTGTGTGACCAAAACCTCTTTCAAGGGGTTCTAATACAAACTTACCATAGTGATTACTATCTTGATATTCCGCAATTTTATAATCTGGTTTTTCAAATTTAATCATAATCATTTTCCTTTCCGAGAACTAATTTCTTGGTCTTTTTGGTGGACGGCATCCATTATGAGGAACTGGTGTTTCATCAATAATACTTGTTACTTCAATACCAACAGCTTGTAATTGACGAATAGCATTTTCTCTTCCTGCTCCTAAACCTTTAACATGTACTTCAACTTTTTTTACACCACAATCCATAGCGGCACGACCACAAGCTTCAGCACTTGTACCAGCTGCAAAAGGAGTTTTCTTTTTAGAACCCTTGTATCCAATAGTACCAGCACTTGCCCAACTAATAACATTACCTTCTTTATCTGTAATAGTTACGATAGTGTTATTATATGTTGATTTAATATGAGCAACGGCCTCAGGAATATTTTTCTTAACTTTTCTTTTTCTTCTATTATATGCCATAATCTAAAACCTCCTATTTACCTGCTTTTTTCTTATTAGCAACAACTTTACCCTTACCTTTTCTTGTACGAGCGTTTCTGCTAGTTCTTTGTCCTCTTACAGGAAGTCCTTTTTTGTGACGAACTCCTTGATATGAGTTAATTTCCATTTTTTCTTTAATGTTCATTTGAACTTCACGACGTAGATCACCTTCTACAACATGATTATCAATTTCTTTACGAAGAGCTTGGATATCTTCGTCTGTTAAATCTTTAACTTTGCGATCAGCTGGAACGCCAGCGTTTGCACAAATAGTTTTTGCTAAAGGTCTACCAATACCATAAATACTAGTTAAACCAATGCATACATGTTTTTCGTTTGGTAATTCGATATTCTTAATTCTTGCCATAACTTTCCTCTACTTTCCTTGTACTTGTTTGTGTTTTGGATTTTCACAAATAACCATAACTTTACCATTTCTTCTAATTACTTTACATTTCTTACATATTGGTTTTACTGATGCTCTAACTTTCATAATTTACCTCCATTATCTTTTATTCCATGTAATGCGCCCACGTGTTAAATCGTAAGGAGAAAGTTCAATAGTGACTGTATCACCTGGTAGAATACGAATCATGTTAACTCGCATTTTACCAGAAACGTAGGCCTCTACAGTATATCCATTTGGTAGCTCTACTAAGTAATCTCCGCCTTTTAAGACATCTACTACTTTTCCTTCTACTTCTAATTTGTCGGATTTCGTATTATTCACTTGATGTTTGTTCTTTACAACGTCTTTGCTTTGTAAATTGCTTTTTCGATCATTTTTTTTCGCCATAAATTTCTATTCTCCTGTTAAAATTTCATACCCATCTTTGGTTACACAGACAGTATGTTCAAAGTGACATGAAAAACTTTCATCTTCTGTCACAATTGTCCAATCGTTATCCAACATAACGACTTCTTTACGTCCTAAATTAAGCATTGGTTCTATTGCTAAAACCATTCCTTCTTTTAAAACGGGACCTTTATGTGCTTCCCCATAATTAGGTACATCAGGTTCTTCATGCATATCTGTACCAATTCCATGTCCCACAAGTTCTTCTACAACAGATAAACCATGAGCATGAGCATAGGTTTCAATAGCGTTTGATATGTCCCCAATACGATTACCTGGTTTCACACATTTGATACCTTCATATAAAGCTTGTTCAGTATCAATAACCATTTGTTTTACTTTCTCATCGACATTTCCTACAAGATAAGTTCTGGTCATATCTGACTCATATCCTGCTTTTCGAACTGTAAAATCAAGTTTTACAATATCGCCATCTTTTAAACGACGGTTACCAGGAATTCCATGAACCACTTCATCATTTACACAAATGCAAGCATGTCCTGGAAATCCTTCATAGCCGTAACAAGACGCGATGCCTCCGTGACTTACAATAAAATCATTGATTTTTTTGTCTAATTCTTTAGTTGTAATACCAGGACGTATATATTTTTCCATCTCTTTATGAGCTAGAAAATTAATATGTCCGGCTTCTTTCATTAATTTTATTTCTCGTTCACTTCTAATGTTCATCGACGATTCTCCTTAAATTTTTGAGAGCCTCTGTTTGATCGACTTCATTATTTTGAAGTACTTCTAACATTCCTTTTTCTTTATAAAAAGATACTACCGGATGTGTATTGCTCTCATATTCTTGATAACGAATCATAAAAGACCCTAGATTGTCATCATCACGGTGAACAAGTGTTGCACCGCAATTATCGCAAATATTATCAATACGTGGTTTAAAATCTTCTATTCTACTGTTGTAGCTGCGATGACACTTCGGACAAATTTGTCTACCTACTACACGGTCTATTAAAATCGCCTTTTCTACATCTAAATAAATAACAACAACCTTAGAATGCTCTAAACCAGACAATATTATATCAAGTTTTTGGGCTTGTTGCAATGTTCTTGGCACACCATCTAAAATAAATGGTCTGTCTTTATGCAAAGTTTTTAATTTTTTTTCAACCATTTCCATAATCATGTCATCAGAAACTAGATGACCTGATTTTAAAAATTCATTTAACTCTTCATTATTCTTGGCTTCTTCACGTAAAAGATCACCGGTTGAAATATGTTCATAGTTAAATGTATCAATTAAATAATCACTTAATGTGCCCTTACCACCAGCAGGAGGAGCAAGAAAAATAACATTTTTCATTACTTCATCCTTCTATGTGAATAAGTACGGGCAACCATTCCACTTTGAATTTGTTTGAACGTTTCAATAGCAACACCGACAACGATTAAGATACCGGTTCCACCAATCGCGATAGATTGACTTAATCCTGTAAGATTTGAAATTAAAATAGGTAAGCCTGCTAAAACAGCAATAAAGATACTTCCTACTAAAGTGAGTCTTCCAACAACTTTATTAATATATTTAGTTGTTTCTACACCAGGTCTTACTCCTGGAATATAAGCACCACTTTTATTTAAATCTTTACTCATTTCTTCAGGATTCATAGCCATGAAGGTATAAAAATAACTGAAGAAAACGATTAAGGCAATATAAAGCACAAAACCTGTTGGTGACGTATATAAAATATAGTTACTAACAAAGTCAATCGCACTTTGATTACCAATTAAGTTAACGATAATAGATGGAATAGTAAGTAACATGGAAGCAAAGATGACAGGCATAACTCCTGCGTAATTTATCTTTAAAGGTAAATAAGATTCTTTAGCTTTATAAGCACTTACTGTTTTATTTGCATATTGAATAGGAATTCTTCTCTCGGCTAAGGTAATCCATACGATACCAACAATAACTAATAAGTACATGATAAGGTAACATATGAAAAATAATATTCCTAACCAAGAAGCATAACTAGCGCTGGTTACAAAAGCATTGTAAGCTCCTGTAAATACAGCTGGAAGACTTAAAACGATACTGGCCATAATAAGTAGTGATTGACCATTACCAATACCTTTATTTGTAATTTGATCACCTAACCAAAGTAGGAAAGATGTTCCAGCACTCATAATAAGAGTGATTTTTAAAACCATGTCAACTTCCTTAACATTAAGTAAGAAAACTGTCAAAACATAAGATTGAATAAAGGCTAGGATAATTCCTAAATATCTTGTAATACGATTAATTTTTTGTCTTCCAACATATCCTTGTTCTTTTAACTCTTTAAAGTATGGAATGATATCCATAGTGAGTAACTGAGTAATAATTGAAGCATTAATATATGGGGTTACACCAAGACCAAAGATTGAGAATTTATCAAAACCCCCACCACTCATTAAATTAAAAATACCCATAAAGCCTAATGATCCATATAAGGAATCAAGCCAAGGTGTCGCCCACACGATTGTGATGCCACACCCAATACAGTACATTCCTAAAACGAGTAACGTAAACAAAATTCTTTTTCTAAGATCTTTGACGTCTTTGGAAAAAAATCTGGATAACCCTTTTTTCATATTAGATCACCTCAGTTTTTCCACCAGACTCTTCAATTTTAGTCACAGCGATACTTGAAAAACGATTAGCTTTTACAGTTAATTTTTTTGTCAAAGTACCATTTGCTAAAACTTTAACTCCATTTAATTGATTTTTAATAATTCCTTTTTCTTTTAATACTTCTGGAGTAACAACGTCTCCATCATTGAAGTATTTATCTAAATCACTTAAGTTAATAACTGCGTATTTTGTTTCAAAACGCGTATTTTTAAATCCTCTTTTTGGAAGTCTTCTATATAAAGGAGATTGTCCACCTTGGAACCAAGCTGAGATACTAACACCACTTCTTGATTTTTGACCTTTTTCTCCATGAGTAGAAGTCTTACCCATTCCAGACCCAGGTCCACGACCAACACGTTTTGTATTTTTAAGTTCTTTAGTTTTAGGTAAACTTTCTAATCTCATTATAACTCCTCAACTTTCTTTCCTCTTAAAGCTGCAATTTTTGCAGGAGTACGTTCGCTTTTTAAAGCTTCTAAAGTAGCTTTAGCAACATTAACTTTAGTATTGCTGCCTAAACTTTTTGATACAATATCTTTAACACCAGCAAGTTCTAAGACTGCACGAGCAGCACCACCAGCGATAACACCTGTACCTTCTTTAGCAGGTTTAATTAAGACAACAGCGCGTCCAACTTTACCAGTTGCTTCATGAGGAATGGTACGAGCATCTTGAAGGGCAACACGAGTAACATTTTTGTTAGCAGCTTTTGAAGCTTTAGCGATAGCATCGTTAACTTCATTAGCTTTTCCAGTACCCATACCAACTAGGCCTTTACGGTTACCAACAACGACAGTAGCAGAGAAACGGAAATGTCTTCCACCTTTTGTAACTTTGGTAACACGACTAAGGTTAATAACTTTTTCTTCCAATAATTTTTTCTTTGGATCCATATTTTGTCTAGCCATTTTGTACCCTCCTAAAACTCTAAGCCGTTTTCACGTGCAGCGTCTGCTAAAGCAGCGACACGTCCATGATAAAGATATCCACCTCTATCGAAAACAACTTTTTCTATTTTTTTTGCTTTGCATTTTGTAGCAATATCTTTACCTACAGCTTTTGCGCCTTCGATATTACCACCATTGATTTTTAATTCTTTTGATGAAGAGCTAACTAAAGTGATACCGTTTACATCATCAATAACTTGAGCATAAATTTCTTTATTAGAACGGAAAACGTTTAAACGAGGCATTTCGCTTGTACCAGAAATTGTTTTACGAACTCTAGCATGTCTTCTTAAACGTGCCGTATTTTTAGATTCTTTCTTTATCATATTCTCACCTACTTAGCCGCTTTCTTTCCTTCTTTACGACGGATATGTTCGCCTTTATATCGAATTCCTTTTCCTTTATAAGGTTCTGGACTTCTTAATTTACGAATATTTGCCGCAAATTCAGATACTTTTTGTTTATCAATACCAGAAAGTTCAATTTCTGTATTGCTAATTGATTTTACTTCAATTCCTTCTGGACAAACCATTTCTACTGGATGTGAAAAACCAGCAGTAACACCTATTTTGTTTCCAGAAACATTGAAACGATAACCTACACCAACGATTTCTAATCCTTTTGTATAACCTTCTGATACACCAATTAACATATTTTTAATAAGTGAATTTGTTGTACCATACATAACGTTTGCACGAGGAGTAGCGTTAGCTGGTTTTGTTTCAATAACACCTTCACCAATTGTTACAACAACAAGTGGATCGATAGTTAAATCTAATGAACCTTTTCCTGATTTAACAGTTAAAAGATTTTTTTCTAAAGTTACTTCCACACCAGTTGGGATACTAAGTTTTCTATTACCAATTCTACTCATAGATTTTCCTTACCAAATATAGGCAAGTACTTCGCCTCCTAACTTAGCATTTCTTGCTTCTTTATCAGTCATAAGTCCTTTTGAAGTTGAGATAATAGCAATTCCTAAACCGTTTAAAACGTATGGAATTTCATCAACTTTTGCATAAACACGTAAACCAGATTTACTAATTCTTTTTAAACCGGTAATAACTCTTTCTTTACGGTCACCATATTTTAAAGTGATTGTCATTTTATCACCGTTTACGTTTTCAGTATATTCGTAATCAGCAATATAACCTTCTCTTTTTAAAATATCAGCAATGCCACGAGTCATCTTAGTACCAAGAACTTCAACTGTATCATATTTTAATTGATTTGCATTACGGATTCTTGTAAGCATATCTGCAATTTTATCTGCTACCATAAGTACACCCTCCTACCAACTTGCTTTCTTTACGCCAGGAATCTTACCTTCATTGGCAAGTTCTCTGAAGCAAATACGACATAAATGATATTTACGTAGAACACCATGAGGTCTTCCACAACGTTCACATCTGGTATAAGCACGAGAGCTAAACTTAGGTATGCGTGATTGTTTTACTTTTAAACTTGTTTTTGCCATAGTGTCCTCCTATCCTTTGAAAGGCATCTTAAATCCTGCAAGTAATGCCTTAGCTTCTTCGTTTGTATTAGCTGTTGTTACCATAACAATATCCATACCACGAATTTTTAAAATATTATCGTATACAATTTCTGGGAAAATTAATTGTTCTTTAATTCCTAATGTATAATTACCATGTCCATCAAAAGCATTTTTTGATACCCCACGGAAGTCTCTTACACGAGGAAGAGCAACACGAATTAATTTTTCTAAGAAAATATACATTTTTTCACCACGAAGTGTTGTTTTAACACCTATAGGTTGTCCTTCACGGATTTTAAATCCAGCGATTGATTTATGTGCTTTTGTAATAACTGCTTTTTGACCAGTAATTGCTTCTAAGTCTTTTAATGCAGCTTCGATATACTTTTCATCAGCATGACCTTCGCCAACACCAATGTTGATAACAATTTTTTCTAATTTAGGAACTTGCATAACTGTCTTGTAATTAAATTCTTTCATAAGAGCAGGAACAATTTCCTTATTATATAATTCTTTATATGTACTCATAAATTCCCACCTTAATCTTTCTTAGCTTTCTTTTTAGGTTCAGTTTTTTCAATTTTTTTAACGTTAGAAACATGAATTGGAGCTTCCATTTCAATGATTCCACCTACTTGGTTCATTTGATTAGGTTTTTGATGTTTTTTAACGATGTTAACACCTTCAACAACAACCTTGTCAATTTTCTTTAAGGTTTTAGTAACTTTGCCAGTTTTTCCTTTATCTTTACCAGCAATAATTAAAACTTCATCATTTACTTTAATTTTCATTTGAACCTCCTATATAACTTCACTTGCTAAAGAAACAATTTTCATGAAATCTTTTTCACGTAATTCTCTAGCTACTGGACCTAATACACGTGTTCCTACTGGAGTTTTATCGTCTTTAATGATAACACATGCGTTGTCATCAAATTTAATATAACTTCCATCAGCACGACGAACACCTTGTTTACTTCTTACAATAACAGCTTTAACAACTTTTCCTTTTTTTAAGTTTCCATTTGGAATCGCTTTTTTAACAGTACAAACAACAATATCTCCGATATTAGCTGTTTTTCTTTTAGATCCGCCTAAAGGACGGATAACTAGGACTTCTCTTGCGCCAGTGTTATCTGCCACTTTAAGTCTTGATTCTTGCATTACCATAAGATTACCTCCTATAATACTACAGCTTCAACTAGTACTTCAACAAGTTCATATCTCTTAGTTTTAGATAATGGTCTTGTTGCTCTAATTCTTACTGTGTCTCCAACTTTAGCTACATTTTTTTCATCATGTGCAGCATATTTTTTAGAATATTTTACGCGTTTTCCATATAATGGATGGCTTTTGTGAGTTTCAACTAAAACGGTAATGGTTTTGTCGTTAGCTGCACTGACAACTTTGCCGACTAATTCTTGTTTTCTACTTTCCGTTTTCATTTGTACCTCCTAATTCTCTTTCTTTTAAAACTGTCATCATTCTTGCGATATCTTTTTTCATAGCACTTATTTTGTGAGGTTTTTCTAATCCGCCTCTAGCACTTTGCATACGCATATTTAATAATTCACTTTTGCCTTCTTTGATTTTCTTTTCGATTTCTTCAGAAGTCATTTGTCTAATTTCTAGAGCTTTCATTAGATTCCCTCCTTTTTAACAAATTTACATTGAACAGGTAATTTGTGAGAAGCAAGTCTTAAAGCTTCTCTAGCAATTTCTTCGTCAACACCAGAAATTTCAAACATGATTTTTCCTTCTTTAACTACTGCTACCCATTCTTCTACGTTACCTTTACCTTTACCTTGACGAGTTTCAAGTGGTTTTTTAGTACGTGGCATATCAGGGAAAATATTAATAAATACTTTACCACCACGTTTCATGTAACGAGTCATAGCAATACGAGCGGCTTCGATTTGACGAGCACTTACGTAATTACCTTCTTTGGCCATTAAACCAAATTCACCAAAATGTAATTCAGTATTACCTTTTGCGTGTCCATCATAAGTTCTTCTATGTTGTTTACGATACTTAGTTCTTTTTGGCATTAACATTTTGGTCACTCTCCTTTACATTTTTTTTAGTTGGAAGAATTTCACCTTTGTAAATCCATACTTTTACACCAATTTTACCATAAGTAGTATTAGCTTCTGCTTCCGCATAATCAATATCAGCACGGATAGTATGTAAAGGAACAGTTCCTTCTGTATATCCTTCGCTTCTAGCCATTTCAGCTCCGCCTAATCTTCCTGAAACTAATGTTTTAATACCTTTAGCTCCAGCTTTCATAGTGTTTCTAATAGCTCTTTTTTGAGCACTTCTAAATGGTGCACGGTTTTCAATTTGTAAAGCAATGTTATTTGCAACAAGTTGAGCACATAAATCAGCAGTTTTTGAAACATCTTGAATGTTTACATAAACTTCTTCACCAACATGTTTAGATAAAGCTTTACGTAATTTATCAATATCTTCTCCACCACGGCCAATAATAACGCCTGGTTTTGCAGTATTGATGGTTACTTCACAACGATTTTTCTTTCTTTCAATAGTCACTGACGCAACAGCAGCATCTTTAAGATTTTTTTCTAAATATTCACGAATTTTGATATCGCTCATTAAAGTTTTACCAAATTCATTTCTATTTTTATACCATTTTGATTGCCAATCTTTATTAACACCTAAACGGTAACCTATTGGATTAACTTTTTGTCCCATTAGTTGTTGCCTCCTTTGCCATCACTGACTTTTACGATAATATGACTTGTTCTTTTGTCTCTTCTATCAACATTTCCACGACTTGCAAATTTAACTCTTTTATAAACAGGTCCTGGGTTAATCATACATTCGCTGATAAATAAATCACTTTCGTTTGCTCCAAAGTTATTAGTAGCGTTTGCAACAGCACTTTCTAATACTTTAGAGATTAAACGACTTGCTTTTGTATTTGTTGTACTAAGAATTCTTCTAGCAGTGTCAACATCTTTACCACGGATTAAATCCATAGTCATGCGTGCCTTTCTAGGAGCTATCATAGCACTTTTATGAATTGCATAAGTTTCCATATATACCTCCTACTTCTGACCTGCATGTCCGCCGAACTTACGTGTTGCCGCGAATTCCCCTAATTTGTGTCCAACCATTTCTTCTGTTACATAAACAGGAATAAAATCTTTTCCATTATGAACAGCAAATGTATGTCCAACAAAGCTTGGGAAAATAGTAGAACGACGAGAATATGTTTTAATTACTTCTTTTTTGTTACTTTCATTTAGTTTATCAACCTTTTTTAGTAGATGTTCATCAGCAAAAGGTCCTTTTTTTAAACTTCTAGCCATTATTTGTCCTCCTATTTCTTTCTACGACTAACAATAAGTTTGTCAGAAGCTTTCTTATTTTTTCTTGTTTTATATCCAAGAGCTGGTTTACCCCATGGAGTCATTGGGCTCTTACGTCCAATTGGAGCACGACCTTCACCACCACCATGTGGATGGTCATTAGGGTTCATAACAGAACCACGGTTAGTAGGTTTAACACCCATATGTCTTGTACGTCCAGCTTTACCAATGTTAACAAGTTCGTAGTCTTCGTTACCTACAACACCAATTGTAGCCATACAATTTCCTAGAATTTTTCTTGTTTCACCAGATTGTAAACGAACTAAAACATATTTACCTTCACGGCCAAGAATTTGTGCACTAGATCCTGCGCTACGGCAAAGACTAGCTCCGCTTCCTGGATTTAATTCGATACAGTGAATAACAGTACCAACTGGAATACTCATAAGTGGAAGAGCATTACCAACTTTGATATCAGCTTGTTCACCATTTTCGATAATCATATCAACTTTTAATCCTTTAGGAGCGATGATATATCTTTTTTCACCATCTAAATAATTAATTAAAGCGATATTTGCATTACGGTTTGGATCGTATTCAATAGTAGCAACACGTCCTGTAATACCAATTTTATTTCTTTTGAAATCGATTTGACGATATTTTCTTTTAGCTCCGCCACCAATATGACGAACTGTTAATTTTCCTTGGTTATTACGTCCACCTGTTTTTGTCTTTTTTGATAATAAAGACTTAGTAGGAGTTGAAGTTGTTAGTTCTTCATTCATAAGTGTTGACATACCACGACGACCATTAGTTGTTGGTTTATATTTTCTTATTGCCATACTTTCTTACCTCCTACATTTCAATTGATGAACCTTGTGCTAAGGTTACAATTGCTTTCTTATAAGTTTTTGTTTTACCAGTATATTTACCGATTCTTCTATCTTTAGGTTTTGTATTTAATGTATTAACATTTAATACTTTAACACCAAAATGTCTTTCAATTTCACTTTTGATTTGTGTTTTAGTAGCAGACTTAGCTACTTTGAAAGTATAAACGCCATTTTGATTACCTGTTACACTTTTTTCAGTAATTACTGGGCCTAAAATAATATCTGGATTACGCATGACGAGTACCCTCCTCAATTAATTTTAATGCTTTTTCATCAAGAACTAATGTGTCAGCATTAACAATGTCTAAAACGTTAATTTCGTCAGCCATAACAACATATGTGTATCCTAAATTACGGCAAGCCATATATAGGTTTTCACAATCATCACCAGTAACGAATAAAACTTTACCAGCTAAAGCATTTTTGCTAATAAGTTCTTTAACGTCTTTAGTTTTTAAACTTGGTAACTCTAAAGATTCAAATACAACAACACTATTGTTATTTAATTTATCTGCTAGAGCACTTCTAAGAGCTAAAGCTCTTTCTTTCTTATTAATTTTGAAACCATAATCACGAGGTTGTACGCCATGAGCAATTCCTCCGCCTACCCATTGAGTAGCACGAATAGAACCTTGTCTTGCACGACCTGTTCCTTTTTGTTTCCAAGGTTTTCTACCACCACCAGAAACTTCACTACGATTTTTTGTTTTATGAGTTCCTTGACGAGTAGCAGCAAGTTGTAAACGAATCATTTTCTTTAATGAATCTTCATGAACTTCTGAGGTCCAAATAGAATCATTTAAGTTGATATCGCGTACTTTTTCTGAATTTAAATTTTTAACTTCAATTTTTTTCATATGCTATTTCCTTTCTATGATTCTACTTGTGTTTCATTTTCAGTAGTTTCTACTTCATTTGTTTCTACTACTTCATCCACAATAGTTTCTTCTTCATAAGAAATGATTTCTTTTGGATTTTTCTTACGAGAATTTTTAACAGCACTTCTAATAAGTACTAATGAGTTTTTAGCACCTGGAATATTTCCACTTACTAAAATATAATTTTCAGCAGTGTTTGCTTCAATGATTTCAAGATTTTGAACAGTAACTGTTTCACATCCCATATGTCCTGGTAAGTTCTTTCCTTTTAATACTCTTTTTGGAAGCATTGTTCCTAGAGAACCAGGTCCACGATGGTAATGAGAACCATGGGCCATAGGACCACGACTTTGTCCATGTCTTTTAATAGTACCAGCAAATCCTTTACCTTTAGATGTACCAGTTACATCGACAACATCACCAAGTTCGAATAAATCTGCGCTTATTTTATCTCCAACTTGATAAGTTCCTTCCATTTCACGGATTTCTTTCAAGAAGCGCTTAGGAGCAGTGTTTGCTTTTTTAGCGTGTCCAACACTTGCACGACTGGAATTTTTTTCTTTTTTGTCAACTACGCCAAGTTGAATAGCATTGTATCCATCAGTTTCTAAAGTTTTAACTTGCATAACAGTATTAGGTTCAACACTAACAACTGTTACAGGAATTAATTTTCCGTCTTTAGAAAAGACACTTGTCATTCCAACTTTACGTCCTAAGATTCCTTTCATAATATTTCCTTTCTTTCATTATAATTTAATATTGATATCAACACCACTTGGTAAATCAAGTCTTGTTAAAGCATCAACGATTTCTTTGCTAGGTTCAACAATATCAATAAGTCTCTTGTGAGTACGACTTTCAAATTGTTCACGAGAGTCTTTGTATTTGTGAACTGCTCTTAAAACAGTAACTCTTTCGATTTCAGTTGGAAGAGGTACAGGTCCTTTAACAGTTCCTCCTAGTCTTTTAACGGTATCAACGATTTTACCAGCTGCTAAATCTAAAACATTAGCGTCAAAAGCTTTAAGGTTGATACGAACTTTACTTTTTGACATAACATATGCCCTCCTTTCGCCTATATCTTGTATAGACTTGCTCCGTGCAAATTCTCTAAAACAATTAGCAACGCTGCCAAGTGTATCAGTAACTTCACACATCCCTGCCGTCATACAAAGTAGATTATACTTTATAGGTTATTAAAAAGCAAGCCTTTTTTTCACTTTTTTCAAAAAAATAAAAGCCCTATTTTAAAGGCTTTAAAGCATGATTTATAAATAAGATATAATCTCTTTTAAATTGCCCACTTCTTCTTTTAAAGTTGTACTTTTTCCATGACCTGGATAAATTGTAACATCTAATGGGAAGGTCGTTATAAAACTTTCTAAAGATTTTTTCATCTCTTTATTACTACCACCTAAGTCCGTACGTCCAATGGTGCCTGCAAAAATAAAATCTCCTACAAAAATGACATTATCATTTTCAAAATAGTAAGAATAGGAATCCATAGTATGCCCCGGAGTTTTAATTTTCCTAAAGGAAAAGTCTCCATTTACTTCGTTCTCTTTTAACCCATAATGTTCTAGTAAAGTATTTAGGGCACCGACATGGTCAAAATGATGATGAGTTACCAAAACACCAACAACATGATATGTTCTTAAAAAAGATAAAATTTTCTCACTTTCATCGCCAGGGTCTATAACCAAGGCTTCATTCTTTTCATTTGTGAGAATATAACAGTTTTCATGTAACTCACCCACAACTAATTTATTTATCTTCATTTTTCATCCTCCTTTCCTTATTATATAGAAATTATACATAAAAAGAAAGAACTACAACGTGGTAAGTTCTTCCTTACGATTATATTTGGAAACAAGATGTTTAATTTCTCGCATGCCATATTTTTCTAAATTAGCTTCCTTTAAAATTTCATCGCTGCTAATATTTTTATTTTTAAGTTCCTTTTTAATATATTCTTCCGCAACCGATGACGAAATATGGTCATAGACAAGGACTTTATCAATACGTCCTAAAAGTTCACGAGATAAAAGACCGTCTAAAGATGTTTCTGTGACTTTAGAAAAACCAACTTTTTGCTTTCCTATTATATTGCTTGTTAAAAAGATAAGAGTATGATTAAAACTTATTTTATTTCCTTTATTATCCGTTATAAATCCTTCATCCAAAATTTGTAAAAGTAAGTTTAATACAGCAGGATGGGCTTTTTCTATTTCATCAAATAAAATGGTCGCATTAGGTTCACATTTTAAACTTTCAAAAACATAAGGCTCGTTATAGCCAACATATCCGGACGGAGCACCAATTAATTTATTAATACTTTCTTTACTCATATATTCACTCATATCAATTCGTAAAAGCTTCGTCTGTAAAGTTTCACTCACAATTTTAACGGTTTGTGTTTTACCAACCCCACTAGGTCCCAAAAGTAAAAAACTTTGAGGTATTCGTTTATTTAAATTTAAATTTTCTAATAATTCATTTAAGACTTTATCTTGTCCTAATAGGTTAGCAAAAAGATTTTTTTGTAATCGATTTTTGATTTCTTTTTTACTTTCTTTAATATTTCGATGTGTTTTAGCTTCAATGACATCTAAAATATCATCTTTAGTCACTTTTAAAAATTGGGAACACTTATTTTTTCCTAAATTTTCTTTAATTTCACTTTCTAAATTAGCCTCTTTTATCGCGTTTTCAAAGTCACCTTTTTTTAAATAGGCTTCTTTTCTTTTACGGGTAAGTTCTAAATCGTTGGTATCTTTTTTCTTAAATGAATTTTTAAGTTTCACTTTAGAGCATACAGAGTCAATAAGTTCAATTGTTTTATCAGGATTACATTTATCAAAAAGATATTCGTTGGCTAAATCATAAAAGTCATTGATATTTTGATTAGAGATTTTAATGTGATAATGATTTTCAAAACAAGGTGTGACCGCTTTTAAAATAATTTTCATATTTTCTTCATTAGGTTCTTCTAATAAAATGTGTTCGAATCTTCTATCTAAAGCTTTATCTTTTTCTAAGTAAGTGTGATATTCTTCAATTGTTGTCGCGCCTATAATTTTTAAGTCTCCTCTTGCTAGATATGGTTTTAAAATGTCGGAAGCTGCAATAGCACCTTCGGCTCCACCCGCATTTTCCATCGTATGTATCTCATCAATAAATAAAATAATATTTCCTTCATTCATTACTTCTTTGATTATTTTTTGAAGACGTTCTTCAAATTCACCACGATACTTTGTTCCTGCAACTAAAGTTCCCATTTCTAAGGCAATCACTTCATAATTTTGTAATTCCTCAGGAACTTCTTTCTTTTTTATTCTTCTTACAAGTTCTTCTACTAAGGCTGTTTTACCTACTCCCGCTTTTCCTATTAATAAAGGATTATTTTTTTGTCTTCGTAAAAGGGTTTCCAAAAGAAGTTTCATTTCTTTATCGCGACCAACAACTTTTTCATTTTTATTAACCATTTCATTCATTCGTAAACCAACTTTATAAATTTCCAAGTTTTTTTTGCTTTCTTTAGAAAGAGTTTCTTTTTTTAAATAGCTGTATACTTCATCAAAAGGTACATCCATACGTTCTAAAAGACGATAGGCAATTCCTTCTTCTTCGTCAATCAATGCTTTTAAAAGGTGTTTTGGAGTAACGTTTTTCTTACTTTTCTCTGTCGCGTCCAGTAAAGCAAGTTCTAATACATCACGAAGCATTGGAGTATAAAGGTTTAGTTCTTGAGTGCGACTTGCCATACCGATGGTATTAATGAGTTCTTCTTTAAATAGATCATAGGTAATATTATATTTTTGAAGAAGACTCGCAATATCTTCATCATATTTAAGTAAAGATAATAATAAGTGTTCTGTTCCCACATAAGGGTGTCTTAAATTATAACGTTCTTTTTCTGCATTTTTTAAGATAATTGAAACTTCTATGCCAAAATTTTCAAACATAAAAAAATCCTCCTTAATCATTCTATGAATGTTATGAGGACTTTTTTCATTATTTATTCATTTTCATTAAAATTGAAATAAGTTTAAACCAATTTCTTCATCAAAACGGCGACCAACTTCTCCATGAATAACAGTAACAATAATTTCACAAGTTGCTGAAATATAACATTTTACAAGATGACCTCCAAATGTATTTAATGAAGCATCAGCAAAGTTAATATGGCAATGAAGATAAACTTCACCATCTTTTCTAGAAATATTTCCTAATAAAGAAGTAACTTCAAACATTCCTTCTTTGACCGTTGTTTTATATTCTTTAGTTTCTGTATTAAATAAACCAATTTCAACTTTATTACTAGCACCAATACCAGTAATTTCACCTGTTAAAACATTTTCGTTAGTGGCAAAGATTTTTAATTGCTCTACAACTTCTTCACCCTTATTAATACGTATTACATAATGATCATTATCTAATTTTTTATATTCCATAATATATCCCTCCGAAAGGTATATTACAAAAAAAATAACAAATAAGCAAGAGCCTATTTGTTATTTTTTATATCAACCATAAAATGGCAAAGATAATAAGTAAACTAGCTAACATAACTGCAAAGAATTTCCAAATATATCCAAGCCATTTCTTGTATGGAATATCCATATAAGAAAGACCAAATAATAAGAAAACACTTATAGGAGTTACAAATTGAACTAGACCATAAATAGTTGTGTAGATTAAGAAAGCAATATTTCCTTCAGTTCCTGTAAAGCTTCCAATAGCATAACTTAATGAATAACCGATATAAGCAAAATCAGTATTAAAGATTGATGCAATAAATGCTTGTAAAGAAACAACAAATGGATTAAATGAACTGCTTAATTTACCAACTTCGTTTAAAATGGTTGTAAGTATTGGAGACCAATATAATAGTACAAACATCATGTAAGCTAAAATTAAGAATAAAGTAGGTTTAATCATTACTTTAATTCCTTCATAAGCATTTGTTAACATATCATTAAATTTCATTTTAGAAGCAAATTTAACAATAAGAACAATAATAGCTAAGAAAATAGAATAAGTAAATAAATACCAACTACCAAATTCTGGGAATAATTTAGCAGACATGTTAGGTAAGGCTTCTCCGCCAAATAAAGAAGAGATAATAGCCACATCACCTATTTTAATATCTTCAATCCATTCAAAGAAATTATCAAAAATCTCAAGACCAAAGATTTTTGTACCAGAACCAGTTGATTTATTCCAGTAAACAAATCCTAAAACAGCTAAAACAAATAAAACACCAAACATTAATGCAACTGGCCAAATATTTGTTTTTCCTTTCTTTTTAGAATCTTCTACATAGAATGCATCATCTTTTTCTTCCTCACTGCTATCTTTAGCAGGAACTAGTTTTTTAATATATAAATAATTAAAGAAACTATATACTGCATAAGCTAAGAAAGCAATACCAATACGAATACCAAGTTCGGTTGTTAAAGTAACCTCAGATCCTCCGTAACCAATATAGTTAATGAAAGCATCTAATCCTTCTGTACCAATAGTAGCGCCTAAAACACCTACTAACATAGAACCAAACGTAATCGCAAAAGAGCTTATTTTGTCTAGTCCTAATTTACGAAGTATAGTAATTAAAACAGGCATAAACACAATTAATACAAAAGTATTATTTAAAACAGATGTAAGTAAAACAATAACAAAAGAAATAATTAAACTTACAATGATTTCTTTTCCTTTAAAGATGTTTGCTAAACGATTAACAAATTCTTTATAACCTTCTGTTTTAGATACGACTCCATAAAAAACTCCAACCATTAGTAAAAATCCGATTTGAATGGCATAGTTTTGAATGGCATAACTAAACCCATAGAATAAATGAGCTAGTCCTAAACGTCCCATTTCACCTTCTGTGAATGTTGCGCCACTTGAAAAAGTTCCTGTAGGAATAATCCAAGATAAAACAACAACAAGAAGTAACATAATGCCAATGATTTTTACAAGATCATGTTCTTTAGACATTTTCTTCATCCTAATCCTCCTCCATTTAAATTATAGCACAAAAGTTAGCATTTTAAAGTCCTTTTAAGAAGTCGTTTGGTGAAATTTCTGTGAAAAAAAAGAAGATTAATGATGAACCTTCTTGTATTTTGTAATTTTACCCTCAACTGGGTCACATTCGTTAAATAATTCTTTAACAGGAACTTCTAAAGCATCCGCGATATCAAATACGGTTCTAAGTTGAATTCCTTTATGTGCATTCTCTAATTGGCTAACATAATTAGCCGTTTTATTTATCATTTCTGCAAAGGCTTCTTGTGTAAGTCCTTTTTCTAAACGATATCTTTTAATATTATTTGCTAAATTAAGCATTTTATCATAATGATTCATTCACAACACCCAGTTTAATTGTATCGAAGATAAAAGAACGATAACATTGACTGCAGGTTATAGTTTAGCCTTAAAAAGAACGATTTTAAGGTGTCTTTAATATATTTTATTAAAAAATGAACCATACGAAAAAAGAGCTACCAAAAATAGCTCTTCTAAAACTAATATAATTTAGCTCCTGCTGGAATATTATTATCAATTTGAATTAAGTTTAACTTTTCTTCGCCATTTTCTTCATGAACACAAGAAAGAAGCATTCCACAAGAAGATATCCCCATCATCGCTCTTGGAGGTAGATTTAAAATAGCAATTAAAGTAGAACCTATTAATTCTTCTGGTTCATAATAAGCATGAATTCCACTTAAAATAGTTCTATCAACGCCTGTTCCATCATCAAGTGTAAATTGTAATAATTTTTTACTCTTAGGAACAGCCACACAGTCTTTAACTTTAACAGCTCTAAAATCACAAGCACTGAAGTTTTCAAAATCAACATAGTCTTTAAATAATGGTTCAATGACAACATGACTGAAATCTGTTTTTAATTCTTCTTTTATAGAATTAGTTTTAATCACAGATTCTTTATTATTTGTATTTCCTTTTTTCATAGTTGGGAATAAAACCACATCACGAATAGATTCTTGATTATAAATAAGCATCATTAAACGGTCAATACCAAAGCCTAAACCAGAGATAGGTGGCATTCCTTGTTCCATAGCCCCCATAAAGTCTTCATCAAGTTCCATGGTTTCATCATCACCTTGGCTCTTAGCTTTAGCTTGTTCTTCAAAATTAGCTCTTTGTATTTCTGGGTCAACTAATTCAGAATAAGCATTACAAATTTCTGTACCGCAAACAACAACTTGGAAAACATCAACTGCATTTTTGTCTTCATCATTTCTTCTAGCAAGTGGTTTTAAAACAGCTGGATAATTATAAAGAATCGTTGGTCCAACAATATTAGCTCTTATTTTCTTCTTATAAACAAAGTCAATAATTTGACTAATAGATTTATATTCATTTAAATCCTCCATCGTAAATAAGCCTTTATTTACAACAAGTTCTTTTAATTTTTCAGGTTCTTCAATGTCTAAGAAATCATTACCTAATAATTCTTTCATGGCTTCAATATAGTTTATTCTTTCCCAGTTACCATCAAAAGATAATTCGTTACCACGATAATTAATTGTGGTAGTACCAACAAGTTCTAATAAAGCATTTTTTATAAAGTCTTGGAAGAAAACAATAGTATCTTCAAAATTCCAGTATGCAACATACCATTCTACCTGAGTAAATTCTTGAAGATGCTCAGTATCCATTCCTTCATTACGGAAACATTTTGCTACTTCATAAACACGGTCAAAGCCAGCAGCAATACATTGTTTCAAATAAGTTTCTGGAGCAATTCTTAAATTCATATCTAAATTTAATGCATTGTGATGTGTAAAAAATGGTTTCGCAGCCGCACCACTTACCGCAGTTTGCATAATCGGAGTTTCTACTTCTAAGAAGCCATTTTCTCCTAAATAACGATGTAAAAAAGCATAAAATTTACTACGTCCTAAGAAAACATTACGTGATTCTTGATTCATAATTAAATCGACATAACGGTTACGATATTTAAGTTCAGTGTCTTGTAGACCATGAAACTTTTCTGGTAATGGTCTTAAGGCTTTACCTAAAAATTGATAGTCTTTAACACGTAAAGTTTTTTCACCTGTTTGAGTAGTAAAGATTTCTCCAGTTGCACCAATAAAATCACCAGAGTCAATTAATTTTTTAAAGAAATCATACTTTTCTTCACCAAGTTCATCAACTTTTAGTTCTAATTGTAAGTCACCTTCTAATTCTCTAATACGCACAAATGATAATTTTCCCATTTTACGCATAAAGATAATACGACCACAAACACTAACATCTGTTGTACCATCATCTAGCATTTTAGCTTCTTTTAAAGTATGTGTTCTTTTAAAACTATCTGGATAAGGATTACATACTTTAGCTATTTCACTTAACTTTTCTCTTCTTACTTTTTCTTGTTCTGTTAATTCTCTCATACTTTTCCCTCTTTCCATAAAAAAACAGTTACTCATCCTTTAAGGACGAATTAACTGTTAAATCCGCGGTACCACCTTAGTTCATATTGTTTTAATATGCTCTTTAAAGTTTTTATCGAAACTACCCGATTAAGCTCCTGTAGCTTTTTTCATTATTTTCTGCTAATGAGTTCCACCATCTCTCATCTCTCTTTAAAACAGGATAAATAACTACTCCTACATTCAACACTTTTTTATAACGGAGTTACATAACTCCCAAATGCACCTCAATTCTCGCATAAAAGAAATGGTTTGTCAATCTATTTTAATTATGATAATGGTATCTAAATAGTTATTTTATATTTTTTTACCTAAATGGTATGCCTCTTGATAAGCACTGGTTTCTTCTATTTTTTGAGAAGCCATATTACCACCGACAATAACACCTTTTTCTACAGCATTTGGTAAACATTTTATAAAACCTCTCAAAGAAGCAATCGCTACATCTAAATCATTTTTATAAGGTTCTTCATAAGGCGCCGCACAAGTCAAAATAAAATAGAATTCTTTATTATTTAATAAATTGTATTTGGCGTAAGTCCTATCGATAAGTGTCTTCATTTGACCAGCTATTGAATAAAAATATACAGGACTTGCTAAAACAATGACATCAGCTTGAATCATTTTTTCTAATATTTCAGAAACATCATCTTTTTGAATACATGTTCCACCATTTTTCTGACATGCATTACATCCAAAGCAAAAATTTATTTTTTTGCCTTTTAACTCTATAAGTTCTACATGATTTAAAGATTCTTCAGCTCCCTTTTTAAATTGTTCACATAACTTCTTTGTGCTTTTTGTAACACTCATAGATGATGATATCATTAATACATTTTTTCCCATTTATAATTCTCCTTAATTCTTTTTTATAAAAAAATACGGAAAAATTTCTTTCATCCGTATTTTAATTTATTAACTCCACATCGGAGTTTATTACATCTGGCAGAGGCGGAGAGAATCGAACTCCCATCAAAAGTTTTGGAGACTCCTATGCTACCATTATACCACGCCTCTAAAATTCAAAAGCAAGTTCATTATAACATACCTACTAGGATATTTCTAGTATTTTTTTAGAGTTTCCACTTGCCTCATTTATTTCAAACGATAAGAATTCGTAGCAATAATTTCTTGAGGAGTCATTAATTCTTTCTTCTCCTGTTTTTCTTTCAAAACTAAATTATAGTTATCCACAAAGTTTTTATAATTATCAATACCATATTCTTTTATACTCTCTACTACTTTTGAAAGATAAATTTTATTATATAAATTGTTTGGTACTTCATCTATCATTGGTTGCGAAGCACCCATTTTAACTAGCAATTCTTGTAAAAAAAGTGTCATAAAATAATTTTGAACAGTAAGCATATTTTTATATTCATCACAAACCTTATCATAATTGATAATCGTCTTATCCACAGAAGTTATTAAGTTATAATATTTTTTATAAGACAATTGATAAGTTTGAATAGTGTCTTTTATCGTTCTTTTAAACTCCTCACTTGTCTTTGAAGACATAACGCCGCCTGTACTTTCTGATAAACTTAATGTTTCAAAATTATATTTATCTGTATTTGTTAAAGTTAATTTAATAGCTTCTTTTAAAGAACCTGTAAATAAATTTAACGTCATATCTAACTGATTAAGTTTTTTTATTTCTTCTTCACCTAAAGTTTCATAGTATTCTTTTTCTATTAATAAGATGGCTTCTTCAGATAAAAAAATATCCCCTTTAATAGCTGTATCGGTTGGAACTAACGAAACAGCTTCATTAATATGATATTTAAGTGGTTCAATAATAGCACATTTTTTGTTTGAAAAGGTATTGTTTCCAAAACCATGTTCGTTATCATCAGGACATAAACCATTTAAGGAAAATAAAACCATGGAATTATAATCAGAAACATACGGTAAATAATCTTTTAAAATTTCTGAGGAAGAGGCAACATAACTATCATAATAATTTTCGTCAAACATTTTACTATAATCTAACTTAGGGATTATACCAGTTTCAAGTAAAAAGTCGCTTAGCATTCCTGAAAAAGGAAGCCCAATATTTTTAGTCAGATAACAAACGTTACTTAAAGGTTTCACAACTCCATCAAACGGGATAATATTGGTTGCTCTTACCAAAACAATATTTTCAATACTCATATGCTTACTCCTTTATTCTATATTAATTATTTCACCATCAGAAGGGACTATGATATTAGGATAATTTAACTTCATAAGTTTTTCTCTCGTGGTATCTTCTAAGTGGCTTACTACAAAAGTACAATTTGGATATTCAGAAGATAGGTACTCCAAATTATCAATTCCTTGATGAGACTTACTTCCTATATCTAACATACAATCACAAAATAGATATTTACATTTATGAGCCATTTGTAAAACAGAATCACAAAAAGCAGTATCACCCGTAAAACCAACAAAGACATTTTTACAATTAATAATATAACCAAAAGCTGGTTTCATTCTACCGTGATCCACTAAAACTTTAGATATTTGTAAATCATTAATTGAAAAATTTTTCTTAAAACAATAATTAATTTTATTTAATGTATTTTTAAAAGACTGTGGAAAAGAAAGCTTACTTATTTGGTGTATCTTCTTTTTTCCATCTTTAGAACAATAAATATTTATATTGTTATCAGATTTTTTTATTTTATGAAGTAACCAAAAAGGAACGTCAAAATAATGATCTCCATGAAAATGCGTCAATAAAATATGATTAATATTTATAGGATTAATTCCTAAACGATATAAATACTTACAGGTACCATTAGGAAAATCAACCATAATTTCATCGTTAATAAGATAACAAGCACTATTAAATTTTGTCCACATGCTTCCTGAACCAATTATTTGTATTTTCAAATTTTTCTCCTCTTTTCGATTATCATTTTATACATGTAGTATATCATATAAAAACAATTAAGAAAATTTTACATACACTATTTTAGGTGATTATTATGATTATTGAATATACAACCAAAGAAAAAGAATTACTAGCCAGAATTATGAGGGCTGAAGCATTAGCTGAAGGTGACCTTGGTATGCTTATGGTTGGAAATGTCGTTGTTAATAGAGCTTTGGCAAATTGCTACACTTTTAAAAACATCAATACGATATATGATGCCATTTATCAACCTAATCAATTTGTTGGCACAAATAGTTCTTTATTTCAAGCAAGCCCCACGACTTTAGAAAAAAATTTAGCTGAAAGAATTTTAAAAGGAGAATATTATTATCCTGCTACACACGCTTTATGGTTCTATGCTCCATCTAAAAATGAAAGTTGTAAATCCACTTGGTATACCCAACCACTTGCCGGTAGTTATAAAGGACATTGTTTTTATAATCCTCAAAAAGGTCAATGCAGTGAAATTTATAATTAATGATTGAAAAAAACAGCTCAACTGAACTGTTTTTTTATGGTATTATGAGTTTTTGGCCAATGCTTAATAAATTACTTGTTAAATTATTTTGTTCTTTTATTGCCTCAACTGTAGTATTGTACGTCCTTGCTATAGAATAAAGATTATCGCCCTTTTGAACCGTATAAATAGTAGTCTCGGTATTAGTTGGAATTTTAAGAACTTGTCCTACACTTAAAAGATTATTCGTTAAATTATTATATGCTTTAAGTTCATCAACACTTATATTATTTTTTAAAGCTATCTGATATAAATTATCACCTTGTTTTACAACGTAAGTATCACCTGAAGAAGTCGTACTATTTTGTTTAACCTTTAGAACTTGACCTATGCTTAAAAAGTCACTTGTAAGGTTATTTAATGCTTTTAATTCATTAACCGTTAGATTAAAACGATTAGCAATACTATAAAGATTATCGCCTTTTTGAACGACGTATGTACTTTCATTATCTTCGTTTTTAGTTGGGATAAGTAAAACTTGATTAATAGATAAACTGTTACTTGTTAAATTATTTTTTTCTTTTAATTCTGAAACTGTTACCCCATATTTTCTAGCAATCGTCCATAAAGTATCTCCTTTTTTGACAACATAAGTATTAGCTGAACCACTACTTGGTGTATAAGTAACCCCTAAGTAATTAGCAACTCCTCTTACAACAGCTTCTGCCAATTCTTGCCAATCATTTTTTAATAGATTAACATCATCACCCGTACTGTCCGCAAAACCATATTCAACAATAATAGATTCATTATTAGGAGTATCTCTTAAAATATAGTAATAATCTTTAGAGGGATCACTTGGCAATCTTCTTTGATAATACTTACGAACATTTTGCCCAGAACGGACAAATTCATCGGCAATAGTCTTAGCAAGTTTATCACTATTTCTTAAAGCATAAATAATTTCCGCACCATCACCACCACCGGCATTAATGTGGTTTGATATAAGTAAAACATCATTACCATTGCCATAAAAACTTTGAGCTTTAATGGGTCTATCTTTTGGACCTAAAGTACTATCATCTGTTCTTGTCATACTATTTTCAATACCAAGATCGTCAAATCTTTTATGTAAATAATTACTTATCTCTAATGTTTTATTTTTTTCTATAATACCATTGGCACTTGTTCCAGGGTCATCTCCACCATGACCTGCGTCAATCACAATTTTTTTAGCCATATTTATCACCTAAAGTATTGTATGAAAAAAAGTAGTTATTGTTAAATAAATAGAATAATTTATTTAATACATTTCACTACTTTTAATTATTAACATTTATCTGAACATACCTTTGTATTTTGATAAAAGTTATCAAATATTTCTTTTTCTTCAGAAAGTATTTCTTCTGTTAAATTTGCATTATAATTTTCTTGTTTTTTTGATATTCCATCGACGAGTTGTTCAGGATTGCCGGACTTGACATATATAAAACTTGGTGCCAAAATCCTTTTTTCATTAACCTGAATCGTCTTATTATTTTTATTAGTTAACGTATAATCTTTCAAAAGTTTATCAAAATATTTTAATAGCTTATAATAAGAATCCGTGCCTTTTTCTTTCAAAACAGGACTATCTTGATCTAATTCATAAACATCTCTTAATATTTCGTTATGAAAACCATTCCATATACGTACATAATAAATTTTAGAAATTCCATTCTCATTTGCTGAATTTATAGCTTGCTCGATAATACTTCGACACCAAGGACACTCCGGATCACCAAAATAAACTATAAAAGTTTCATTATTTTCAATTTTTTGAACAATGTCTTCGGCACTAGAATAAATAATAGGATTTTCTTCCGTTATAGATAAATTTCGATATTCAAAATAATCATTTTGTTCTCCATTAAAGCTTTCATATTCTTCCTTGAATTTTTGAGAGTCACTTATATTCTTTTCTTTTATACCACAAGCAGATAAACTTATAACTCCCACCATTAATAAAACTAAAAATAATCTTTTTTTCATTTTTTCTACCTCCTAGTTATCATTATAAATATTTTCAAAATTAAATAAATCAACTAGGAGTTGAGTACACTAAAAATCAAGTTGAGATCAACAAATTTTTTTTAAAGTTCTTTTCAAATTAGGTACTGAACAATTATGCATAATTAATCCATTTTTCAAAGCTTTAGCAAAGTTATTAATATCCAATTTACAATATCTTGATTGTTTTCTATTATATAAATAAATGTCTGTTTCTTGGCCATTTTGAACAGAGATACAAAGAATATATTTTCGAATACCATTTATATCTTTATAACAATCTATTATTCTAATTTTTCCTGTTGATTTTTGATAATCAAAATCATTTTTATTAAAAAAGTACTCCAATATTGTTTTATGATGCCATTCTATATCAGTATAACCCATATTATCTAAAGGATAAACGTCAATATTTTCCAAAATAAATTGTGTTTTTTCTTTGAAATCTGAAATAGAATCAGCAATAAGTTTTATTAAATATAAATACTCATCAGCATAATAACGACTATCAAAAAGAAACCCTAATTTTCTATCTATTTGTTCTAATTCTAATCTCGAAATAACTGGATTCATTTCTTTAATTGAATCAATTCCAAAATTTCTAGTAAAATAATGAGATTGAATATTATAAAGATCTTCTTGAAGATCTACAACATAAGTTCTACCATCTTTTTGTTTGATAACATTGTAAACATGAGGACATTTTCTTGTATCATCTTCATCAACTACCGTTTTAATATCAACATCAAACTGCTTTAAAACATACTCTAGAATATGAGCACATGACTTGCAAATAACTTTATTTGTTTTCATACATTCTTCCAAATCAAGTTTAGATTGACAGTGATACTTATACATATTTTGTCTTGTCTTACTATTTCCAAATGGCAAGAATTTTTCATCAAATGATAATCTTAAACCAAGAGTTAAATAAACATATCTTATAAGTTCCAGTTCTGTGATATCAGGATGTATTTCAACGTATTTTTTTACTTCTAAAATATAACCATCTAAATATCCCATTGTTTTCCCCCCTAACCATTAATTTTTATAAAAAACAAAAGGCCTTTAAGCTAAGCTTTCGGACCTTTCCAATTTTCAAACTTATCTTTTAATTCCTTTAGTTGTTTAGTACCTATAGTGATGATAGCATTTTCTTCTTTTTTATCTTCTACAGCAATCGGATTACAGCCATCATCGATTAAATTATCTAAATCATCAACAGCAAATAAACTACCACAGTTTTGACATTGGATTTTATTTCTTACTTGAACAAAATAAGCGTACGGTGCTCCTCCACAAGATTGACAAGTATTAACAACGACTTTCACTTCTCCCTTGGAATCCCGAACAGCTAGAAGGCCAATAGTTATTCCCTCATATTCATAACTAATATACCTAGCATTTTCAGAAATATCACTTTCTTTAATGATGATATTACCTTCTTCATTTAAGGTGGCAGAAACCACCTCGCCAGTTATCGTCCTTAATCTTGCGGGAACTTTTTCTTCATTAGCTATCTCTGTTTCTTTTTTATTACATCCGGTTAAAGAAAAAGTAAAAGTAAACAATATTAAAAGAACACTTATTCTTTTCATAGTTATTTTCCTTCAATATGAGTTACTTGATAACCAAGACCCGTGATAACTTTTTTAATATCTTCATCATTAATCACTTCATTTGAATAAATTTCAGCTGTTTTATTTGCTAAATTCACTTTAACCTTTGTCACATTTTCTAATTCTAATAAAGAACTTTCTACTTTATTTTTGCAATGATTACACATCATACCTTCAATCGTAACCATTTTTTTAATCTTTTTATGAAACATATTTTATTTTCCTTTCCATTTTTTCAATCTTAAAGCATTTATTATAACAGTAAAACTAGATAAAGTCATAGCAAGACCCGCAATCATCGGGTTCATTCTAACCCCTATAAATTCAAATAAGCCACATGCAATAGGTATCATGCAAGCATTATAGAAAAATGCCCAGAACAAATTGCATTTTATATTATGCAACGTTTTTTGACTAATATCAAATAAATGATAAATAGAATTTAAATCATTTCTCATCAAAATAACATCCGCGGAATCTGCCGCGATATCAATAGCAGAATTTAAACTAACCCCGATATCGGCAATGGATAAACTTGGCGCGTCATTGATACCATCTCCCACCATCATCACTTTTAGATTTTTAGCTTTTAATTTTTTTATTTCTTCTGATTTATCCTTAGGAGATACTCCAGCGATGACTTTTTCTATACCAATACTTTGAGCAATAATTTTAGCCGTCACTTCATTATCACCGGTTAGCATAATAACTTCTTTATTTAATTCTTTTAGTTTTTTTACCACTTCTTTGGCATTATCTCTAATAATATCTTTAACACCGATTAGAGCAATAACCTTTTTATTTTCAATAACATAAATAATACTATTACCGTTCTTTGATAAATCTTCTTCATCACTTAAAAGTTCATTATCAATATGATATTGTTCTAAAATTTTATGACTACCTAACAAATATTCTTTATCATTTATTTTTCCAGATAATCCTACTCCAGAAATATTTTTAAAATTTGCAACTTCTACTGTTTTTAAAGTCCTATCTTCTAAATAAGTTTTAAAGGCACCGGCAATAGGATGAGTGGATTTCATCTCTAAAGAAGAAACAAGTTTTAATAAATCATCTTCAGAATAAAAGGATTTATTTATCACTTTAGAAATTCTTAAATTACCATAAGTTAAAGTACCTGTTTTATCAAAAACAACAACATCCACTTTATTAGCATTTTCAAGTATCTCTGATTTCTTTACTAAAATCCCATTTTTAGCACATAATCCTTCACTGACAACAATGGCAAGAGGAGTAGCAAGTCCTAATGCACAAGGACAAGCACAAACCAAAACACTGACAAGATAAACAATAGAATCGCTAAAAGGAAATCCTAATAACAAATGAATAATAAATGTTAAAAGGGCTAGAACAATAACAATCGGAACAAAAACACCACTTACTTTATCTGCAATACGTGCAATAGGAGCTTTGGTATTAGTAGCTTCAACGACTAATCTAACAATTTCTGATATAGTAGAATCTTTGCCGATATTTACAGCTTTATAAAAAATTTCACCGTCTAAATTAATAGAACCCGCTACGACTTTATCATTTTTACTTTTCTTAACAGGCGTTGATTCCCCACTGATAAAAGATTCATCAACATGAGAAAGTCCTTTAACCACGACACCATCTACAGCAAAACGATTTCCAGGTCTTGTTATTAAAATATCACCTTTTTTTACCTCGTCTATAGATACTTCTTTTTCTTCATTGTCCTTAAAAAGAAATGCTTTATTAGGGGTGATGGTTACTAATCCTTTTATGGCTTCTTTCGTCTTTTCTTTACTGATATTATCTATATATCTTCCAAACTTAATCAAGTAAAGAATAACACAAACACTTTCAAAATATAGATTCTCAACATAATCTGTATTGCCATATAAAATCATTCCTAAGTTAAACGTACTAAATAAGAAACTTGCCATAACACCTAGCATAACAAGAGTATCCATGTTAGGTGATTTATATTTGATATTTTTGATACCACTTATAATAATGTCTCTACCAAAATATAAGAAATACAAACTAAATAGAAATAAACAAAGAGCGTAATTTAAAGGATGTGTCATCATATTTAGAAAAGGTATGACAGGCAAATGAACCATGTGAGACATAGAAACATACAAAACAAATAAGGCAAGTAAACCATTAATAGTAAAGTAAACTTTTTTATGAGACTCTTTTTCTTCTTGTTCTTGATAAACGCCTAAGGATTTAAAACCAGCTTCTTTCACAAACCAATTTAAATCGTCCTCGGTAAGACTGTCGTCATAACTTATACTTGCGGAAGACATGACTAAATTTACTAAAGCGTCCTCGATGCCTTTTTGTTTTAATAAATATTTTTCAAGACTATTGGAGCAAGCACTGCAAGTCATACCTTCTATTCTTAAAATTATTTTTTTCATTCTTTCACCTCGAAATAGTTTTCATCATCAATAACCTGGATGTTATTTGTAATCATATTCATCCAACAATTCATGGAATAAGTACCCGTATTTTCTGGTACAAATTCAATGATATTTTCCCCAACGGTTAATTCTTTTTTTATATTAAATTCACTTATCACCACAACATTATTACAACCCGTTAAATATTTTTTATCTACATTGATAATTAAGCGAACTTTTTTACCTTTTTGAACTAAAATATCGCCATAGCTATCATAAGATAAATTAATTTTTACCTCTTGATAATCTTCATAAATAGTAGCGGCTGCATAATTTTCATAATGATTTGTTGATAGATTAAAATTTAAACCTAATGTATTTAAGCCTCTAAATAACATGGCTAAGGATAGTAATAAAATAAGAACAGAAGCTACTTTATTTAGTATGATTCTTTTTCTTCCTTTTACAACATTAAATAATATCCCTACCCCTAACATTAAGGGAATTGTCCCTAAACAAAACAAAAACATTGATAAGGCACCTTTTATAAATGAACCCGTTGATAAAGCATAAACTTGCATAGCACTTAAAGGTCCACATGGCATAAAACCATTTAATAAACCAATCATTAAAGCGTTGTTTGTTTTAATATTTTTTTTAATTTTTATAAATCTAGGCCATTTAAATGATAAAATGTTTAACATATTTAAAGACATAAGTAACATAATAAGAGAAGCAAAAATAATAAGACAACCATTAACGATTTCATTGACACTAATAACAGAACCAATAAAACCAACGATTCCTCCTAAAAGGGTATACGATAGTAGTCTTCCTAAATTATATAAAATAGGATTCTTCAAGTTAATTTTATTTTCCCTATTAAATGTTGTCATAAGATTTATGGCACCACACATACTAATGCAATGAATACTTGTTAACAAACCCGTTATAAAAAGCATACCGTACGTCATATTATTATCAATTGTTGGAATGACATTAAAAATGTTATAGCCAAATAGTATTCTTATCAAAAAAATGAATATTAAAATAGAAAAGAAAAGGATCATAAACTCTTTTATGCTAAAATCAGAATTTATATCTTTAATATTTTCGCTTATATATTCTTTTTTAGTAAAATAATCTAATGAATTAATTAAATGAATTATTTTTTCATCATTTAACTTTTTAGAAGAAGTAATTTTAGCAATATTTTTATTTATTTCTACTTCTTTTATCTCTTTCTCTTTTAATAATTTTTCTTTTATCTTTCTACGACAATTATCACAATGAATGCCATCTATTTTAACATAGGTTACATACATAAATAAGAACTCCTAACTAGGTACATTAAATTATTTTTTAGCATGGTTTTTCATCTCCAACGAAAACATTATAACACCCCTATAGGGTATTAGCAAATATATTTTTTATTATCTTTTTATGTTTATTTAAGCCATGATAAAAAGTCGCGCTCTATAAATGATTTTATGACACATCCACTTTGAAAAACTTACATTTTAAGTTACTAACAATTTTCAAAAATTTAAAACTTCTACATTATATCAAAACGCATGTTATAATAATTTTGAAGATAGGAGGTAAACAAATGATGGAGTTTGAGAAGGCACAGAAAAATTTAAAAAATGATATGCTAGTATTATTTATATTAGAATTAATAATTTTCTTTTTTTCACTAACAACCAAGGCTAATTTTTTTACACTTGTATACGCTGCGATTTTATTTATAGGTTATACTGAAGCCAAAAAAGGTACAAAAAATGCTGGTATAATTGGTATAATTATTGGAATACTGATGATGTTTACAATATTATCTGCAGATATAATTGATTTTTTACTTGGCTTATTCATTTTAATGCATTCAATAAAATACATTGAAATAATTGATAAAAAATAGCAAAAATACTCTTAGTTTAATCTAAGAGTATTTTTCATATGAACAAAAAATTTAAATATTATTTTTAGAATCAGTACTGCTATTTAACGGTCTATTATAATGACATTGGGGATAATTAGAACAACCAATAAACATTCCATATTTTCCTTTTCGTTCAACCAATTTTCCTCCACAAAAAGGACAAATCATATTTCCTTCGAAGTCACTATCCATTTTATTACTTTTTCCTAAATTACATCTATCACACAAAGTTTGAAGATTACTCATGACAGTTTTTCCGCCTTTAGAAACAGGTATAATATGGTCAACATGCAACTTAGCACCATCTTTAGCTGTCGCTCCACATATTTGACATGTATAGTTATCTCTTTTTAATACATTATATCGAATATCATCATTCATGATTTTGCGTTCTTGTTTTTTTGTTTCAGTGTATTTTTGACCATTTTGCCATTCGTTATAAAGAACTGTTAAATCATCAAAAGAAAATTTGCCACGTCTAGTATCATGAACTTTTCCACCATTACTCCTATAGTACGCTGTACATTTCATACATATTAAAAAATCTTCTTTTTTATGTATTAATGACTTTAATATTTCATTTTCAATTTTTTGATATTTTTCTGTAGAATAATTTGTTTTATTTTCGGATTCATGAGCTAAAACTTCATTTACTTTCAAAGTATAATCATCGAGCAAACTTATATTATAAAGAGCATTTTCTATATCTGTCCTCAAATGATCTGTATCATTTTCTATATGATATTTAATTATGCTCGCTCCAGTAACTCTATCTAGACTTTTTCTTGAATATTCCCTTTCGGTAATTTCATGCCATTTTTTCATAATTGGCTTAAACCCAATTGTTTCATTTAGATTACGTATATTTTGAATTTTATAACTAGCTTTCGAAACTTCCTCTTTTTCTCTTTGACTAATTTTTATTAACACATAAACAAGAACACACAATAGTGCAAAGAAAAAACTTAAACTTAAAGCTACCATATTTGATAAATCATTTGTGCTTAATACTAAAAATGATGAAAAAAATGCTATAACAAAAATACATACCAATATTAAAAATTCTTTCTTATTATTCATATTTGCTCTCTCCTTTTCATAACATATACTTCCAAACTAAATTTATAAATATATTAGTTTGCTATTATTATACTAAATACAAATGACTTTTTAAATCTAAATTATAATATTGACATTCTTGAAAGTTAATTTTTTCATGATTTAGAGTTTGTTTTATAAAAAAACTATCACAAAGTAATTTCATTCATGATAGTTATTTTAATCTTTATATTTTAAACCATATTCTTTCATAGCATTTATAACATCTTTTAAATCTTCACCTTTATTCGTTAAAGAATATTCTACTTTAGGTGGTACTACTGGATAGACTTTTCTGGTGATAATACCTGATTTTTCTAAATCTCTTAGATTTTCGGTTAATACTTTTGCTGATATACCTGTAACACTTTTGGAAAGTTCACTATACCTTTTGGTACCAGTTAATAAATCTCTTAAAATAATAATCTTCCATTTGTTGCCTATTAAATTGGCTGTATAAAAAACGGGACATTCTGTTGATAATTTTGGCATAAAGTCACTTCCTTAAAAATATTATAAATGATTAGCTAATTTTTATAAACTAATTTTGAAAGAAAAAGTTAGCTGTCATTTCTAAATAATTATCACCACTATAATTTGGATAAGCATTTTTAACTTTCGTAATCATTTCAGTAACACTATGAGAATCACTTGCAATAACTAATAAAGTTTCTATATAAGAAATTTTTTCTTTAACCGCTTCTATACCTTCCGGAATATAATGTGAAGTTAAAATTAAATTATAATCTTTTTCAACATATCCTTTTAAAGTTTCTATCATATTATGTGCATGACTTTCTCCCGCAATAATAGAATGACAGTCACTGCCTAACATATGAGTATATATAGAATTTATTTCAGGAATTTCTATATCAAAAGCATCATTCGTAGGAATAATATTCATTTCAATGTCTGCTAAAGTAAGCGTCCCACCATTGATATATTCATTTACATCATGAATATTTTTATCAAATTCTTCACCAAAAGCATTCGTGAAATTATCAATTAAAGATTTTCCTCCACCATGATGACCATATTCATTAGCTTTTAAAGTGGCATATTTCTTTTCATTTTTCAAGAAACTTCCACCACCCATGTGATAAGAAAGAACTAGTCCATCTAACTTAACATTTAATGATTTAATATAATCTTCTAGCTCCGCATAATTGTCATAAAAAGTTGGAGATTCAATAATAACTGCTTTTTGATTTTTTTCTAGTATGATAACTTGATTATTTAAATAATCGTTTGTGTTATAGTTATGCACTATTAAATTACCAAAATCATAAACTAATACTTCTCCTTTATTTAACTTAATTTTTGTATTTTTCATAAATATCTCCCATCCTATTTCAAAGATTAAAACGTTTCTGTCCTTGATGAATTCATTGTATGACAATAGAAGAAAAAAAGTAAGTATGCACTTTTTTGTTAGCTACTTACTTTAAGGTAGAAATTTAGTTGTTTAGGTCTTTTATGACTTAATTTTTTTTGAATTTATTTTATAACCAACTTCCAAATTTCTTAATGTATATTTTCTTTACAATTTGAACTAAAATCACATATAAAATAGTTAAGCCTACTACTAGCACATAATATAATGGTGGCAATAATTCAAAATGAAAAGATTTAATATTATGTAAAACTATTGGAGCCAATATGGTCCCTATTATCGTAACTGTCGTTAAACACGTTAATATAGGATTAGCTTTTGATTGAACAAAAGGAACTTTAGACGTCCTAATAAAATGAATAATTAAGGTTTCACTTATCAAGCACTCTACAAACCAAGCTGTTTGAAAATAACTTTCGCTTACAGTTTGGTTGTAACCAAGGATAAACCAAAAACTTAAAAATGCTAGAACATCAATAATAGAACTTACTGGTCCCATTACATTCATGAATGTTCCCAATCCTTTTGTATTCCACTTTTTAGGTTTAAGTAAAAATTCTTCATCAACATTATCATAAGGTATACCGATTTGAGAAAAATCATATAAAAAATCTTGAATCAACATTTGAATAGGTAATAATGGTAAAAATGGTAAGAAAATACTAGCAAGAAAAATACTAAATACATCACCAAAATCAGAACTTAAAGCCATTTTCATATATTTTATGATATTACCGTATACTTTTCTTCCCTCGATAACCCCATTAAATACAACTTTTAAACTTTTTTCTAATAGAATGATATCACTGGCTTCTTTGGCAATATCTGTTGCCGTATTTACACAGATTCCTACATCCGCATTATGTAATGATGGGGCGTCGTTTACCCCGTCACCCATATAACCAACAACGTGTCCATTTTGTCTAAGTGTTTTTATTATTCTCTCTTTTTGTAAAGGATTCATTCTGGCAAAAACATTTACTTCTTTTACCTTTTTAGAAAGCTTTGAATCTTCCATATCATCAATATCTGAGCCAAGTAATATTTCTGAATTTTCTATTCCTACCAAACGACAAATATTTTCCGTGGCATAAGGATTATCTCCTGTCAAAATTTTAGTGGTTACTCCATATTCTTTTAACTTTTGGATGGTGCTTTTAACCTCTTTTTTTGGCGGGTCTAAAAAAGCAACAAACCCGATAAATGTCATGTCTTTTTCATCATTACTATCAAAAATATCTTTACCTCGGTATTCTTTTTTGGAAGCAAGTGCAATAACTTGCATGCCTTCTTTAGCAAGACTTTCGGCATTTTTATTAATACTTTCCAGCATATCTTTTGTTAATGGTTTATATGTTTCATTAATCTTAACATCCTTACAAACCTTTAATATTTCCTCTAAAGCACCTTTTGTAATTATTCTATAATGATTTTCATGTTTAACAACAACACTTACTTTTTTTCTTGTGTAGTCAAATGGTATTTCGTCTATTTTTTCATAAGCCTCGATTTGATCTTTTATCTTATGCTCTAGACCGTAAGTTATAATCGCTTTATCTACTAGATTTTTCATTCCTGTACTATAGTAACTATTTAAAAAGGCATATTCTAATATAGATAAATCTTCTTTTCCTTCAACGTTAATGTATTTTTGTAAAACAATTTTATCTAAGGTTAATGTTCCTGTTTTATCTGTACATAAAACATCAATGGCACCTAAATTTTGAATTGCTTGAATGCTCTTTACTAATGTTTTTTTCTTTGCAAGCGTTTTTGTTCCTTTAGTTAAATTAACATTCACAATCATAGGTAACATCGTTGGAGTAATCCCTACCGCGACGGATAAAGAAAACAAAATGGCTTCTAAAATATCTTTACGAATAAAAGCATAGATGAAAAAGACAGCTATGGAAACCACAACCATATATTTAATTAATAACTTTGTGATTTCATTCATTCCCTTTTCAAAATTCGTCATTTCTCTTTTATTGTCAATTTGTTTACCCATGCTTCCCAGATAAGTTTTAAAGCCTGTATTAATAACAACCGCAGTTGCATTACCACTTATAACACTTGTTCCCATCAAGCATACATTCGATAAAGAAAATATTTCATTCGTATCATTAAATAAAGCTTTTTTCTCAATTGGGGCACTTTCTCCTGTAAAAACGGATTGATTTAAAAATAAATCCTTATTTTCTATGATGATGACATCGGCTGGAATAATAGCTCCAGCATTTAAATGAATAATATCTCCTTTAACAACTTTTTCAGTTCTTAGTATTCCTTCTTTACCGTTTCTTACAACCATAGCTGTTGAAAACATTTCACTTTTTAATTTTCTATTAAACTTATAAGTAGAATAATTTTGTAAGAATTTTATCATAGCACTTATAAAACCAATAGCTAAAATAATAATCGTACCTATCGTATCACTACCGACTAATTTATTTATTATTGCTAAAAGAAGGAGAATAAAAATAAATTTATCATTAAAAGAATTTATAAAGAAATATATAAAGGAGTGTTTATCATCTTTAACAACAACATTTTCACCATCTTTTTCTAAACGTAAGTTAGCTTCTTTCGTTGTTAAGCCTTTTTCTATATTTGTATTAAATTCTTGTAATATTTCTTCTTTTGATTTCTTGGCAATATTTATGTATTTTTCTAATATTTTGTCGTCATTGTTATTTATTAAATTTTTATTGTTTAATTTGCTTTTAATGAAAAATAACCTTATCATGCCTTACTTACCTCACTTTTTATATTCTAACTCTATTTTTATTTTACATTAATATTTTCTAATCATCTCTATTTTTTGATAAGTTTACATTAAAATCTAAGCTATTTTTACATTGTTTTTAAAAAAACAGATTATCTAGGCTTTTTATCATTCGTATGCTATAATAAAAAACGAAAAGGACGGACAAAATTATGGAATATATTAAAATTAAAAATGCCGAGGATATTATCAAAAAATCAAACTATCTCGTAACTAACCCCAAAAGTTTTAAAAATAAATGGAAAGATGTGTTCAAAAATAATAATCCTATATGTATTGAAATTGGTATGGGTAGAGGAGATTTTATTATTGACATGGCTAAAACTTACCCTAATAAAAACTTTATAGGAATTGAAATCAATGAATCACAAATGGTAAATGCTGTTAATAATTTAAATAATAAAAATCTTCCTAATTTAAAACTTATTTGCATGGACGCGACTTATTTAGATACGGTTTTTGGAAAAGAAATTGATACCATTTATCTTACCTTTCCAGAACCATGGCCTAAAAAAATTGATGAGAGAAAAAGATTAACTCATCCAGTTTATTTGAAACTTTACGATAAAATATTTAAAAAGAAAAAACATATTATTGTGAAAACAGATAACAAAGGTTACATTGCGCGTTCTATTGAGTATCTTTCATCTTACTGGTATACTTTCAAAAGAGTAAGTATGGATTTACATCATGATGAACTACAAATTCCTAATATTATGACCAATTATGAAAAACAATATTTTAAAGAAGGTCGCCCTATTTATTATATTGACGCGATTTACGAAGACTAAAAAAGATTTAGGTTAAATTTCACCTAAATCTTTTAATATGGAATATAATTTTTCTTCATCCCAAATAGGAATATCTAAAGCTTTGGCTTTTTCGTATTTACTGCCGGCATTTTCACCTACAATAACGACATCTGTTTTTGATGAAACACTGCTTGATGGATGACCATTATAACTTTCTAAGATAGCTTCAATTTCATCTCTTCCTAAAAAGGAAATGGTTCCCGTTATAACAAAACGCTTATCACTAATAAGACTGTTTTCTTTGGCTTCTTCTTTTAAATATTTTGTATTAAGTCCTAATTCTTTCAATTCAGCAATCAATTTTTGATTGTTTTCCTGCCGAAAAAATTCATAAATATTTAAAGCAAGGGTTGGACCAATATCACGAATCTCTAAAAGTTCTTCTTTTGTTTTGGTCATTAAATTATCAAGAGTTTTAAAGGTTTTCGCTAAAAGTAATGCCGTTTTGTCACCAATACCTTCAATACCAAGTCCAAAGATGAGTCTTTCTACACTGTTTTCTTTACTTTTTTCAATAGCTAAAAGTAAGTTATCCACACTTTTGTGTCCATAACCTTCTAGTTCCACTAAATCTTCTTTATGTTTATCTAAATGATAAATATCGGTAATCGATTTAATAAAACCTAAGTTAAAGAAGTCTTCCATAATTCTTTCGCCTAAGCCATCAATATTCATAGCATGTCGGGAAGCAAAATGAATAAGACCTTCAATATGACGAGCAGGACAAAGAGGGTTCATACAATAGTAATCTACTTGTCCTTCTTTTTTCTTTAAAGGACTACCACATATAGGGCACTTTTGAATCATAACAAAAGGAGTTTCATTTCCTGTTCTTCGCTCTTTTTTAGCTTCGACTACTTCTGGAATAACATCGCCTGCTTTTCTAATAGAAACCGTATCGCCCACTTTTAAGTCTTTCATTAAAATATAATCTTCATTATGTAAAGTCGCTCTTTTAACGGTGCTACCCATGACAATAACAGGGTCCAAAACAGCATTAGGAGTTATTTTTCCCGTTCTTCCGACCGTATAAATAATATCGGTTAATTTTGTTAAAACTTCTTCAGCTGGAAATTTGTATGCGATAGCCCACCTCGGATATTTAGAAGTAAAGCCAAGTTTTTCCTGCATTTCTAAATCATTGACTTTGATAACAACGCCATCGATATCGTAAGATAACTTAGGTCTTTTTTCGGCATATTCATGGATAAAAGCTAAGATTTCATCAATGTTTTTGACAATTCTATTAGCTGGGTTCACCTTAAAACCAAGACTTTTCATAAACTCTAAAGCCTCATAATGTGTTTTTAAACCATAATCTAAAGGATTAGGAAGATGATATATCCATGTATTTAAATTTCTTTTTGCAGCAATTTTAGAATCAAGCTGACGAATAGAACCTGCCGCCGCATTACGGCAATTTTGCAAAAGCGGTAAATTTTCTTTTGCTCTTTCCGCATTTAAAGAAGTTAAAATCTCTCTCGGCATATAAATTTCACCACGAACTTCAATTGTTTCTGGTCTTTTTAAATTCATCGGAACCGTTCTTATCGTTCTGACATTATGAGTAATGTCTTCGCCAGTAACCCCGTCTCCTCTTGTCGCACCAGTTTTAAAAACACCATTATCATAATGAAGAGAAACGGATAAACCATCAATTTTTAATTCACAAACATATTCAGGATTATAACCGCTTTTTCTTATTCTTTCGTCGAAAGCAATAATTTCTTCTTCACTAAAAACATCGGGTAAAGAAAGCATAGGTATTTGATGTTTTATTTTTTTAAATTTATCAATAACCTCGCCGCCTACACGTTTCGTAGGAGAATTTTCACTGGCAAATTCTGGATGAGCTTCTTCTAATTTTTCCAGCTCCCTTAAATATTTATCAAATTCTTGGTCGGTTATCGTAGGGTTTGCTAATACATAATAATCATAGTTAGCTTTTTCTAATATTTTAACAAGCTCTTTGATTCTTTCTTCAGGATTCATATTATCACTCCCATAATTTTTCTGGATATACTCCTTGTGCTTTTAAATCTTTTATTTTTTCTTTTACCATGTCTAAATCACTTTTATAAGTCATTCCAAACCATTCACTTTTTGTAGGACAAGCTAATATTTCTATTTTCTTTTCTTGTAAATATTTTTCTAAACAAATAGGTAATAAAACTTCTCCCTTTAATATTTTGTCATCATCTTGGTTAAAATATTCTAACCAATATTCTTCAAGTAAACCAAACACATCTTTTTTGAAAGCAAAAAAATTTGTGGATACTAAAGTATCTTCATCGATTTTATAGCTATCTCCACCCATTAAAGGTTCTGCTAAAAATTTATTTTCCTCTTTAGTAACACTGCTTTCAACCATAGAAGTAATTTTATTATTTTTTAACTCTAAAACAGCTCTTTTAACGGCACCATAAGCACTCATTGTCATACCAATTGGATAACAAATATTGGCATAAGTAAATTCATCTTTATTTTCATCTAAAAATTTAGCAGCTTGTAAAAAAGCGTCTTTGCCATAAAAATCATCGGCATTAATTTCAATGAAAGAACCTTCTATTAAATCTTTAGCACATAAAACAGCTTGTACAGTTCCCCATGGTTTTTCTCTTTTAGATGTATCTAAAGAAACAGGAATATCATCTTTATCTTGAAAAGCATATTTTACTTCAATTTTATCTTTTAATCTTTTTCCAATGGTTTCTTCAAAGTCTTTTAAATTTTCTTTTTTAATAACGAAGACTACCGTATCAAAGCCCGCTCTTTTCGCGTCAAAAACAGAATAATCAATGATAAAGTTTCCCTCTTCATCAACTGGTGTTATTTGTTTAAGACCTCCAAATCGGCTCCCCATACCAGCAGCCATCACAAGTAATGTTTTTTTCATCGCGTAAAACCTCCAATTTGATTTGCCACTTCTTTTTTAGCACTAAGAGTATTTTCTATGGAATCAAGGCAATTTCTTAAATCACGATTTGCCATTGTCATCACATCATTTCCTGAAAACAAAGCCGTTCTATAATATCCATTAAGATAAGAGACTAATAAATTATTTAAAGGAGTACTTTTCAAAGTACTATCAATATTTCTCCAAGAACTCAATAGATTAATATCAACTCTTTGAAGTGCGTCAGAACCAACGTCTTGCCATAATAAATAAGGAAATTCCCCATCATAAAAAAGATCAGCAACCCTTCCTTTCTTAAAAATTTCTATTTGTAACATATCAACACTATTCATAACTAACTTACCTTTCTTAAACTTTTATGATTTTTCATCATCTTTTTGATACCATATTGTTTGCCAAAAGCAATACTTATTAAAGTCTTATCGACACCGACAACAACACCTCTGCCAAAAGTATCATGAATGACAATATCACCAACTTGATAAGCCACATCGGTATCATTATACATAGAAGATTTAACGACAAATTTTTGCTCTTGACTCATATTTTCAATTAAATCATCGGATATTTCATCCAAAAATCTACTTGGCATACTTTGGGTTGTTCTTCCATAAAGCATTCTTTGTCTGGCATTTGTTAAATAAAGACGCTCTTTGGCTCTTGTGATTCCAACGTAGCAAAGTCTTCTTTCTTCTTCTAAACCATCTTTTTCCATTAAACTATTTAGATGAGGAAATAATTCTTCTTCCATCCCCGTTAAGAAAACAACCGGAAACTCCAAACCTTTTGCACTATGAAGAGTCATTAAGGTAACCACGTCACCTTCTTCTTTATGTTCTGTCATATCAGCCACAAGACTAATTTCTTCTAAGAAATCTCCTAAATCAACACTACCAGTTTCTTTTTCATAATTAGCGGTAATACTTTTAAACTCGTTTAAGTTATCTAGTCTTAACTCAGCTTCCAAGGACTTTTCATTTTCAAGGTCCTGTCTTAAGCCGGATTTATTTAAAACATCTTCCACTAATTCGGTTAAGCTTAAACTTTTCGCGTCTTCTTGTAAGGTAGTAATCAAATCTTTAAAATTTTTTTCTTTACCACTTTCTATAGCTTCAAACATACTTGTTTTCTTTTCTAAAGCTCGTAGTTCTAATTTATCAATACTCGCATTACCAATTCCTCTTTTAGGTGTATTAATAACTCTTCGAAGACTAATATCATCCGCTGGATTCAAAATGAGTTTCAAATAACTAATTAAATCTTTAATTTCTTTTCGTGAATAGAAATAAAAACTACCTACTACCTTATAGGGAATATTACTTTTTAAAAATTGTTCTTCTAAAGAACGAGATTGGGCATTTGTACGATAGAAAACCGCAATGTCTTTCTTTTGATAACCTTCTTCTAATAATTTACGAATTTCTCTTATAATAAAGTGAGCTTCTTCTTTTTCATCAGAAGCACGCATATATTTTATTTTAGAACCTTCGCCATGATGACTTCTTAAATTTTTTTCTTTACGATTTTGATTATTTTTAATAACATCATTTGCAGCGTCTAAAATCATTTTGGTACTACGATAGTTATCTTCCAAAGAAATCACCTTGGTATCTGGATAATCTTTTTCAAAATTCAAAATATTTTTATAATTAGCACCCCTAAATTGGTAAATAGATTGGTCGGGGTCACCTACTACAAATAAGTTTCTTCTTTTTTTAGCTAATAATTTGACCATTTTATATTGCACTTCATTCGTATCTTGATACTCATCAATCAATATATAACGGTATCTATTTTGATAGATTTCTAAAATCTCTGGATGACGTTCAAAAAGCAAAACAGGAAGTCTTAATAAATCATCAAAATCCACAGAATTATTTTTTTGTAAAATGCTACTATATTCTAAATAAACCTCATAAGCTATTTTCTCTAAATCATCTATAAAATATTTTTCAATTTCATAAGGAGTTAACATTTCATTTTTGATAAAACTAATTTTACTACGTACAAAATAAGGCGATACTTCTTTTGGATCATATCCTTTTTCTTTTAAGATTTTTTTAATAAGACTGGTGACATCATCCGTATCTAAAATAGTAAAATTACGTTTCATATCTAATGCTTCGACATTTTCTCTAATAATTCTCATGCCAAAACTATGGAAAGTTCCGACAAAAGCGTCTGTAAAAGATGTTAAACCAGCGATTCTTTCTTTCATTTCTTTAGCTGCTTTGTTGGTAAATGTGATAGCTAGTATTTGATAAGATGGGACACCATTTGCTATTAAATTTGCAATTCTCGTTGTTAAAACTTTTGTTTTACCAGAGCCTGCGCCAGCAATAACTAAACATGGACCATCAATATGTTCTACCGCTTCTTTTTGTAATTCATTTAAATTGCTTAAATCTATCATGTTTATCAAACCTCTCGAATAATTATAACAGTATTCCTATTAAAAAACCACTGTCAAAACAAAAAAACGTTGGTTTTCCCACACGTTTTTATTATTTAATAAGTAAACTTTTTGTTTCTTTCATTTCCTTTGGTAAAGCTATTTGCATATAGTCTAATACAGTTGGAGCAACATTAGGTAAGGCACCCTTTTCTTCAAGTTTTACTTTTTCATCTGTGATAATGAAAGGTACTAAACTTGTTGTATGAGTGGTAACTGGATTACCTTGTTCATCAAGCATTTTATCCGCATTACCATGGTCTGCTAAAACTACTAAAGTATAAAAATTTTCTTCGGCTTTTTCAGCAAGTAATTTTAAACATAAATCTACGGTAACACAGGCTTTAATAGTTGCTTCTAAATTACCAGTATGACCAACCATATCTGGATTAGCATAATTAACTAAAATAAAATCATAATCTTTATCCATGCAATTAACTACTTTTTTAGTAACATCAATCGCACTCATTTCTGGTTTCAAGTCATAAGTTGCTACTTTAGGAGATGGAATTAAAAACTTTTGACATCCCTCTAAAGAAGCATTGCTTTCACCATCAAAGAAATAAGTAACATGAGCATATTTTTCTGTCTCAGCTACCCTAGCTTGTGTAAGACCAAGTTTAGATAAATATACGCCTAATGGCATTTCTATTTTAGCTCTTTCTAAAATATTTTTAGCTTTGATTTTAGAATCAATAGGTAAAAAAGAATAAGCATTAAATTTAACATCTTTAATTTCAAAATCTTGGAAATTATTAGAAGCTAGAGCACTCATAATTTGTTTGGCTCTATCGATACGATAATTGGTCCATAAAACAATATCATCTTCCTCAATCTTTTGATAAGATGTTGTTTTTAATGGCGGAATAAATTCGTCTGTAATATCTTTGGTATAACAAGTTTGAATCGCTTTCGGGATATTTTCAGCTAAAATACCATTGCCATTTACAATAAGGTCATAGTATTTCTTAGTTCTATCAAAGTTTTTATCACGGTCCATCGCATAATAACGACCACAGATAGAAGCAATCTTACCAACATGAAGAGTATTCATTTTTTCTTCTAACATAGAAATATAACTATATAAAGAATGAATATCAGTATCTCTACCATCACTAATGACGTGAACATAAACATCTTTAATGCCTTCTTTAGCAAAGATGTCTAATAATTTTAAGGTATGTTCAATATTACCATGAACCCCACCATCGCTTGTTAAACCAATTAAATGAATTCTTTTATTTTCTTCACGAGCTTTATTTAAAAGTTCTTCAAATACTTCATTTTGATGATAATCACCATCTAAAAAAGAATTGATAAGTTCATTAGATTGTAAAATTTTATAACCAGCTCCAATTGTCATGTGACCTACTTCACTGTTACCAAATTGTCCTTTAGGTAGACCAACAGCTTCTTCACTAGCTTCTAATAAACTATGAGGATATTTTTTCCATAAATTCAAAAAGTTAGTAGGTGGAGCCATCATGACAGCATTTCCTAATTTATTGTCACTATAGCCAAAACCATCTAAAATAACCATACATATTTTTTTCATTTGTTTCATTTCCTCTCATAATGCAAAAACATTTTAACACATTGTCTAAAAAAAGAAAAGTAATTCCTCCTACTTTCCTTTTTCAGTATTAAGGTTAATTTTAAATTCTCTTAAATTTAACAATTAACATGATAAGACACATTTAATACTGGTGTGTCTACTTTATAATATGTCTATTTTACTTTTTATTATTTTTCCAAATTTTAACATCATCCCCATTAATGGCAATTCCTATCGTTAAAATATAAGATATGATATAAAACCAAATCATAAGAACAACAAAGTGAGATAACCCACCATATAAAACGTCATAATGTGCCATGTTATTAACGTATGATGAATAAATCGAAGTACTAATTACCAGTCCAAAAGTAGTAAATAAGGACCCTTTGGTAGTACAAGTACTTGGAACAACATCATCTGGAGCCATCGTATAAACGACTTTAATAAGAAAAAATATTAATAACCATGACAACGGTGTTTTCGATAGATGAATCGTAAAGGAAAGTAAATTGGTCAACGTATCATTTAAATTAATAAATTCGATGAGTTCAATTAGTTTATCACCAAAAACAGGAATTAAAAGTAAGAAAACAACAAGAACAATTAAGATGATAGTCATCATAAGTCCTTTTATTTTACGATGAATAAAATTTGTATTTTCAATTCCATATAATTGGTTAGAGGTAACAATAAGGGAACTTGCTCCGCCTGAAGCAGCATATAAAGCTACTAAAAGAGGAACTAATAAACTTGGATTTAATTGGATATCATTAATAATAGGAACAACTAACTTAGCCACTTCACTCCCAAAAGATTTCGTTAAAAAATTTGTTAAAAAAGCGATGGAAACATTAAATAAAGACGAAAAATAAATAATCAAAGTAATGGTTGGTACAACAGCTAAAAGAAGAAAAAAAGCTAATTGACCTGGTAAAATAAGCATATCATTACGAGATAACATCCCGAATATTCTTTTTCCAAAATCACTTAACTTTTTTTTCATTTTGTATCTTTTCCTTTTTGATTTTTGATATCTTCAACGCATTCATTAATCGCGTCTTCTATTGATTTTAAATCATTTTCAATCATACTATAAGTAATGCAAACTCCATAGTTATAAGGTAAATTATTTAATTCTTTACTTAATTTGTGAATATAACTTGTAATTTGTTTTTGATTATAACCAATCGAATATATCACAAATTCATTACCGTTTGTTCTAATAATATCTGTATTATCTAGCTGTGTTTTGATAAGACTATTCGCGGCACTTTTAATTTGATTATCCCCTTCTTCATAGCCTAATGTATCATTGATTTCTTGAATTTTTTTCAAATCAATCATAATAACACATTGAGGATAAATTGTATTTTTATTCCAATTAGGCATATTTTCATTTAAATAATTTCTGTTTTTTAAAGAGGTTAATTGGTCAACAAATTTTAATTTATCTTCTTTTTTTATCTTCTTTTGCATTCTTACTTTTTTACTAGAACGATAAATAATAAATAAGATAACAAGAATAACTAGGACACTATATAAGAGATATTTAGCTAGGCTATTAATGAATGCTCCTTTAGATTCCGTTACAGAAGCAGAATATAAGCCTTTTTCAACCATAAGATTATTATCCACATAACTCATGTATTTTGTCATTAATAAGTTAAAATCTTCACTTTGAGTAGATTTCATAGAATAGTTTACATTTAAATAACTATGATAACGACTTGTGTAATTTTTTAAAGTGCTTTTTTCTAAATACTTACCTACTAAAGAATCAATAATAATGATGTTGTTTTCATCTTTTAAAACTTTATCTAATTTATCTTTTTCATAAGTTTCTATTTTTAAACCTTGAATTTTACTTAAATTTTGTTGTAATAAAGAGTTGTTTTCCACATAAAGAGTAATATCTTTTAATGAGTTGAAAGAATGAATAATGGTATCATTTAAAGAAGAAGCATAAACATCATAGAAAAGTGGTAAATTCGTTTCAACAATAGAACCATTTGTAAATGAGGTATTGTAATTAAAGTAAAGATTGATGTTATTAATATCTTTATTCATTTTTTTCAAAGAAGCATATTTCACGTATTCAATATCTGCTCCTGAAAATTTAGCGAAGTCTTTAATATAGCAAGCTAAAATACCACCAAAATTACCATCACCGTAAACTTCATAAGGGGCATTATTCACAAAACCATAACGAATAGTTTGTTTTTTTATTTCATCAATAGAAGCGTCTGTAATACTTAAAGCGTCTTGAAAAACACTTCTTTCTCCTGCAAAGATTTCATCTTCTAAACTTTTTTTAGACCAACTATGAAAATACTTAGTCATAATTTGAAATAAAGTAGATGAGGTACTATCTGTCGCATAGAAATATCTTTTTAAATCACTTAAGTGATAACTAATATTAAAGTTATTTGTTAAAACTTCGTCAATGTATTCCATTCTAGGAACAATAATATAAGAAGTTGTACCATTATTTAAGGCATTTCTTAAATCACTAAAGCTCGAATAGTTCGTAAAACTAACCGCTTGATTATTAAAATAATTTTTAACTGTTTTTTCTGTAAAATTTAAAATACCAATTTTTTGATTTGTTAAAGAATCTAAATTAATAAATTCACTTTTTTTAGAAACAACAATGTAATGATCTTCATAAAAACTTAAAGCGTCATCGTTTTTAGTGTCCGTAACAATAAAAGAAATATTATTTTCTTGTTCATTTTTACTAACCATAACATTATTTATTTTAAGATTGTATTCATCTTTAAAATCTTGTAAAAAGTCGTAAAAAACACCCTTGCCTAATTTACCAAAAATGTTGGTATCATTAATGACATTAACATTTAAAATAGAGTTGGCATTATTGGTTATCCAAGACTTTTCAGTTGATGATAATTTATACTGGTCATTTCTAAAAATTAAAATTCCTAAGACAACAATTAAAATAACTATGATAGCTGTTATTAAGATTTTAAACTTATTCTTTTTCATATTATTCCTCTTTACTTTGAATTTCCTTTGTTGTGACACTACCCCAAATAATTTGTTTTTGAGCTTCGCCAATGTTTTTAGCACCCATTACAATGAATCCTGTAGCGCTTTCCGTAGCATCACTAATTAAAGTATAATGAATGTCATAATTGTTTAGATATTTATCGGATATGACCTCTAAAGTTGAAGAGGCAATTTCCTTAGCTCTATCCGCGGTAACATTTTTAAAAGTAGCACGAATATAAATGATTTTACCTTGAGAATGAATACTCACATCACTAACACTTTCATTTTCTTTAAATTTACTGATGATAGCTTCCTTATCGGCTTCTTCTAAAGGAATTTTTTCAATACTTTCTAGTCTATCCCCATAGTTACTTGTTCCATTACCAACAAAGTAACGAACAATGACAACAGACATTAAAATTAAACATACAAGAACAATCGTCGCCAAAACAAATAAGACACGATTTCTATCCCATAACTCTTTTATTTTTTTCATTTATTTCACCAACTTTTGTATACTTATTATATCGTAAATCATTTTATTTTTAAAGAGAAAAAAAACTCCACTCAAAAGTGAAGATTTTTCCTGTATTTATCTAAATTAACGATTATTTCTGAAACGCATTTTAGGGTCTAAAATAGCTTTTCTTAAACGAATATCATCTGGAGTTACCTCGACATATTCATCACTTTCAATAAATTCTAATGCTTCTTCTAATGTAAAAATACGTGGTGGTACAAGAGCAATCGCGTCATCACTTGCTTTGCTTCTAGTATTAGACATTTCTTTATTTTTACAAGGATTAACATCTAAGTCGTTATCGCGGTTATGAATACCTATAATCATACCGACATAAACATCTTTAGCGGGTCCTACAATAAGAGTTCCACGGTCTTGTAAGTTGTATAAAGAGTAACCTAAAGTTTTACCATTTTCCATAGATACAAGAACACCATTTTTACGACGAATAACATCACCAACATAAGGTTTGTAATCTTCAAAACTACGAATCATGATACCTTCACCTTTAGTATTAGTAATGAATGCACTACGATAACCAAGAAGACCTCTAGTTGGAGCTGAAAATTCTAAGTGTGAATAACCTTCATCTGTGGTACTAACAACTTCCAAAGTAGCTTTTCTTTCTTGTAAGTCATTTATAACAGTACCTTGATATTCAGATGGGCAATTGATTATAACTCTTTCAAATGGTTCATATTTTTTGCCGTCACGTTCTTCTAATAAAACTTCTGGTTTTGAAACACAAAGTTCATAACCTTCACGGCGCATATTTTCAAGTAATATAGATAAATGTAATTCTCCACGACCACTTACTTTGAAACCGTCTGAATTAGGAAGTTCTTCAACAAGTAACCCAACGTTAGTTTCAAGTTCTCTTTCAAGTCTTTCTCTTAAATGACGAGATGTTAAAAATTTACCACTTTTACCCACAAAAGGTCCATTATTAACTAGAAAATTCATAGACAAAGTTGGTTTTTCAATATGAATTGGAGGAAGAGGTTCAATGTGGTCTTTTAAACAAATAGTATCACCGATACTGATATCAGGACAACCAGCAATAGTAACAATATCACCAAAGTAAGCTTTATCTTTTTCTACTCTTTTGATACCTTCTGTGACATATAATTTAGAAACTCTGAAAGATTCTACTTTTCCATCATTACGAGCAAGTGAAACCATCTCGCCATTTTTAATAGAACCTTTAGAAATTCTACCAATACCTAAACGTCCTAAGAAATTATCATAATCAAGATTACTTACTTGAAGTTGTAATGGATCATTTTCATTACCTTCATAAGCAGGAACTTGTTTTAAAATTGTTTCTAATAATGGTTCTACAGTATCTTCCATTTTATCAGGTGAGAAACCAATTTTTCCGTCTTTAGCAATTCCATAAACAATTGGGAAATCTAATTGTTCATCAGTCGCATTTAATTCCATAAATAAATTAAAAGTCATATCAACAACTTCGGTTGGACGAGCGTCTTTCTTATCAATCTTATTAATAAATAAAATTGGACGTAAATTTTGCTCTAAAGCTTTTTTCAAAACAAATCTCGTTTGAGGCATTGGTCCTTCTTTTGAGTCCACAATTAAAACAACGGTATCAACTGTTTTAATAACACGTTCTACCTCACTTGAAAAATCAGCATGACCTGGAGTATCTACGATATTAATTTTATAGTCTTTATATTTAATGGAACAGTTTTTAGAGTAAATAGTAATTCCTCTTTCCTTTTCAATAGAATCACTATCCATGATAAGTTCACCAACTTCTTCATGAGCTTTAAAAACGCCATTTTGTTTTAGTAATGCGTCAACAAGGGTACTTTTTCCCGCGTCTACGTGGGCAACAACCGCTATATTAATAATTTTATCCATTAAACTCATCCCCTTCAAAATGAATACTTAATAGAGTTTACAACAAAACACGTCTTTTTGCAAGAAAAAAAAGAGAGCTCTATTTACTCTCCTTAAGGGAAACTGCTTCAAGTTCTTTTCCTTCAATTTTAACACTTTTTTTATTCTTTAAATTACTAAACCATTTATTAAAGATATTCATAAAGAACATTAAAGCTACAATTATATAAACAATTTCTAAAATAAAATGACCGATTTCTAATAAAATTGGTTGGTTAAAGGATAATAATAAATCGTCACCAATATTTTGAATAAACAAAAAAGGAATTTTTAATAGACAGATAAATACGATTAAAACAAGCAAATCTAAAATAATTTTAGCATTTTCTTTCATATCATTTTTAGCCATCACATCAACTAGGTTATGAATGGAAGCAAATAGTCGTTCAAATTCTTTATATAAAAATTTAGGATGAGATATTTTCATTTTATCAATACCTCTTTTTTCTAAGATGTTATCGGCGATAAAATCAAGACTACCAAAAGATAAAACAATTTCTTCTTCGGTCATACCATTTTCTAGTTCTCTTTTTAGTGTGCTTTCATAGCTTTTCATTTCTTCCTCAAAGGCTTTCGGCGTTAAAATATCTAATTTTGTTTTTAATTGTTTCTTAAATTCATTAAATTTCATATTTCATTTCCTCTTTCTATTGTAATATTTTGATACATTAAAATTTTTTTGCTTTTAAAATCATCCGCTTGTAAATAATCCTCTTTCATTTCTTTAACCATTTCATATTGTACTACTTTTAACATGTCATCATTTTCTTTTTTTATAACTAAATTACTTAAATCAATTAAAAATAAGGACCGGTCAGAAGCAAGAATTAAATTCCCGTCATTGTAAATATCTTCTTTTAACTCACATGGTATAAAATAAGTAGACACGCCTTTTTTTAAATTACAAACATAAGTCACTTCATCGCCATTTGTTAAAACAGGAGCTTGCGCTTTTTTAGAAGAAGCTTTAATCACTTTATCGGATGTCATAATTTTATTATCAATAAAGAAAACATTTAAATTACCAATAAGGGGATAAGAAATAATACTGTTAATTTTCTTCATATATTTTTTAATCGTTAAGGCACATTTATTTTCACTCGTAAAATCGATATCTTGAAAATATTTCACTCTTACCATAACGTTATTTGGATTTCTTAACATGTTAAAAAATTCGGAAACACGATTTGTCTTTATCACATTTAATAAATAAGAATATCCCACTAAAAAATCTTGCTCTTCTTTGCTTCTATTTTGATAATCGCTTTCTACTTCTTCCATGATTTCTTCAAAAGAATATTCTTCTTTTTCTTCACTCGTATAAGTCATTTCTTCAAATTTAATGTTATCAAATTCTGCTAAAAAATCTCCAATGGTACGCATGTCTAAATCAGGTATCATGGCATATTTTTCTACAATCCTTTTTTCTTCATTTTCTTTATAATGTTCATAAGTAACAATGTTTTTTAAAGTGCTTTTTTCTTCTACATCTTGTAATTCTTTTAGCAATTTATCTTTTTTATTAAATAAAGAGATTTTCTTTTTATAACTTTCTAATACTTGCTCTTTTTCTTTGATTTCTTTAATTTGTAATGGTAAGCAAATTAATTGGTATTTATTTTTTAAGTATTCTTCATCTATTTCTAATTCCTTAATAAAATCTGTTAAGTTATAAATTTGTTGCTCTAATTCTTCTTTGGTTAGTTCTTTTTCTAATTCTAAACGTAATTTATTAATTTCTACATCTTTTAAATCTTCTATAAAAGGAGCCAAAGATGTTTCTTTTTCTTCTTGCTTTTCTTTTAGATAATTTGCTAATTCTTTTTCAAAGGCTTCTTTTTTTGTCATATAATTTTGATAAAATTCTTCGTAGTTTTTTCTTGTTTCTATTTGTAGTTTTCTTTTAATATCCAAGATTTGCATGAGAATATTAACCGTTCTTCGTAATTTTTTGATATAGTTTTTTTCTTTTAAAACTGTTTCTTTTTTATTTTGACCAATATCTTGTAATTCTTGATAATTTTTTTCTTTTCCTTGATAAATAAATTTAGGATTAGCCATGATTTCTTTATAGTTTTCTAAACAAATTTTAACACGAGTTTTTTGACCATTTTTTTTGTACCAAGAATATTTGTTTAAAAAGTCTTCGTATTCTTTTAAAGAAAAAGCTTGATATACTCTTGTTAACATTCCATAAAAAGGGTCTTTAAAAGAATAAACAATACCTAAACCTAGTTCACCATCATATAAATAAGGGTCTTTTTGATTTAAGCCAAAGCCATATTGTCGTAATAAATTTAATATCATTTCTTTATTCATAGCAAACCTCTTTTAACTTTAGTTAATTATAACACACCCCAAAATTTTATGCTATAATGTTTCTAGAAAGGAGCCTTAATGAAAGTAACTGTTGTTAAAGATGAACCTCAAAAAAACAATATTATTAGTAGTATTTTTTTACTAATTTTAGGAATTATCTTAACCTTTAATTCTAAAAGTTTAATTGTTTTTATTTTTAATATTTGTGGCTTATTAATTTTTTTATATGGCATTTATAAGATGTATCGTTACTATGCTTTAAAGAAAAAAAGTAATATTATTCACGATGAGCTTTTAAAAAGTGCCATTACAAGTATGGTAGTAGGTATCTTAGTTATTATTCTATCTAATTTTTTAACCAATGCGATTCAAGTAGTTACCGGTATTTGGCTTATTTTTATTGGTCTTGAAAAATTACAAAACGCTACCATTTATAAAGGCTTTAGTGAGAAAAAATATTTAAGCGAAACGATTAGCAGTATCATTATTATCTTACTTACTTTTTACACGATTTTCACTGATAATGTCTTATTTATTTTCTTAGGTATTGTTCTCATTATTTATGCGGTATCTGAATTAATAAGTTTATTACTACAAAAAAAGAATTAGTGATGGATTCATTAATTCTTTTTTTTACTCATGACGAGCCCAGTCAATTTCTTTAAGACCTTTACTTTTCAAAAATTCATTGGTTCTGGAAAAAGGATGACTTCCAAAGAAACCCGTTCTAGCCGCGAAAGGACTTGGATGAGGAGATTCAATAATGCAGTGAATAGGATTAGTAATAAATTTTTTCTTTTCTCTTGCAAAATTTCCCCATAAAATGAATACCACAGGTTCTTCTTTTTGATTAACAAGTTCAATAATGTAATCCGTTAGTCTTTCCCAACCTAAGTTTCGATGGGAAGCAGGTTTATCTTTTTCTACGGTTAAGACAGCATTTAAAAGTAGTACCCCTTCTTTAGCCCAGCCAGTAAGGTCACCATCTTTTTGAGGTGGTATGCCTAAATCATCATAAAGTTCTTTATAAATATTTTGAAGTGATGGAGGAATTTTTATTCCTTTTTGGACAGAGAAAGAAAGACCATGAGCTTCATTTTCACCATGATATGGGTCTTGACCCATGATAACTACTCTGACATCTTTGTAAGGGGTTAATTTTAAAGCATTAAAAATATAGTTACGAGGTGGATAAATCGTTTTACAAATGTATTCATAATCCACTAAGCTCATAAAGTTTTTGAATCCTTCACTTTCTTCAATTAATTTTAATTTTTCATCCCAATCATTACCTATCATTTTATCATCCTTCCTACTTATGATATGTTTCGTGATTTATTATCTTAAATGCCCGATAAATTTGTTCTAATAATATTCCTCTAAAAAGTCCATGAGGAAAAGTTAATGAAGAAAAAGAAAGAGCAAAATTACTCATTTTTTTGATATCGGGATGAAGTCCTAAAGAACTTCCAATAACAAAAGTGATATTAGGGTAATAAATAAAAGTTTTTTCTATTTTAGAAGCAAAGGCTTCACTTGTTAGCTTTTCCCCTTCTATTTCTAAAGTAAGGATATAATCTTTAGAACTTATATGTTTTAAAAGACTTCTTTTTTCTTCTTCGATATTTCCTGTATCTTTTAATTCAATAATTTCTAAAGGGTGATACTTGGAAATTCTTTTTTGATAATCGGCAATTAAATCATTTAAATAAGGTTCTTTTATTTTACCGAGACATAATATTTTTATCATCAAAAACCTCCGTGATAAAGTTTTGTTTAGCACAAATAGTAGGTGGCAATTCTTTTTCGTATTCTTTAAATGTTTCTTCTAAAGTTTCTAAAGCTTTTTCTTCGGTATTATTAGTATGTGATAAATGCATAAGGACTATTTTTTTAGTTTTTTCTCCTACTAGTTTTGTTAAGTAAAAACTGCTATCTTTATTTGATAAGTGTCCCGAAGTACCTAAAACTCTTTGCTTTAACCATTTGGGATAAGGTCCATTTAAAAGCATTTCTATATCATGGTTGCTTTCTATAAGATAAAAACTGGCATTTTCCAAAAGACTAAAGTATTTACGATTTAAGTAACCCGTGTCAGTTAAATAAACTAAAGATTCATTATCCCAAGAAAGAATGAAATTTCTGGAATCTGAGACATCGTGACTTGTTTTTATCGTAGTCACCTTAATGTTACCAATGTAAAAATCATCATCATAAATAACTAAATTATCATAGTCTTTTAAGTACTCTAAGTCATAGTACATTTTTTCAGTAATATAAACTTTAGGATGATTTTTCTTTAAAAATACTTTCAAAGCCGTCACATGGTCATCATGAGTATGACTAATTAAAATCGCGTCTATCTTTTCTGGTTCGACATTGATTTCTTTTAAGTGTTCACTAATGTATTTCGCATTTTTACCGATATCAATTAAAATATTACAGTTATTATGAGAAAAGAAGGTAGAATTACCTTCACTCCCACTTGCCAAAACATATGCCTTCATCGGTACAAACTCCATGGACTATACCAAGTTCCTCCATGATGTGGATAACCTACTGAGAAACCAAAGTGAAGATGGGTTCCAGTAGATGAACCACTACTACCCATATAGCCAATTTGTTGTCCTTGCGAAACGGTAGAACCCACAGAGACTAATAAATCACTTCTTAAATGGGCATACATTGTATAGTAATTATTATCATGACGAATAATAATATAGTTTCCATAAGAGCCACCACACATACTGCCATACCAACCATAGTTTGCACATGAAGTATAAACTTCGACAACCTCACCAGCACGAGCCGCATAGATTGGTGAACCAAAACCAGTACCAGAAATATCTAATGCGTCATGGAAAGAACCCCAACGATATTCATAATCGGTTGTAATAATATATGGTGTTTTCGTTGGCCATGACCAAGATAATCCCGTGTTGATAACAGAATTACTTTTCCCTTGGGAACCCCATGTCGTTGTTGGCGTGTATTTTGGACCTACCGAGGTAATCTCATCCACTGACTGACGAATCGTTACACTTGAAATAACGTTAGAGTCTTGCGCTCTTTCACCATTGATAATTCTTATTTCTTGGGTAACACGCTCTAAACCAGTAATACCTGTTTGGGTTACTTTAGTGGTGTTATAAGCCATGGTGTTATCCGTTACGGTTTTCTTTGTATAAGCTTGTTCAATATCTTCGGTTACTCTTACCTCTTCATATAAAGTTAAAATTGGGTCAATTAAACTATTTTTCACTTTATCTCCAATTGCTAAGACGGCATTAGAACTTCTAAATTTAGGATTAGCAATAATTAGTTCTTGAACATTTAATTTACTAGCACTAGCAATAGACGCCAAAGTATCTCCTTGTTTAACTGTGTAAGTGGAAGTCGCGTCTGTCGTTCCGTATAAAAGATATTGAGTAAGTTCATCCGCGTCTGTAAATATTTTTTCTTTCGTGGAAATATTAACTTGTTTTACAGTAACCGTTTCTCCAAATTCCATATGTTTAATAATAGAACCGACATCTTTAATTTCACTTTGAGTATTAGTAATGTAAGCATTATAAGTATCTTCATCGACAAAAGCGTGAATAAAGTTTTGTTCGGCTTCGTAATATATTTGATCATCTAAGACATAAATTTTAGTTACTTTCTCAGCTTCTGATTCAGTTTTAGCTCTTGTAATGGTAATAACATAACCTTTGATAGTAAAGTCACTTTTTTCTTGAATTTTTTTATATACATTACTTGCTGAGGTAATATTATCATCATAAGTAATATATTCTTCGATATTAAATCCGTTAGGTGGATAAACTTCATTAACTTTATATTTATCTTTAATATCTTGTTGTTCATCATTAATCAAATTTAAAAGTTCATCTTTATCTTTAACAAGACCGATGACCTCTCCATCTAAATAAACTTGATATACACTTTGCGGGTTGACATTTTTATGATTTAAACTTGTTGTAACAACTATTAACAATGTAAGAATGCTAAGAATTATAACAGCAATTTTCTTTCTTTGCATAATGATACCTTCCTTTTTATATCTTAGTTTCATACTAACATATTTTTTGATACTTTACAAAGTAAATGATTAACTAAATGAATTTTCATCAATAGGAGAATATGGTTTGAAACAGCTTTTATTAAGTTCAAATAAAATTTGAAACAAGCCGGTACTACCACGACGATGTTTCGCAATAATAACATCAACAGGAACAATAGTCTGTTTGTTATCTGCGGTTTTATTTTCAAAATAATCTTGACGATTTAAAAACATTACAAGGTCTGCGTCTTGTTCGATAGAACCGGACTCACGTAAATCGGCAAGTCTTGGTTGGTTAGATTCTCTTCTTTCAGCATTTCTGGAAAGCTGCGCTAAAGCAATAACAGGCACTTTAAGTTCCATAGCCATTGTTTTAAAGGCACGAGAAATTTCAGAAACCTCGACTTGTCTTGATTCTACCCGACCGCCCGTCGTAACTAACTGTAAGTAGTCAATAACAACTAGTCCTAAACCTTTTGGACTTGCAGCAAGACGACGACATTTCGCTTTGATTTCAGAAGAAGTAACACTCGCGTCATCTTCGATATAAATGTTGGTATCCGCAAGTTCACTCATGGCTTCTGTGTATCTTTTCCAATCATTATCGTTTAACATACCGGTTTTTAGCTTTTCACCTTCAATTTGCCCAACAGCACTTATCATACGGTTAACGAGTTGTTCCGCACTCATTTCTAAGTTAAATATAGCAACATTTTTATCGGTTTTCATGGCGGCGTTTGTCGCGATGTTAAGGGCAAAAGCTGTTTTTCCCATACCTGGACGAGCCGCTAAAATAATAAGTTCCCCCTCATGAAAACCAGAGGTAGCCCGGTCTAAATCAGGAAAACCACTTGGAATACCTGTTACAGCCGTTTTGTTTTGACTTAATCTTTCTAAGTTTTCATGAGCTTCATGTAAAGCAACTGAAATAGGTTTAAACTCACTTGTTTTACGAGCCCTTGCTACTTGTGTTAATTTTTGCTCTGATTGATCTAAAAGTTTAGTTAAGTCATCTTCTTCATTATAAGCATTGGTGATAATATCTGTCGCGGTATCAATTAGTTTTCTTCTTGTTGCTTTTTCTTTCACTATTTCAATATAATAATCTAAATTACCACTTGTAGCTACAGAATCAATAACTTCACTTAAATAGTCTATACCTCCAATAGCATTTAAGTTTTTTTGTTTATCCAGTTCATTTTTTACTGTTGTAATATCAATAGGAACGTTTTCTTTATAAAGGCTAACAAGAGCATTATATATTTTCCTATGCGCGTCTACAAAAAACATATCTTCAGTTAAATTTTCTGTTATTTTTTCCATAGCATATGGATTAAGAAATGGGACACCTAGAACACTCATTTCTGCTTCAATATTTTGAGGCATATTTCTTGCAGCCATAAAAACACTTCCTTTCTTTAATTATTTTGTAAGAGTTATAGAATATTTAATAACTACTTTTTTATGAAGTTCAATGGTTACTTCATGAACACCAAGTGAATCTAAAGGATGATCTAATTTAATACATTTTTTATCAATGTTGTAACCCATTTTTTTAAATTCATCACTAATTTGTTTGGTAGATATCATTCCAAAAACACGGTCTTCTTTACCTGTTTTAACTTGGAATTTCATTTTTTTATTTTTTAATTCCGCAGCTATTTTTTGACATTCTGCTATTTTTTCTTCTTCCTCTAAATGTTGTTCTAATAAACTTTGATCTAAAAGTTCCTTACTTTTTTTAGTTTCTAATACGGCTAAACCTCTTTTGATTAAGTAATTAGTTCCATAGCCATCACTAACATTAATCACATCATTTTTCTTTCCTTGTCCTTTGACATCTTGTAATAAAATTACTTTCATTTTTCTCACCGCTTTCTTTTGCTTTCATATTATAACATTAATTGAGTTAAAAAAAAACATTTCTAAAAATGAAATGTTTTATTTAACGTATGGTATTAAAGCCATAAATCTTGCATATTTAATTTGTTCAGCGATATGTCTTTGGTGTTTAGCACAAGCACCAGTCATACGTCTTGGTAAAATTTTTCCTTTATCACTAATATATTTGTTAATAATCATAACATCTTTATAGTCAACACTTTTACCAGCACACATTTGACAAATTTTTTTCTTTTTTCTTCTAAATTCTGCCATAAATAAACTCTCCTTTCCTAGAATGGTAAGTCATCATCAGATAAAGCTACTTCTTCTCCAAAATCTTTGAATGGATCTTCACTCATATCACTTGATGGCATTCCTTGAGGTTCATTATATGAAGGCATTCCGTCTTGATAACTTGCACTAGATTGTCCATAACTTGATGAAGTATCACCAGCATTACGACTGCCTAAGAAAGTTACGTTATCCGCAACAATGTCTGTTGTATAATGTCTTTGTCCATCTTGACCATCATAGCTTCCTGTTTGGATTCTTCCATCAACAGCAACTTGAGAGCCTTTAGTACAATATTTAGCAATATTTTCAGCTTGTCTACGCCATGCAATACAACTAATAAAATCTGTTTGTGGTTGTGTTCCTTGACCTGTAAATGGTCTTGAAACAGCTACCGTAAATCTTGTAACGGAAACACCTGAACTTGTTGTTCTCATTTCAGGATCTCTAGCAAGTCTTCCAATTAAAATAACCTTATTCATATTTCTTACTCCTCATCTAAACGAATAATTAAATGTCTTAAAACATTTTCATCTAAACGAATTTTACGGTCAAATTCATTAATGATATCTTTGTCAGCTTCAACTTGCATAACAAAATAATATCCGTTTAATTCTTTATTAATAGGATAAGCAAGTTTTTTGCTACCAAGTTCTTTGTATTCTACTACTTTTCCTTTTAAATCTTCAACAAGTTTCTTAAAAGTTTCAGCACATTTTTTAACATCTGCGCTTTCCATAGTAGATTTAACAATAAACATGATTTCGTATTTGTTCATTTTCTACACCTCCTTATGGTCTAATGGCTTTTTTACTAAAAAAAAGCAAGGAGTAATCGCTTACTCGTAAGTTATTGTAGCATTATATTTTAGGAATGTAAATAACAAATTGTTTAGTATTTAACACCTTTAGAAAGATGGCGAGTATGCTTTTCAATGACGTTATCTCGAATGAGGATAAGTTCCATTTTCTTAACCGCCGCTTTAAGTTTTCGAGAAACATATGATTGCGATAAATGAAATAGAGCTGCCAATTCTTGTTGATTGTAACGATGTTCACTATCAAAACCAAAATAAAGCTCAATAAGTCTTCGGTCTTCCTCTTTTAAAAGTTTTAATTTTTCTCGAATAATATTAGAAACAGACTTTTCTTGATAATCCATCTCAATATTTTTATTTTTGTCTTCTAAGGTATCCAATATAGTTAAAGTATTACCGTCCTTATCATTAGATAAAGTGCTATCATAACTACATTCTAAATATCTTTTTTGACTGCTTCTTAAATACATTGCTATTTCATTATAAATGCAACGAATGGCATAGGTAGCAAATTTAATTTCTTTATGACGATCAAAAGTATTCACCGCCTTAATAAGACCAATGAATCCTGTCGAAACCAAATCTTTACTTTCCTCATAACTAGCTTTGAAACGGGTGTTAACACAAAAGATAACCAGACCAATATTACGCTCAATAAATTCTTCTCTGGCTTCACTATCGCCCATTTCAATTCTTTCTAATAAATTTACTTCTTCTTCTTTTGATAAAGTACTGCATTGCTCTCTATCGATAAAGCAATATGCATTTTTCAAAATTTTCGTCCTTTCTAACTACATACTACCAAAAGAAAAAAGAGATACAGCGTTCTTTTTTCACACCTAGAAGATACCACATTCGACTTTTTTTGACAAGTATTTTTTTCTTATTTTTAACTTTTGTAAAGTTTACGTCTATTTTTATCTAAAAACATCATACTTTTCTCATAAGAAAATTAATTATTTTAGATTATAAATCTTAATTTCACAATTTTTAAGTCCTCGATTTAAAAATAAACCATCTTGTATACCTTCAAAATAAGCACTAAAAGCTTTAGAAACACCACTATGTAAAACAATCAAAACTTGCTGAAAATTTTCTTTTTTTAAATCTTCTATAAAAGAAAAAACTCTTGCAAAAAAATTTTTCATCGTTTCTTCACCAGCATAATTTACTAATGAATAGTAATTCCAATACTCTTCACGATTTGTAAAAGATAAAGGTTTGCCACTTAAGTTACCACAGTTTCGTTCTCTTAGCCTTTCATCAAAAATAACAGGATAATGATTTTCATTTACTAAATGAGCGGTTTGTGTCGTTCTTTTTAAAGGAGAAGCATAAATGACATCAAAAGAAATATCTTTTAATTTATCTTTAGCCACTTTAGCCTGAGCGATACCTAAATCTGTTAATTCTTCATCACTTGAATCGTATATTTTTAAACGATTATGTAAAACTTCACCATGTCTTATTATATAAACTTTCATAATACCCTCTCATTCTATGTTATAGTTGGTTTCATTATACCATTCTTTTCAAAATTCATAAAATATAACAGGTGATCTTATGCAAATCATAAATGACAATACGGTTGTTGTTTTTAGTTATGCCGAACTTAAAACAGCCTTAGAGCAAAATAATAATTATACTTATGTTTACTTAGGTGCCGACATTACATTAGAAAATGGAATTACTCTACCAAGCACCAAACTTAACATCACCATTGACGGTACTTATGAAAATGTTAGACACAATTTTGAAGATAAAAAAACACTTGCTACTGGAGATACCATTCAAATAAATCAAAAAAATAATAAGGTGACTGTTTGCAATATGAATATTACTGGTAATAATTATTATGGTATTCTTTATGTTCCGGAAAGTGCTAGCTACAATAGTGTTATTACCGAATATAAAAATATCACTTATATCGGTCCTCAAATATCTTTTAATGCAAATGGTATTACCAGATTTATTGATGTCGATGTAACAATCAATGACACTTCATTAACCACAGGAAACGAAATCGCTGAATGTAATCGTGTAGAAATTGGAGGTAATTCAACTTTTCTTCACAAATCAAAAAGTAATTCTGCCTTTTGGTTTCGAAATACTAATCCTTATTTAAAAATACTTGAAAATGCCCATGTCACTTTTACCAGCGAAAATAGAGAACTCATTTACGGAACGAATGCTTTAACTTTTTCAGTTTTAAGCAATGCTTATTTTTCAGTCACTTCTGCAAATGGAATGGCTTTTGGAACTTTCGGAACTGGCACAACTCTTCTAGATACCAATGCCACTTTTATTTTAACCCAAACCGCCTCTAACGGAAGTTATCCTACTTGGTATAGTTATGGCTCACTTACTTTGGAAAGTAATACCACTTTAAAAATTATAAATAATTTCACAGGTATTAATACTAGTAACTACAATATCTACTTTAATTCTTCTTCAGCTTCTTTTAATTTAAATAATCCAAAAGAAATCGTCCTTTATAACACGACTGCTAATGTTATTAGAACCTCTGCTCGTATTCCTTTTACCTTTACTTTTACAAGAATAAATCTATTTGATAATGCTATTGCTTTAGATAGTTTGATATCCACCACAACTCTACCGACTTATGCTTGGTATAAAGAAAATGAAACGGCGACAATTTCTGGAACTTTTAACTCTACTACGGCAACAATTACAAGTAATAATTTTACTGAAGAAGAACTTCAAACATTGCCTTCTTTAACAAACTTTATCTTTGCTAATAAAAAAATTTTTTCACTGGGACTTTTTAAGTTAAAAATTAAAGCCATCACAGATGAAGATACTTCTATGAAAGGACTCACTCTTCCTCTTGCTAGCATTTTAATTACCTATAATGAAACAAGCGAGGTCATCGAAGCAGATGAGTCAGGAGCTTTTGTTTATAATTATGAAACTCCTCTTCCTATCGGTACCCAAATAAAATTTGAAATTAAAGAAAATAACAATGTTTTATACAATACAAAAACTGTAGAAATTGTTTACCCAGGGGAATTAACTATCGAAAATATTCCTTCCATTATATGTTTTGATTTAACACCGATTAGTACTTCTCCTTTGTTGTGTCCTAAAAAAGAAGAGATTAATATTCTTGTGACGGATTCTCGTGTTAATAGCACAGATTGGCAATTATATGTCACGGTTACTAAAGAACTTACGGATAATGAGGACATTTTACCAAAAGCATTAGTATTTAAGGAAAATGATGATTTATCTGTTCTTTCTAATGAGAAAACCCTTGTTTACTCGGGAACTAAAAATGATGAAGAAATTAAAACAACGACTATTAGTTGGACGAAAGATACCGGAATCCTTTTACAAGTTAACGAACCTTTAAAAAAAGTAGCCACCTACAAAGCCACTTTAGAATGGAGTTTAGAAACTACAGAATAGCTAAAAATGCCTAACCTATTGTTAAGCATTTTTTTAAATTCGCCAAAAAGGCGTATCACAACTACCATATTGATTAAGATTAGTTTTAATAGTACTAGTAACTACACAATCATTACTTTTAATATCTCTATTATCTACGGAAAGTGTACTATAGCTAATTAATCTAAATAAATGATTACGCTTTCTTTGTAACTTGAAACGTAACTTTAGTACTTGACGTGGGTGCAATATCAGATAATTTTACAGTTAATGTTCCTGTATCTTCTGCATAAGTATATTGTTCACTTGTTGCTTTCACGTCATCTATCATGACACTTTCAGGAACAAAAGAAACTAAAGTGATATCTAAAATATCGGTGATGACTGGAGTTGTAAAATTTTGGGTTGTTTGGTTATCCACAGTGACCGTATAAGTAAGAAGTCCATCTGCCCAAACTGCTTTATCAGCAGTCTTGGTAACAGTTAAACCATCTAACATAGTAACTACTAAGGCTTCAGATGAAAATGTAACTGGTATTTCATTATAATTACCTAAAACGGAAACGGTATTACTTAATTCTTTTTCCATATGACCTCCTCTTAGTAGGTTATGTCATTTTTTATAATTAGTTCATACCAGTTATTAACATTCTTAAAATAGCCACCAAGTTTCTTTTAGTACTACTTGGTATATTCGTAAATTCTTTCATTATTTTAAGAAGCATAGATAATTTAAGTTCTTTTAGTTCCATGACATTTTGAATATTCATTTTTTCAAAAATAGCAAAAAAAGTTAGCACAAAATTTTTCTTTTCTTCCATACTCATACCATCTAAGTATTCTTGTAAATTGGTTTCTAATTTTTGACTTTTTTTAGATAAAGTAGATGGTACCAAGAAACCTCCAAAACATTCCCAACTATATCCATTATGCTGCATCAAATTTTTAGCGTTACTTTTGACAACCATATAATTTTTATGTTCTAAAATCATGCCAACAACGCTTTCTTCTGGCACAACCATTAAAAGTTTTTTTTGCATTTCTTCATATAAAGGAGAATTTACCACATCATTTAAAAAACCAGGTCCATCAAAGTTATATACTTTTTTGATTTTCTTTTTAAGAGCGTCTTTCGTATACATATAAGCATACATAGCTAAATTGCCACCTTTACTATGTCCGCCAACATAGACACTCCGGTCGAAAAAAGTAAGAGTTTCTTCTAAATAATGCTTTGCTCTTAGTTGGGCTTCCACAGGAAATTTATAAACTAATTCAAAATCTTCTTTCCAACCCACAACATGACTATCGGTTCCCTCAAAAGAAATATAAGTCACAAAAGGTGTTCTAATCGTCAAAGCTCCAAATTGTGAAAATTCATTAGCTTCTAATACCAAGTGAGAAAGTCTAATATTTTGATATCTTTTAGCAATTTGTAGCATAAGCATTAATTTATAAGAATTAGGAAACAACCAATCTTCTTTTTTAAAATATTTTTCACTATATTTATCTAAAAATTTAGTACTAGCTTCTTTAATCGTTATGCTTTTTCCTTTTTCCTTAGGAACAATCCCTTCTAATTTTACATAACTTAATAAAGCAAAAATAAGCGCGTCAACATCATTAAATTCATAATTTAAAAAGGAAATATCCCCATAAAATTCAATATAATCAAAAACTGTTTTCAAAGATTTTCCCACCTTTTCTAATATTGAGTTCTTTCATAAACTTTGCTATAATTTTACCATAGAAAGTAGGATTTATGAAAAAAATAAACAGGGACCAGAGTAAAAATTTAAAAGTCATTATTCCTCTTATTATCGTGGCTATTTTGATTTTTGGTTTATTTTGGGGTTATAAAATTTTAACAAAGAAAAAAGTCGCGTCGTTTTTAGAAAACGTACAAGTGGGTACTTATGCCAATATCAATAAATATGTGATTTACGGAACACATATGAATATTACAGGTAATATTGCTATAGAAGAAAACATTAATGATATTAAACTTATTTTAAAAAGTGACCAGGAAGAAAAAGATTTAAACGCAACTTTTGACAAAAACGATTCTAGCTACTCTTTTTACTTAAGTGACTACATTAATGATGGGTTATATTTAGAAAATATACCAAATGACACTTATTATCTTCTTATCAAAACAACGGATGAAGAAAATAATGACAAATATTATTCGGTTTTAAATGATACAGACTACGATAATCTTACTTATTATACTTTAACTAAAAATGCTAAAAACAATAAAATAGAAATTGAATGGAATACTTATGAAGAACTTCCTACTTTAAGGTTTGAGATTACCGAAACTACTTTACCAGATGATGTTTATGATTTCACGATTGACCCAGGACATGACGCGAGTGATCCTGGCATGACCATATGTTTTAAAAATAATATTATTACAAATCCTTATGGAGATTATTGTCCTTATAATATGACTTTATATAAGGAAAGTGATTTCAACTTAGAGGTAGCTTTAGCCTTGAAAGATAAATTAACCGCCTTAGGTTATAAAGTAAGTATGACAAGAGAAACAAAAAATGATTTTGTAAATATTTATGATACGATGGGCAGTGCCACGATGGCAAATGATACTTCTTCAAAATATAATATTGCGATTCACCATAATTCCACAGGTGCTGGAGGAAATCAAACAAGTGCGAAAGGAATTGAGGTTTACATTGCTAATGATACTAAACTTTCTTTAGCCACTTCAATTGTTGATAGTCTTATGAAAGACGCAAGTACGACTCCTTCTTATAAATATACAAATAAAGTAGAAGATGGCATTTATCAAAGATTATTTACAGAAGAAGAAATTTTAGAAGATGATGTTCAACCAAGTAATAAAACGACAGATACTCCTTATTATTATAATCTAAGAGAAGTTGGTGGTATTTCTACTCATGCTTCTAATGATGGTAGATATGAAAATATTGGTCCTTACTATTATCCTAAAAATCCTTATTATAATGCGAATAAAACCGCCGAATCTTATTTAATAGAATTAGGCTATTTAGATAATTTAGAAGATTTACAAAATATTTTAAACAATAAAGATGGTTACGCGAATGGTATCGCTAATGGATTTAAAAATTATTTAGAAAAAGAAGCTGCATAATTGCAACTTCCTTTTTTATTTAAATTAACTTGCTTTTTGGTCTAGAGTAATTGTTAATTCTTTATATTCTCCTTTACGATAAACTTTAATTTTCATCGTATCACCTACTGTGTGGTTATAAAGTAAATATCTTAAATAAGCTAAGTTAGTAACTTCTTTATCATCCGCAGCGACAATGATATCTCCATTTTTAATACCACCTTTTTCAGCTGGAGAACCAGATACAACCGTTTGGATATAAACACCACTTGAAACGCCTAAACTACTTAAAGTTGGATAGTTAAAGTCACTAACATTTAACATAGATACTCCTAGAGATGGACGTTCAATCGTCTCACCTTTTTCTAGCTTAGTAGCATATTTTAAAGCGGTTTCAATTGGAATAGCAAAACCCATTCCTTCAATAGTAGCGGTAGATGTTGAACTACTTGAAGATAATTTTAAAGAGTTCATCCCAATAACTTCACCATTAGCATTTAATAAAGGTCCACCTGAGTTTCCAGAGTTAATAGCCGCGTCTGTTTGTAAAACGCTCATCATCATATCAGCACGAGAACTATTAGATGAAGAAACACTGACAAGTCTATTTTTTCCAGATAAGATACCTCTGGTAACCGTTCCTGAATAAGTATCCGCATTAATTGGAGCACCGACTGTAAAGACAGTATCACCTAGTCTTGCGTCTTCACTGCTACCCATCGTAGCTACTGCTAATACCTTTGAAGAATCAATGGATAAAACAGCGGTATCAGAGTAAGAATCTTTACCCTCAATTTTGGTTTCAACAATAGAGCCATCAGTAAAGACAACATAAACAGCGTCTCCACTATCAATAACATGGTTATTAGTTAAAATATAAGCTTTATCACCATCTTTTTTATATACAAAACCAGTTCCCGTTGCGTAAAGTTCTTTATTAACATAAGTTTTTACAACAACGACAGCATCATAAACTTTATCAACCGCATCGGCAATGCCAGTATCTGTCACGGTAACATTTTTATTAACGACTTCTTCAGTTATTGTTTTAACAAATGGTTCTGGAAAAAAATAAATAAGTAAATATAACCCTCCCGCACCTATAAAGAGCATAATAACTGAAAGTATCAAATAACGTCCTATAGAATTTGATGTTTTTGCAGTAACAACTTTTTCTTTTTTCATTTTTGATTAACATTCCTTTCATAATTTAATTAGTTGTTGATAATTGATTGGAAATCCCATTCTATCAAGTACTTTTTCGATAGAGATTGTTTTTAATTTATCTGCTAATATTTGAATTTCATATTCCATTTCACTCATTAGTAAGAAGAAATCATCTTTACGAAGCATTTGTTTTAAAATTAAAACAATAGCAAATAAATCATTTTTTCCATATATATATTCCCCATTTAATTTTGGAATATGTAGTTGTTCATGATAAATTGTATCTTCAATGTCACGTTGAGCTCTATGGTCATACAATATATCTTCATGAGCACACAGATTACGAAAATTAGCTAAAATTGGTAAATAGACAATAAGCTGTTCAACACTGACACCAAAATCTTTAGCTATTTCGGCTTGATTTTCAGGCTTTAAGATTTGATACAATTCACTAACAATTCCAAAAGACAATATTTTGACCACAATCCAAAAAGGAATATAGCCATATTTATCAATATAATGCATGGTGGCTTGATGTTGACCGCCATTAATTCTAATTTGTCTTTTCATTTTTCTTAGTAAATCATCTACTTGTTTTCTTCTTTTTTTATCAGAAACAAAGTTTTTAGGATTTAAATAATCTTCCTCACGAATTCCATAATGTTTTGACATATTGTAAGATGTTATACTTTTAATATTATTTTCAATAATTAGTAAGTTTTTAAAAATAATATTTCGCATGTGTCTATCAAATTGGAACATCGCATATACTTCTTCAAAGGTTGTTCCCTCAATAAATTTTTTATTGCTGGCACTTTCCATAAAAAGCATTCGATAACCATTAAAGAAAAAATAATTTTCACGAAGTAAAATATCTTCGGCTTCTTTTGTATCCGCAATAATAAGCCCTTTACCTTGCATAATGCTAACTTGTTCTTCAAGAGTTTTGAATGTTTTTTGCATCACATCGCCCCATATTCTGCAAACATTATATCACAAAGTACTTACTAATTGTAAAAAGTTTTCATGTCAACTTTGTTATGATTTTGTGAAAAAAAGGTGAAATTGTTTTATAATATTTTTTAAGAAAGGAGCTTGTTATGCCCTCAATTGTTACTCATCATTTATTTGCCAAAGATGTTTTAGAAAGCTTGCCTTATTCTATAAAAGAAACGGTTACTCAAAACATAGAAACCTACTTAATATTTGCTCAAAGTTTTGATAATTTATTTTATTATCATTTCTTATTTCCTATTACTGGTCAGAAAATAAGGCAATTAGGAATAGACGCTCAAAAAGTAAAAACAGATATTTATTTTAAAGAAATTATAGAAAACATTAAGAAAAATCATTTAGAAAATAATTCAGAACTATTAGCGTATCTTTATGGTAGTATCACCCATTACATCTTGGATTACCATTGTCATCCCTTTGTTTTTTACTATACAAATGATGTTAATTTGAATTTGAAATACCGCGGATTACATGAAAAAATGGAGGTAAACTTAGATGCCTACATGTTACAAAAAAAGTGGAATAAAAACTTAAAAGAAGAAAAGTTAGCCAATATTCTTTTACCCAAAGTAAAGTTTTCTAAAGAACTTAAAAGTGTAATGGATAAGGTTTATTTGCAAACATTTAACATTAAAAATATGGGAACTATTTATGAAAAGTCTGTTCAAAATGGTAACTTTCTTCTAAAAAATTTTGTCACGGATAAAACGGGAATCAAGAAAAAACTTTATCGAATAAAAGACTGCATTACTTTCTTTAGTAAACGTCGTTATGAATATTTAAGTTTTCATGTCACAGAAATAAATCACAATTATTTAAATGAAAATCATGATTTATGGTTAAATCCTTGGAGTGGTAAAAAACATACCCAATCTTTTAATGACTTATATGAAGAGGCACTTGAAAAATCCACAAATGTCATTAAAACTATTGATAGCTATTATGCCAATAAAGTTTCTTTAAATGATGTTATGAACATTTTAAAAGATTATTCCTACTTATCTGGTATTTCTTGGCATGACAACAAGCCTCTTATTTACTCTAAAATTTAAGACTACTAGCAATAATACTTGCTAAATTATCTATATAGTTATCATCTAATAATTTTGCTCGTTCCGCCTCATTAGATAAAAAACCACATTCTATTAAAACTCCAGGTACTTTTAATTTCGAATACATATAAATAGTATTCGAGATTTTTTTAGCTTCCCGATTTACATTAAGAGCTTTATTAAGGTCGTTTTGTATTTGTATGGCTAAATCTTTGTTTTCTTTAGTGTAAAACACTTGTGGTCCAAAATAACTTTTGTCTTCTAAATAGTTTAAATGGATAGAAATATAATAATTAGCGTCACTTTCATTTATTCTCCGAATACGATGATCAAAATCACTTTTTTTCCGCCTATTAACTTCTGGACTTGCTAAATCATAATCTCCGTCCCTTGTAAGTAAAACTGTTATATTTTTCTGTTCTAGTTTTTCTTTTACTTTAAGAGCAATCTTCAAATTAATATCTTTTTCTTTAATGTCATCTATCACAGTTCCTGGATCGACTCCACCATGACCTGGATCTAAAATAACAATGTTTTGTGACTGTTTTTCCGTAGCAAAAGCAACATTAAAAGAGCAAAAAAGTAATAAAAACAAAAATAAACAAATATAATTCTTTTTCATACTTTATTTTACGTTTGTAACTACAAAAAAAGCCCACTTTTGTGAGCTTTTTGACATTTTTAAAAAGAAAATATTAACGTTTTGAGAATTGAGGCGCACGACGAGCTTTTTTAAGACCATATTTTTTACGTTCTTTAACTCTTGGGTCTCTTGTAATCATACCAGCTGGTTTTAAGATTTTACGATAAGCAGTATCTGAAGTTTGATCAGTATTAGCATCAAATTTTAATAAAGCTCTTGTAATACCTAAACGAATAGCACCAGCTTGTCCAGCGTATCCTCCACCTTTTACATTAACTTCGATATCAAAACGATTTTCGTTATTTGTTAATGTTAAAGGTTGTTTTAAGTCTAAAACTAAAATTTTATCAGGCATGTATTCATTAACATCTACACCATTAATTGTAATATTTCCTGTACCACTTGTTAAAGTTACTTGTGCAGTTGCACGTTTTCTTCTACCAATAGCATTCCATGTTTGTTTAGCCATAAATTATCCTCCTTAATCTACTTTCAATTCTTCTGGTTTTTGAGCTGTTTGTTTATGATTTTCATCACGATAAACAAATAACTTTTTACCCATTTGTCTTCCTAAGCGTCCATGAGGAAGCATTCCTTTAACAGCACGTTCCATCATTTCTTCAGGATAATTTTGAAGCATTGTACGAGCATTACGTTCTCTTAAGCCTCCTGGAAATCCAGAATGGTTATAATACATTTTGTCTTCTAACTTGTTTCCAGTTAAACGAACTTTAGATGCATTAACAATAATAACATAATCTCCACAGTCAACGCTTGGTGTATAAGTAGGTTTATGTTTACCTCTTAAAATAGTAGCAGCTTTGCTAGCTACACGACCTAATGTTTTTCCTTCGGCATCAATTACATACCATTTACGGTCAACATTTTCTTTTTTTTGTAAAAATGTACTCATAATATTCTTTCCTTTCATCTAATCTTCTTAAAATCCACTTTCCCACGGCAAACTTCTTAAAGATAAAATAAAATGTACCGATTAAAATTATATGCGATTAAATGGTTATTGTCAAATAAAAAAATCGAATAATATCAATAGTTAACATTTTTCTTGTTAATTTTTAATATTTTACTTCTTTTAAATATAGCCCTTGTGGTTCTGCTACCATAAATTGAACTTTTTGAGTTGGATTAGAAAGTGAAAAAGAAAAGTCTTCGAAAGATATTTTATTAAAGCCAACCCCTAATAAAGCCCCAACAATATGTCTCACCATATAACGATAAAAACCAGTTCCACGTAATATAAAGTAATAGTAATTTCCTTGTTTTTTTATTTTAATATCATAAATAGTTGTTTCGTAATTATCCCTAAAACCACTGACATAGTTATTAAAAGAATGTGTACCTAAAAATAATTTAGCTGCTTTTTTCATTTTTAGTAAATTTGGCTTTTGGTAAATATAAGTGACATAATCGCTTAAAAAGGGATCTTTTTCACCATAATAGGCTTTATATATGTAAGTTTTTTCTTTGGCACTGTAACGAGCATGAAAAGTATCATCCACATTTTGAATACGTAAAACAGATACATAAGGATTTAATAACCTATTCATAACATATTTTAATTTTGACAAAGTAATATCTATATCTAAATCAAAAGAAATAGCTTGACCTAAAGCATGAACTTTCCGGTCTGTTCGCCCAGCCCCTTTTATTTCTACTTTTCGTTTGGCAATTTTAGAAAGAACATTTTCTATTTCATTTTGCACCCCTTGACCATTATTAAGCCTTTGAAACCCTTCAAATTTACTTCCATCATATTTTATTATGGCTAAATATTTCATGCTACACCTCGATATATGGCTTTTAAAGTTTCATTGAACGTTATTTCATGATCAATTTCATAGCCACATTCTTCTAAATATTTAATAATTTCTACAGTATGTGGCATTGGCACATACTTATAAATTTCTTCGTTATAAAAATCTGTGATTAATTTGCATTTTTCATTTTTTGTAAATAAATAGAATTCTTTTACTGTTTCGCATATAAAGTTCATATCATTCTCAATTAAAATGATTTTTATTTTTTGTTTATATATTAAGTTACGTAAAAGTCTTCTAAAATAATCTTTCTCTTCATTAATCATATCTCTAAAAAAATATTCACATATAATGATTTTTGATTTTAAAAGCAAAACTTCAGCCAAATAAACTTTTTTTAATTCTAAAGGTGTTAGATATTTTAAAGATTCGTTTAAAATACTTTCTTTTAGTTTCACAAGTTTAAAAAGTTTGATAATTTTATCACTCGAAGCATGAGTGTTATTTGTTAAATACTCTTCTACACTTATCAAAGACGTCACTTTATTATCTAAAATAAAACCTTGTTCTAAAGATGATTTGGCATTACGAAAATGCGATTTAAAATTTACAAAAACCGTAAAATTATCTTCTTTTAAAAAAGACGTCAGATTGATGGCCATAACGATTCCTCCAAGTCTTCTTTATTATAACAAATTTTATGTGATAATCCGTAATATCCTAACTGTTTTGATAAATTAACATAAAAAGGAATAGAATAGCCTAATAATTTCATTAATTTTTCTTCTTTTAAAACAGATTCTGTAGTTCCCTCTATGGCAATCTGGTTATTTTTAAGAACATATAAATAATCAAAATAGATTGTTTGTTCAATGTTCTTAGTTACATAAAATATTTTTATATTTTTAACTTTTAGAAAATTTAAAAATAATATAAAATCTTCATTATCGAGATTAAGTTCATCACAAAATAGAAAATCTGGAATATTCTTTATTTTAGTCCATAAAGCATATTTATAATCGTCAGGTTGTTTAAAAAATTTTTTTAAAAAGGAAATCGTTTCTTCATCATAATTTTGAATATCTATATTTTGGAAAAGTAAACGTTCTTTTAAATAAAAAGATACTGTACCATTTGTGTCATAATTTTTATTTTTTAATAGTGATTTTAAAAGGGTAGTTTTTCCAGAGCCACTTTCCCCTAAAAGACAACAGGACGTCTGTAAATCGATATATAAATTTTCTATCATGGTTAACCCATGAAAAACTAAATTATAATTTACTGCTACGAAGTACTTTTCCATATTGATCACTAACTATAGTTTAACGAAAAAAAAGGCAAAAAAAAAGGGCAAATCGTCAAAATTCGCCTTTTTATTCATCTTTTGTAGGCATTTTTATGATAAATTCGCCTGGTAAACTATACATATACTTCTCTCTGGCATAACGAGCCACATATTCCGAGTCATGTAGCTTTGTCACTTCACTATTTAAACTTTCTTCTTCTGCAAGTAGTTCATCGTAATAATTATTTAAATTTTGTATTTCTGTTTTATTGGATACTATAGAAATCCAATCCTGAAAAATCTGAATGATAGACAAAGATACTACCACCACAAGAGCAATCGTCAAAAGAAAGAATCTTTTTTTCGCCTTAGAAAGTGTTTTCTTTTGCAAATACCATCCCTACTTTCTACGCGGATTATATCATTCTTTCTATTTTTTTACAATTTTAAGGATGGAATTTTTTGAAATATTGACATTTTTTGACAGGTAACCATTTAAGGCAAAACCAAAGAGAACAAAGAAGACAAAGTAAATATGAACAACGCCATCATTTAGATAATAAAGGAGAAGTAGATACATTAAAGTAATATCTACTATAAAAAGAAGCGTAGTAAGATATTTAAGCCAAATCGGATAAGTATCGGTTAATTTAAAATGAAAATTAGTTAAAACATGAAAGAAAAAGCCAAAACAAAAGGAAGCAAAAAAAGATAAAAGTTGGATAACTTCATTCATTATTTAAATAATTTAGCCATAAAACTTTCTTCTTTTGGCTTTGTTCCTGTTTTTTCTAAATATTGATAACTATTTATTTTCCCTTTGATTTTTACATTTCCGTCATGAGTATCTAGTTTTAATAGTTCTAAGTTGCTTCCCTTTAAAAGTAATGTTCCCATCGTTGTTTCCAGTAAGAATTCTTCATGGTCGAAACTTGTTATTTTTTTAACACCCGTTAAATATATTTCTCGTCTATCAATAATTTTTACTTCATGACTACTTGAAACTAACTGTGGAACATTTTCCATTATTATCACCCAGTAAAGCATATGAAGTTAAAATCAATTTATAACTAAAAAAACTAGGAACCCCTAGTATTTTTATTCTTCAGCTTTATTATAAGCATCTAATACAGCGTTTGTAAATTCAGTACGTACATCTGGATTAATTGGATGACATACATCTTTATATTCACCAGTAGCAGTTTTTCTACTTGGCATAGCTATAAATAGACCGTTATCTCCTTCAATTATTCTAATATCATGAATGGCAAATGAATCATCTAATAATACAGATGCAATTCCTCTCAATCTTGAATTTTCTTTCGTAATTTTACGAACACTTACAGATGTAATCTTCATAATATTCTCTCCTTCTAAAGTTATCTCTAACTTATGCTTTTATTTTATAACGAACCAAAGGGCGATTTCAAGACTTTTACGCAAAGTTTACAACGACATCGCCAATTATAACATCTGAATAATTAAAGCTTTTTTGCGTACCATCTATTAATACAGTAAAAACATATGGATATAGTCCCGAAACAACCCCATAATATTCATAATTTTTATTACGCATACCATACACATCTATTTTAACATTTTTATTTAGGTATTTTTTCATATTTTCTCTCACAATATCTAAATTCATTGTCCCTCCCTACCTTGGAAAACCAACATACATCATGCCTGTGCTAATAATTCCACCCATGCCATCTGAACCATACTTTGTTTTTGAAAGCAAACTAACTAAATCAATTTCTTTATTTCTTTCGCTCATAGCAAGTACGGTAGCTATGATAGCCGGGTCTAAGGCATGAATATTAACACGTTTGGGTGAACTTGCAAAATTGGCACCAGCTCTAATAAGCTCTTCATAATCACTCTGGCAGGCTCCCGCAATGATAACAAGTTTTTCATGGCTCTTTTCATATTTTCTAGCTTCTTTAACCGCTTTCACAAAGTACTCGGTATTTTTATAATTTTTAATATCATTTTTACTTCCTTTTTTTTCATAGTAAGCGTCATGTCCTGTGATAATGACAATGTCTGGTTGATATTCGATTAAAAGATTTTTTATTTCTTTATAGATTTCTTTTTCATTTATTTGTTTACCGATAGCCATGACTTTATTTCTTTTATAAAAATTCAAACATCTTTCTAAATAATCTTTATCCGCGTCAATATGCAGTACTTTTCCTGGTAGAAAAAAATAATCTCCTCGATCATCATTAAATAACAATGGCTCATCTTCATCAACACTTCTTGTGTCATTTTGATATATTTTTAAATCTTCTAAAGGAGCATCTGCGTATAAACGGACATTCACGCCTTTCAAGTAGGCAGTTTCATTTTTTATAGATAAAATTTTAAAAACAACATCATGATTATACTTGTATCTTGTTACTAAGTTTCCTACCTCTAGTGTCATTTGATTCACCTATTTCAATATATGAAAAAAATTAGTACTTATGCACTAATTGATTTATTTAACCTATTAAAAATTTTTACAAATATTTCATATGATATATCTTCAGCACGAGCATTTTCGTCATAACCATTGTCTTTTAATACCTCTAAAGTATCTTGCCAATCTTCTTTTGATAAATTATTCTTCAGCTTTTTTCTTTTTTGTAAAAAACATTGTTTTAAAAATTTTTGGAATTTTATCATATCCAATGATGGAATACAAGCTTTCTGTTCAAAAGAAATCACGGCACTATCCACATTTGGAGATGGATCAAAAGCTTTTCGTGAGACATCAAATAAATAGTTAACATGATAATAATGATTTAGAAAAACCGTAAAAAAGCCATAATCCTTAGATCCAGGCTGAGCACTAAAGCGGTATCCAACTTCTTTTTGAACTAACAAAGTCATTGCTTTTTCTTTTATATCACACTTGATAATATGTTCAATAATGGGTGTAGTTATATAATAAGGAATATTGGCAATAATATAAATATTTTCATACTTAGCTGGTAAATCTTCTTTGATATTTCTTTGTAAGAAATCTTGAAAAATAACTTTAGTATTTTCATTTTCATATTTTTTTAAAATAACTTTCATTCTTTCATCTATTTCATAGCAAATCAGTTTACCTTTTTTCTGTACTAAATATTTTGTGAGAGCGCCTTTACCAGGACCAATTTCAATAATAATATCATTTTCATTTGTTTCAATAGTATCAGCAATTTTCTTTAAAATATTTTCATCTTTCAAAAAATTTTGACCTAAACTTTTTTTAGCCGGAATTTTTGACATAAGTTTTTTCACCTCTTAGAAAAGAATACCATAAAAAAGAAGCAAAAAAAAGAGGCTGGCTAATAACCAACTCTTAAAACATCATAACTTAATGTATTACGTCCTACATACATAGAAGCATCACTTTCACTTGGCATAAGTAAGTCCAAATCCGTACCTAGAACCCCTCTATCTAGCACAATAGCAACAATAGGTTCACTAGATAATTTAGATAAATTAAATCTTACAATAGAACCACAAGGTAAGTTTTTACTTGAAGCCACAATCCTTACGTTTCCATAAGTGACATCCGGATAAATAGTGGTACCATTTTTAACATTATAAGATGGAGCGCATGAAAGCTTCCCACTACATAAAGGACAATCAGCGCCATATCCTGTCACGTCTCCTGTGAAGGTATCTTTGGCACTATATAAATCATTTTTAATATCATTTTCTAATTTCATAGCCATCGTTGTTAAATTAATCACTCTATTCTGAGCTAAAGACGAAACACTATTTACATCACGGGTTGTACTGATATTGGCTATTAAAACAACAACGACCAAAATAGCTAATTGAATAGTTGTTTTAAATCCAATTACAATTTTTTTCATGGCATCACCTTTATGGCTAAATGATAACATACCCTTTACTAAATGTCAAAAATCGACATTATATTTTTATTGGTAATCCTTGCCAATTCTTCCAAAGAAATATCTAAGTAATCACTTACAAAAGAAGCAATATTTAAAATATATTTTGGCTCATTTGGTGTTCCTCTGTAAGGATGCGGAGTTAAATAAGGACTATCTGTTTCTAAAACGATATTATTTTTAATTTCAGGTAATACTTCTTTTAAATGACTGTTTTTAAAAGTAACAACCCCATTAACACCTAATTTATATCCCATATTAATATATATTTTAGCTACTTCTAGACTTCCTGAAAAGGAATGAATAACTCCTTTAACCATAGGATATTTCTTTAAAATATCAATAGTATCTTGAGTGGCGTCTCTACTATGAATAACAACTGGTTTCTTATATTTTTTAGCTATTTCTAATTGCTTAATAAATAATTCTTTTTGAAGTTCTTTATTTTCTTTACCATAATGATAATCTAGTCCAATTTCTCCTATAGCTAAAATTCTATCTGAATCTAAAGCCTTTTCCATTTCTTCTAAATCATTAGCCTTATACGTTAAAACTTCTTCAGGATGTATACCCACACATCCATAAATATCTTTATATCCTTGTACAAGATTAAAAACTTCTTTATTAGAAGCACCATCACATCCTGCAACAATAAAACGATTCACTTTATTTTCATAGGCATGTTGTAAAATTTCTTCTAAATTTTCATAATATTCTTTATATAAATGACAGTGTGTATCTGTAAACATATATCACCTACAATGTATCTATTTGAGAAGAAAAACGAGGCATTGTTTCTGAATGAGAAATCTGAGAATGATTTAGTGAAGAAACATTTGGATTCGCTTCCCAATAACCTGATACATCACAACTTGATGAATATGGTCTTGGATTTGGCATATCCATTTTTACTATCATTGGAATTTTAAAAGCACTACCAAAAGCTACACACGTTCCTGGTTGTAATATCTTCATTTTTTCAATAACATCTTGACTAATATTTGGAAGCATTTCTTCAATATACTTAATATCTTTCGGATGGGTCATTTTAAAAATTAAGAAATTAGAACATTGTGAAACAACGGTATCACTAATTTCCATAGGCCTTTGGCTTATTATATCTAATAAAACCCCATATTTACGACCTTCTTTAGCAATTCTCTCAAAAATATTATATCCAATTAGAAACACATCATTGTCTTTTTGAATATAACGATGGGCTTCTTCTAAAAATAAATGAAATGGTATGGTACCACGACTTGCGTTTTCTTTGGCAAAATCAAATATCATACGTGTATAAATTTTAACAATAGCTTTAGAAATATTATCATCGAGACCTTCTAAGTTAATATTAATGATTTGGGATTTTTTATTCTTATTGCTTAGTAAGCCTGAAATAAATTCTTCGTAAGTTACATACTTAAGTCCTTGAAATAACTTACCAACCGGACCATGAATCAAAGCATATAGACGTACTTTCAATAATTGTGCATCATCTTGTAAATTACGATTATTTTGAAAACCTTCACTAATCAAAGTAAAATCAAGTGCTTTCGAGAAAGCTTTTAAATCATAAGTTACATTGGCCAAAGATTCATCAATATCTAAATCTTCATCAATATATTTTAAAATATATTCAGTTATTAAAACTTCTTCTCCAAATTTTCCACGAGAATCAATTTGAAAACATTCAGAAAAACTTCTTGTATAACCAATGCCTGGAATTTGAGTATCCAAATTAAACTCTTTAGTATGACAAGTATTAATAATACTAAATATGTCATCCTTTTTTCTATCAATGCTCGATGAACTATATAAAACTGTTATTAAAGCTTGGGCAATAATATGATTTTTATACTTAGTAGCACGGTCATCATCAATTGCAAATATTTTAGCTATTTTCATGGCTCTTTCAATAATGGTTAATTGAGAATGTTTATCAGCTTGAAGTAAAATGGCCATATCATCTGTTTTTAATAGATTCATTGGTATTTGCATTAAAATATCTGACTCTTCTTTTCTTTGTGAGGTAATAAACTTATAGTTATAATAAGAATTAATATTGGAAATACTTTTAAAGGCATTTTTATACTCTCCGAAAGAATCAAAAAATAATAAATTAGCATTATACGCAACAGAATATTGATTACTTAATAAATTTTGAACAATTCTTGCTACTCCACAGCTTTTTCCAGAACCAGTATTTCCGAAAATACATAAATGACTAGCTAATAAATCATTAATGTTTGGGCATACAAAATGATCCTTATAGGTAGCGCTCATCCCTAATACAAAGTTTTGCTTTGATTCAGCTCCAAATAATTCTTTTAATTCATCATCATTTATAATTCTAATATGACTATCTAAACTAGCTTTCCTTAAAATACCATTAAAATATTTACCATTTACAAATTCTCCCAAAAATTTAACTCTGATTTCATCACTTTTTACTTCTGTAATTTCACTTAAAATTTTATGGTCATCTTTTTCAAAAATTAAATGTAAATTTAATAAATCACTACTAACATCATCTGTCATTTTATTTTCAATGTAGGCCATATTATCGCTTATATATAAAATTTTTCCAAACATTTATGCTTCACCTTACCTAAATTCATTTTATCAAAACTATAATTAGTTGTCTAGAGACCAAAAAAAGGTCTTTACGACCTTTTGGCATTAATTTCTTCTAGTTTTTTAGCTACATCAATTCTCATAAAAATTGGCTCTGGGATTAAAACATTATATTTATTAGAAGTTTCAAAATTATTAGATAACTCTGTGTTAATTTGTCTTAATATTTCTTTGGATGTATCCGGTAAGAATGGCATTAATTCACTACCACAAACTTTGATACTTTCAAGTAAATTATACAAAACAGTTTCTAATCTTTCTTTTTTCGTATCATCTTTAGCTAAACTCCAAGGAGTAGTATCGTCAATATATTTATTTGATTTTCTTAAAACATCAAAGATTTTATCAATAGCGTTACCTATTTCTAATTTTTCCATAGCTTTATCCACTTCAGATGGTAAATTTTTAATAGATTCGATAAATTCTTCATCTAAAGTGTCATTAATATTCTTATTAGTTATCTCACCATCAAAATATTTTTGAGACATAGAAATGGTTCTATTTACTAAATTTCCCAAAATATTAGCTAAATCACTATTTATTCTTTCAATAATAAGCTCATAACTTATTGTGCCATCATTTTGAAATGGAATTTCATGGAGAAGATAATAACGGATTGCATCAACACCAAAAAGATTTACTAAATCATCGGCATATAAGATGTTTCCTTTACTTTTACTCATTTTATCGTTATTCATAAGAAGCCATGGATGTCCAAATACCTGCTTTGGTAATGGTAAATCTAGTGCCATTAATAAAATAGGCCAATAAATAGTATGAAAACGAATAATATCTTTACCTATTAGATGTAAATCACAAGGCCACCATTTCTTAAATTCCTCTGACTCATTATTAACATCATAACCGATATTAGTTATATAATTTGTCAATGCGTCAATCCAAACATAAACAACATGTTTGTCATTAAATGGTACTCTTATTCCCCAGTCAAAAGTAGTACGTGATACACATAAATCTTGTAGTCCAGGTTTTAAAAAGTTATTAATCATTTCATTTTTTCTGGAAACTGGTTGAATAAATTCTGGATGTGTTTCAATATATTCTATTAATTTATCTTGATATTTACTCATTTTGAAGAAATAGGCTTCTTCACATCTTGGTTCCACATCACGACCACAATCAGGACATTTTCCATCTACAAGTTGAGATTCTGTCCAAAAAGATTCACAAGGAGTACAATACATACCATTATATTGTCCTAAATAAATGTCGCCTTTTTGATATAGATATTCAAAAATATGTTGAACAACCTTTTTATGATGTTCATCAGTCGTTCTAACAAACTTATCATAGCTTGTATTCATAATATCCCATATATTTTTTATTTCCCGGGAAATATTATCGACATATTCTTTTGGAGATATTCCAGCTGAAATAGCTTTTTGTTCAATTTTTTCCCCATGTTCATCAGTTCCCGTTTGAAAATAAACATTAAATCCTCGACTTCTTTTATAACGTGCAATAGAATCTGCTAAAACAATTTCATAAGTATTACCAATATGAGGCTTGGCAGAAGCATATGCTATCGCTGTTGCAATATAGTATTTTGGTTTCATTTTTCCTCTTCCTTTCCTAAAAATTATTTCCCGGGAAATAATTTAATAAAAAAAATCATGAACTAAAGGACGAGTTTACCCCGTGGTACCACCTTAATTCATGATTATAACCATGCTCTTTTTCTTTTAACGCTAGAAATACGATTCAACTCCAGAGCCATCTTCAATAATAAAACAATATTTATTTGCACCAACCATAAACTCTCTTCAAAGTTCTATTATTTACTCTTTCCTTCGCCGTTGATTAACATAATTCTAGCACAAAATTAAACAATGTCAATTTTATTTATGACTATTTTTTCTAAAAATGATAGAAAATTCTTCATATATTCTTCTATTTTATTCAAAGAATTAAGAATTAGAAAACCTATAATATCACCATGCACATTAATAGGCTTTACAAACCAAAAACCATTTAAAGAAAAAAATTGTTCTTCTGTGATTGACTCATAAATTTCAAATGAGTTTAAAAGATTTTCAAATTTTTTATTTAATTTTTGACAAATTAACTCTTTATTAAAACTTGCTAATATCTGTTCTTTATCCGTGATAATAATATTTAGATTCATTTCTTCTAAAGCATATTGAATTAATATTTCGGAAATATCTTTTAATTCCCATAAACGAGAATACTTTTGTAAATAAATGGCTTTATCCTTAATATATATTTCTAAATCTTCACCATCTTTTATTCCTAAAGTTTTACGTATTTCTTTAGGTAAAACAATTCTTCCTAATTCATCGACTTTTCGAATAATGCCTGTTTCTTTCAAGATATTCACTCCATTCTACTTCATTAGTTTGGAGAGAAGATATTTTTTTATACTGATAAATCATCAGCTATTTTTTGAAGTAAAGGCACAATATAATAAAGAAAATGTTTTTCATTATTTACAATATTTAATTTAATACCAATTTGACTATTCTCATATTTAATTTCAAATTTTTGATTGATATTTAAAGCTTGTAAAAATAATTTATCTCCTTTTACTTTATTAGAGGTTTCTTCTGGTAACCAAATCAAAACATAAAGTTTATTTTGAATAACTTTGGCAATTTTTAATCGTTCAGCTAATTTTTCAAACCATTCTTCATACATATAGATTTCCATCTCTTTGGTTATTTTACCAAAACGATCTTCCAAATTTTTACGAACATCTTCTAATTTTTGATAAGAATCTATCTCATTAATCATTTTATGAATCTCTATTTTGATTTCTTCATCTGAGACATATTGATCAGAAATGTGAGTTTCTACCTTAACTAATGATTCACTTTCCTCATCAGTTTCGACAATCTCACCTTTAAGTCGTCTCATTTCCTCTTCTATCATTTTCATATAAAGACTAATTCCTACAGTATCAACAAAGCCAGCTTGTTCACTTCCCAATAAATCACCTGCTCCACGGATAGATAAATCTCGCATAGCGATTTTATAACCACTTCCTAATTCTGTAAAATCACGAATGGCTTGTAATCTTTTTACTGCAATATCATTAAGCATTTTTTCTTTACTATAAAGTAAGTAAGCATAGGCAATTTTATTGCTTCTACCAACTCTTCCTCTTAACTGATAAAGCTGACTCAACCCAAAACGGTCCGCATCATAAATAATTAAAGTGTTAGCATTAGGAATATCAATACCAGTTTCTATAATTGTTGTACTCACAAGTATATCAAATTTATGATTAATAAAATCAGACATAATATTATCTAGTTCCATTTTATTTAATCTACCATGAGCATACTGTATTCTCGCTTCTGGCACCAAATTATGTATTTTTTCGACAGCTTTTTCGATAGTTTCAACACGATTATATAAAATGAAGCATTGCCCATCACGACCTAACTCTTTATAAATCGCATCTTTAACAATCATATCGCTTTCTGGAATAACGTAGGTTTGAATAGGATATCTGTTAACCGGTGGAGTATCTATAATAGACAAATCTCTTAAACCTGATAAACTCATTTTTAAAGTACGAGGTATCGGTGTCGCAGATAAGGTTAAAACGTTTACATCTTTCTTTAAATTTTTTATTTTCTCTTTATGAGTAACTCCAAAACGTTGCTCTTCGTCAATGACTAACAATCCTAATTTTTTAGGTTTAATTTTATCAGATAATAAACGATGTGTTCCAAAAATAATATCTATTTTTCCACTGGCTAAATCCTCAATAATTTCGTTGACTTCTTTAGTTGAAGTAAATCGATTAAATAATCTTATTTCTACAGGAAAATTTTTGAATCTCTCTAATGCTGATTCATATTGTTGTTTAGACAAGATCGTTGTTGGACAAAGATACATTACTTGTTTATTGTTACATATTGCCTTAAACATAGCACGAAAAGCAACTTCTGTTTTGCCAAACCCAACGTCTCCACATAGTAAACGATCCATAGGAACTTTAGAATCCAAATCTTTTAAAACATCATCAATAGCGAATTGTTGATCTTTGGTTGGCTCATATGTAAAATCATTGGCAAAAATAGTTTCTTCTTCAAAATCTTTATAAGCTTCCCCTTCAATATTATTTCTTTCAGCATAAAGCTTAATAAGCTCTCCTGAAATATCTTTAATTTTCTTTTGTAAGGCTTGTTTTTTTCTCTGCCAAGCCGTTGAATTAAGCTTACTTATCTGAGGTTTCATTCCATCTTTATCACTGTATTTATAAATATTTGATATTTTTTCAACAGGAACATAGACTTTATCATTACCAAAATATTCTATTTGTAAATAGTCTTTTTTTAATCCTCCAACCGTTAAAGTAACAACACCTGCATAAATACCAATACCATGGTTTCTATGAACAACATAATCTCCAGTAGAAATTGCGTCTAAACTCCGAATTTTTTTACCAATATGCAAATTATTCTTATAAGTTATTTTTTCTTTTATCTCTTCAATATCGTTTTCTGAGATAACAACTAAATCATCCCAGATAAAACCTTTATTAATTTTTCCTTGAACAATATTTATTTTTTCTGAAAAAAGTTCATTTTCTTTTGTTAAAACTATATTTTCATTAAATAAATCCTTAATTTCTTCTATCTGCTCTTTAGTTGAAAGAAAAAAGGTAATTGTTTTTTTTAAGGCTATATTTTTATCAACAAAAGATTTTAACTTCTTAAAATCACCTTTAAAATTCTCAATATCAGTTGTCTTATAACTATGAACTTTCTTTTTTTCCATTTCATTAGCCACTGTATTAATAAAAAGTTCTTTACTAGGTAATAATTCTTCAAATGAATAAAAATATTTTTTATCTTCTAAATTTTGCTCTTGTAAATATGTTTTCTTTTCTTCTAATAATTTAGTGTATGCCGTCATAAGTAATGAATAATCATAGTAAAAAACTGTACTATTAGGCATATAATCCAATAAAGAACTGGTATTTTCGGTAATGATTTCATCAACAGGCTTACAAACGATTTCATCTATTTTTTCGATTGTACGTTGTGTATTTTCATCAAAATAACGAATACTTTCTATAGTATCTCCAAAAAATTCAATCCTTATCGGATGTTTTTCATCTACTAAAAAAATATCTAAAACAAACCCTCTTACCGCATATTCTCCAGTCGATGTAACCATAGAATCCCTTTGGTAACCTAATTTTTCAAAAATTTCTATTAATGAATCACGATTAAAATCTGTATTAGTTTTAAGAGTTTGATATAAAGAATTTTGTTCTTTTAAAGAGGTATTTAATTTTAAATATCCCATCATATTAGTAACTACAATACACTTATTATTTTGAATTTTCTCAAGAGTCTCTAAACGCTTTAGTTTTAATTCAGGTGAAACCGCCAAAGCAAGTGAGGTTAAAAAATCATCCATTGGAAAAAGATAAACATTTTCCTCGTATGTTTGTAAAGAATTTTGAATTTTGTTCGCGTCATATAAATTAGTGGTTACAATTAAAAGAGAATTTTCTTGGGTATTAAAATAATTAATAATATAACGATATGATAACTCTTTAGTTAATCCCTCAATAATTGAACCATTTTCATATGTAAATTCTTCAAATTTTTTCACGTTAACACCTACTTTGTATTATAACGATTCATTGTTACATTTATGCCATTTTTAATATATGAAACAATTATTTCTTGGAAATGATTATAATTTTTTTCGAAAAATTCCATTTCTGTTTTAGAAAAATGTCCTAATACATGTTTTATAGCGTCATTGTCTTTGTCGTGAGCAATTCCAACTTTTAAACGGGCAAAAGAATTAGATGATAAGGCATTAATAATTGACTTAATTCCATTATGACCACCAGCACTACTATTTGTTTTTAGTTTAATTTTGCCAAATGGTAAATCCATATCATCTTGTATCACTAATATATCAGAACAGGCTATATTATAGTATTTAGCAATTTTGCCAACACTTAAACCGCTTTCATTCATAAAGGTTAAAGGCTTCACAAACAAACATTTTTCCCCGGCTATATCCGTTACTTTAATCATAGCTTGAAATTTTTTTTCTAGTTTAAAATCCGTTATAAAAGAATCTAATATCATAAAACCTACATTATGTCTTGTATTTTCATATTCTTTTCCAGGATTACCTAGTCCAACTATCATTTTCATATTATCTATCTCCTAAATATATTTTGATATGTTGTTAAATTATGTATATTAATAGGTGCATACACTTTTGTTCCAAAGTTACCGCTTTTTACACATGTCAACAACACTATTTCTGGCTTTGTATTTGCTTTAGCTTGAATAAATTGCAATTCTTTTACGGCAAAGCCATATTTATTAGCATAAACAATAAGTTCATCTATTCGACTTGGAATATGGACCATATATATTTTGCCATTATCTTTTAATAAGTATTTTGCCATTACAAAAATATCTTCTAATTTTAAGGTGATCTCATGTCTAGCAACACTTTTTAATTCATTTTTATTAATATGGCTCGTTTGTTCATATTTAAAATAAGGTGGATTGCATAAAATTACGTCAAAATTATTTCCCGGGAAATAATTTTTAACATTTAGTAAGGTATCATGAATCAAAGAGATATGATTTTCCATCTTGTTTTGCTTTACAGATTCAACTGCTAAGTCATATATTTCTTTTTGATACTCTATCCCAACAACATCTTTTTTGTATTTATTATAAACTAAGATAGGGATAACAGCATTCCCCGTACAAAAATCCATAATCTTGTTATCATTCTTTTTTATTTGAGCAAATTCAAATAAAAGAATAGAATCTAAAGAAAATTTAAAGGCTTCTTCGTACTGATAAACTTTAAGCGTAGGATAGTCAAATAACCAGTTAAGCGTCTTTTTCATCGTTTATTTTAACCTCAACTATTTCTTCGCCTACTAAAACTTTACAATCAAGATTTAAAATATCTACGCTTACTACTTTCCCTTCACCATTAGGTGTTTTTATAGTAGCACCAATACTAGGTAATTGTTTAGAACATCTAACATATTCCTTATCTTCATAGGATAAACAACAAAGTAATCTACCACATGCGCCATTTATTTTAGATGGATTTAAAGCAATATTTTGGTTTTTCGCCATTTGCATAGTAATTGATTCATTTACTTTATAACACCCAGCACAACATAATTTACGACCGCAAACACCAATACCACCTACTTCACTTGCTTTATCTCGAGCCCCAATTTGACGAAGTTCAATACGTGTTTTATACTTCGCAGCTAATATTTTGGCAAGTTCTCTAAAATCTACTCTTTGATCAGCATAAAAATTAAATAATAATTGTTTTCTATCAAATGTAAATGAAGCGTCTATAAAATTCATATTTAATTTATTCTTTTTAGCTTCTTCACGAGCTGTTTGTAAAGCTATTTCAGCATCTTTTAAATTTTTTAAATATTGTTCATAATCTTTTTTCGTAGCAATTCTAATTATATTTTTGATATCTTCTTCTTTAATAGAAGTATCCGTTATTTTTTTTACAACTCTTCCAAATTGCAAACCTTTCTCGGTTTCTACAATAACCGTTACTTTATTGGGAATAAAAACATTTTCAATTTTAAAATAATAACCTTTTCCTTTATCTTTAAAAATAACTTCATAAATGTTCATTTGATCACCTACTTTCCAATACAAAACGATCTAAAACAAATGACGTATTTAAATTAAAATTAAGATCATCTAGCAAATTAGCTATATACTTAACTTGATTATAGAAATAATTTTTATCTTTTTTCATAGTAAAATTTAAACTACTATACTTTTCTTTTAATTCTAGATTTTTTAATTTGCAAATATATAGTTCATAATAAATATTAAAGATGGCTTGAAATAAATATTTCAATTCTTTTTTGTCATGAATTAGTGGCAAAATAACTTGTTTATTGTAAAGTAAAGTATTATCACCTGTAATTTCATACTCCTTAATATAATTTATCGCTAAATCTTCCCAAACTTTTGGGATATCATTTTCATGATTTTGTTCATAATTTATCCTAATAATCTCACACCGGCTACGAATAGTATCTATTATATTTTCCTTATTATCTGTAATAAAAAAACCTATTATAAAATCTTCTGGCTCTTCTAAAAATTTTAAAATCGTATTGGCACTAGATGGATTTAAATCTTCAGCATTTAGTATAACATACATATTATATTTAGAAAAAATTGGTTTTGTTTGAAAAGATGTTTTCAAATTAACAATTTGTTCTTTTTTTATGGAATTACCATCTGGTCTTATAATTACTAAACTAGGTAATGTTTCATTTAAGATAAGTTTATTTAATTTTATATTTTCCTGTTCATCTTCGACTTCATTAATTTTGCTCAAAAATTGTAATAATTCTTGTAAACATTTTTCTTGGTTATTTGTTTCAAGCAAAAAAGCATGAGAAAGATGTTCGCTCATGTATTCTTGGTATAATTGCTTTATTCCAGATGTTTCCGTCATAGGTATCACCTTTAATTATTTTACTATAAAAAACAAAATAATTAAAGAAGAAAGACCTGGTAAACCTAGTAATGTAACGATACCGACAGTAATAAAATTAATAGGTATATAAATATGTAATGATGATATAAAATAATTTAAACCATAAAGTAATAGAAAAGCCCATACTACTTTTCGAAGTATATTTATCAATTTTTTCATCTGTCATTTTCCTTTTATTTTTGTTACAGAATATGAAAAAATTTCAGATTTTATTCTGAAATTATTTTTCTATCCTTTAAGGCTTTTTCTATTGTTGACATATCTAAATAGTCAATCTCAGCTCCACTCGGTAAGCCATAAGATAATCTTGATATTTTTACCTTTTGATTTTCAAATATCTTTTTGATGTATAATGTTGTGGTTTCTCCTTCTATGGTTCCTTTTAAAGCTAAAATAATTTCTGGATTTTCTAATTCCTTGATTCTTCTTATGAGTGATGACAAATTAATATCATCCACTCCAATATCATCTATAGGTGATATTAGTCCATTTAATACATGATAGACACCCTTAAAATTTCCAGCTTTTTCAAAAGCATAAATACTTTTGTAATCTTCAACCACACATATTAAGTTTTGATTTCTTGCTTCATCTTCACAAATATTGCATTTTAAAGAATCTGTCAAATTACCACAGATATCACAAGGATGAAGAGTTTCACGTGCTTTAACTAAAGCATCGCTTGCTATTTGTATTTCATCCAAAGGAATATTCAGTATAGATAAAGCCATTCTCTCGGCACTCTTTTCACCAATACCAGGAAACTTTTTAAAAAATTCAATGATACTTTCTAAACTATTAGGATATACAGAGTTCATATTACATTAAACCATCAAGCATGCCAGCATATTGTCCCATTTTACTTTGAAATTCTTTATCAATGTCCGCTAAAGCTTGTTTTTGTGCTAGGACAATAAAATCTTCTAACATTTCGATATCTTCTTTATCTAGGTTGTCCTTATTTATAGTTATTTTTGTCAATTCTTTTTTACCATTTAAGATTACTTCTACGAATTCATATTTCCCGGGAAATAATTTTTGGTTTATTTCATCTTTCTTTTTTTGAATGTCACGTTGCATTCTTTGAGCTTGTGCCATTATACTTTGCATATTCATTTTACTTTCCTTCTTTCTTTACACAATTTCTATTTTATCACTATTAAATATATTTGTGGTTATTTCTTCAAAATCACTACTTGCTTTTTTAGGCTTTAAATCTGCAATCGTTTCTTCATCAATATAATTATAAACATATTTATTTTTTATATTCTGAATATATTTATTTTTTTCAGTCGTCCATTCTTCCATACTTAAAGCAATTATATGAAATTCTAAATTTAAAGATTTTTCTATTTCTTCTAGCTGATTGTTAATAAGAATTGCCATGCTGGCTAATTTGGTAGTTACAATAGCATGATTTAAAGATGAAGCCACTAATTGAGAATCTACAATTAACCCTAAAATGCGTTTATCCACATTCGTATCATTTTTTTTCTGATTCCATATAGCTTGATTCGAAATCAAGGATTCCTTTTTAGCGTCAGTAAAGCAGTTATTAACACGTATTTTCTTTAGTTCGTTAATATATGTACTACCATTAGTATCGTTGTTTTCAACAACTTCTTCAGTTATTTTATTTTCTTTCTTTTCAAGAATAACGTTTTCAGTATCTTTATTTGCTAATTTTTCAGCATTCGAGATACTATTAGTTTTAATTATTTTACTTTCACTTACTGCTTCCTTTTCATTTTCTTCAGTTGAAATAACATTCAATAAAATAATTTCAATTAATTCATAAGGATTAACATTTATGTTTATTTTATTAAGTACATCATTTAATGCAAAAATTAATTTTTTTACTTGTTGAAAACTAAATAGTCCTTGATAATTGTTTACTTTTATTAAAACTGCTATATGGGCTAGCTCTTGTACGACTTTTTTTATAAAGATTTTATAGTCACTTGAGGTATTTTCAAGTTCTTGAATTTTTTCGATAACAGAAGAAACATTCCCTTCTGATAACTCTTTTAATAAATCTTTAACAAATTTAGAGGAAATAGAACCATAATTTTCTAGTATTTTTTCGGCAGTAATCTCTTCTTCGTTACTAGAAAGTTGATCTAAAAGACTAAGGGCGTCTCTTAAGCCTCCTTCTGATAAATAAGCAATTTCTTCGATAGCTTCTTCTGTTATTTTTATTTTTTCTAAATCACAAATTTTACTAATTTGTTTTTTTAAATTTTCTAAAGATATCTTTTGAAAATTAAATCTTTGACAACGTGACAAAATCGTTATTGGTACATTTTCTACGTTTGTCGTAGCCATGATAAAAACGGCATGTGCAGGTGGTTCTTCAAGTGTTAATAACAAGGCATTAAATGCACTTGTTGTCATCATGTGGACTTCATCTATAATATAAATTTTATATTTACCCTCAGAAGGAGCTATTTTTACATTGTTGATAAGTTCTCTTATATCATCCACACCATTATTAGAAGCCGCGTCTATTTCTATGATGTCAGGACTTGTTGAAAAAGCTAAACAGGCGGCACACTTGCCACATGCTTCTCCATTAATTGGATTTAAACAATTTATCGTTTTAGCAAATACTTTAGCTGTAGATGTTTTTCCTGTTCCTCTAGGACCTGTAAACAAATAGGCATGAGATATTTTATTGTGAATAATAGAATTTTTAAGCATTTGTATGGAGTAATCTTGTCCAATAATATTTTCAAATTTATCAGGACGATACTTACGATATAAAACTTTATAATTCATAATGTTGCCTCCTCGAATGCCTTAATTATAACACAATTTATCTCTTTTTTTTGAAAAATTCAGAAAGTATATTTACGTACGTTTGTTCGTTATTTGATTCTAATTTAATAAATTGTGTTTTGTCATATTCCTTTTTAAAAGCTGGTTTTGATAGCAAATAGTAAACTTTTTTTAACCTAGCTTGTTTAATTATTTCTTTACACATGCTACACGGTTCTAAGGACACATAGAGTTCACAATCGCTTAGATTCCAACGTTTAAGTTTTTGAGTAGCTTGTTCTATAGCATTTATCTCAGCATGACCTAAAACAGAATGATCTTTTTCTCTAGTATTATACCCATAGGAAATAATCTCATCATTCAATACAATAAGAGCTCCAATAGGAACATCCTCTGTTAGTAAGCTTTTTTTAGCTTCCTCAATGGTTTCATCTATATAGTTCATTATTTCACCTCAAAAAAAAAGTGCACACAAATAGGAAATGCTGTGGCTGCTATCTTCCGATCCTGACCAGGTTACACTATATTTGTTGCACGATTAAATGATATCAAATCTGTTTATTAATTGCAAGTTCTTTATTTTTATCTCTAATGTTTCACGTGAAACATTGTTTTCTTATTATTCATTTATATGTTTCACGTGGAACATTGTTTTCTTATTATTTATTTATATGTTTCACGTGAAACATTGTTTTTTCATTATTCATTTATATGTTTCACGTGGAACATTGTTTTCTTATTACTCATTTATATGTTTCACGTGGAACATTGTTTTTTTATTATTTATTTATATGTTTCACGTGGAACATTGTTTTTTTATTATTCATTTATATGTTTCACGTGGAACATTGTTTTTTTATTATTCATCTATATGTTTCACGTGAAACATTGTTTTTTTATTATTTATTTATATGTTTCACGTGAAACATTGTTTTCTTTATTATTTATTTATATGTTTCACGTGAAACATTGTTTTTTTATTACTCATTTATATGTTTCACGTGAAACATTGTTTTCTTTATTACTCATTTATATGTTTCACGTGAAACATTGTTTTTTTATTACTCATTTATATGTTTCACGTGAAACATTGTTTTTTTATTACTCATTTATATGTTTCACGTGAAACATTTTATTTAAAATAATATAAAAAAAAGAAGAAATTAATCTTCTTTTTCATCTTCAACTATTTCTTCATCTTTGTTCTCATGTTCTACAATACTTATAGTAGAAACTGTTTGGTTATTTTTCAAATTAATTAATCTGACTCCTTGAGTTGCACGACCTAAAGTAGAAACTTGATCTAAAGGCAATCTTATAAGCATTCCTGTGTTTGTAATAACAATAACATCTGAATTATCTTCAACAAGTTTAAATGAAGCAATAATACCGTTCTTTTCGGTTATATTTAAAGCTTTTACACCTTTACTTCCTCTACTTGTTTGTCTAAATTCTCGAACATTTGTTTGCTTTCCGTATCCTTTAACAGTAACAATTAAGATTTTATCGTCCTCTTTAGCGATTTCTACCCCAATACATTCTGCATCTTCCAAATTAATACCACGGACACCACTCGCAGTTCTACCCATGACACGAATGCTTTCCTCGTTAAATTTAACCATTCTACCAGATGAAGATCCTAATAAAACCATATCATTACCGGTTGTTTTACGTACACCTATTAATTCATCAGTCTCTCTTAAAGAAATACATATTTTACCATTTGTACGGATATTATCGAATTCTTCTATAGCGGTTTTCTTAACAATACCTTTCTTAGTTGCAAATAGTAAATATTTTGAACTTTCATCTTTAGAAATCTTTATCATCGAATTAATAGATTCATCTTTATCTATTTGAAGTAAGTTGATAATAGGAATTCCTTTAGATTGACGACTAAATTCAGGTATTTCATATCCTTTTAAACGATATACCTTACCTTTATTTGTGAAGAATAATACGTAATCATGTGTTGATAAGCTCAATAAATGCTCTACAAAGTCTTCTTCGTTAGTTCCCATGCCTTTTACACCAACACCACCACGATTTTGTGATTTAAAGGTATCTGTTGTTGTTCTTTTAATATAACCTTTGTTTGTTAAGGCAATCATGATATTTTCTTCTGGAATTAAAGATTCATCCTCAATATACTCAATAGCAGTCATATCAATATTTGTACGTCTTTCATCAGCATATTTTGCTTTTATTTCAAGTAATTCATCCTTAATAATTCCTAAAACTTTTTCATCACTAGCTAATATTGCTTTATATTCTTTTATAGCGTCTAATAATGACTGCAATTCAGCTTCTATCTTATCTCTTTCAATACCAGTTAAACGTCTTAACTTCATTTCTAAGATAGCGTCAGCTTGAATCTCATCTAAACCAAAGCGACGAATAAGTTCACTTTTAGCAACTTCGTCTGTATTTGATTCACGAATTACTTTAATTACCTCATCTAAATGATCTAAAGCAATCTTTAAACCCTCTAAAATATGAACCCTAGCTTCAGCCTTTTTCAAATCAAATTTCGTACGACGAATGATAATTTCACGTTGATAATCGATATATTTAGAAATTATATCTTTTAAAGGCAATACTACTGGGCTTTTTTGATCTAACATTAAGAAATTAATACCATATGTTGTTTGTAATTGTGTATGTTTATATAAATTGTTTAAAACAACATTTGCGTTTGCGTCTCTTTTTAAGTAGATAACTACTCTAACAGGGTTTTCTAGGTTGGATTCCTCATGTAAATCACTAATGCCATCAAGAACTTTCTCACGAACAAGCTCTCCTATACGAGATTGAAATTCAGCTTTATTAACTTGATAAGGTAACTCAGTAACAATGATACGATTTTTACCATTATTTTCTTCGATTTCTACCTTACCACGAATGGTAATACTACCGCGACCTGTTTCATAGGCCTTTTTAATGCCACTATTGCCTAAAATAGTGCCACCTGTTGGAAAATCTGGACCTTTAATATATTGCATTAAACCAGCCGTATCAATGTCATGATTATCAATATAAGCTACACAACCATCAATAACTTCCCCTAGATTATGAGGAGGAATGTTAGTAGCCATACCAACTGCAATCCCCATAGTACCATTTACTAAGATATTTGGAAATCTACTTGGTAAAATTTCTGGTTCTTTTTCCGTTTCATCAAAGTTAGGGACAAAATCAACAGTATCTTTATTGATATCTCTAACCATTTCTAAAGAAAGTTTAGACAAACGAGCTTCGGTGTAACGCATAGCTGCGGCACCGTCGCCATCCATATTACCAAAGTTACCATGTCCATCAACAAGCATATGTCTAAAACTGAATGGTTGAGCCATACGAACCATCGCATCATAAATTGATGAGTCACCATGTGGATGATATTTTCCCATTACATCACCAACAATACGCGCACTTTTACGGTGTGGTTTATCTGGGGTGTAATTAGATTCATACATAGAATATAAAATTCTTCTATGTACTGGTTTTAAACCATCTCTTAAATCAGGTAAAGCACGAGAGGCTATTACACTCATAGAATATCTAAGAAAGGAATCTTGGACTTCTTTTACAACATTATTTTCAACTATTCTATCCATATTAAACCTCCTAAATATCTAGATTTTCAGCAAATCTGGCATTTTCTTCAATAAATGTTTTTCTTGGAGAAACATCATCTCCCATTAAATCAGAAAAAACTTGATCTGCAGCCATCGTATCTTCTACAGTAATTCTTTTTAACACACGATTTTCAATGTGCATAGTTGTATTTCTTAAGTCGATTGCATCCATTTCACCTAAACCTTTAAAACGGTTAACAATAGGTTTGGCATTTGGTGGCAATGAAGCACGATATTCTGCTAATTCTTCATCAGTTTGAACATATTTTATTGTTTTGCCATATACCACTTTATATAAAGGCGGTTGAGCAGCATAAACATGACCAGCTTCAACAATAGGTCTAAAGAAACGATAAAATAAAGTTAATAACAATATTCTGATATGATCACCATCGACATCGGCATCAGTCATGATAATAATCTTATGATAACGTAATTTAGATAAATCAAAATCATCGCCTATTCCTGTACCAAATGCGGTAATAATAGTTCTAATTTCTTCGTTGGCTAAAGCTCTATCAAGACGTGCTTTTTCTACATTTAATATTTTACCTCTTAAAGGTAGAATTGCTTGGGTTTTAGGGATTCTAGCGTCTTTGGCAGAACCACCGGCACTATCTCCTTCGACTAAGAATATTTCTGAAATAGAAGCGTCTTTGCTTGTGCAATCAGACAATTTTCCAATAGTATTAAAACCATCTAAAGCTGTTTTACGGCGTGTTAATTCGCGAGCTTTTTTAGCTGCCAAACGAGCTCTTGAAGCTGTCATACACTTATCCACAATAGCACGAGCTGCATCCGGATTTTCCATCAAGAAACGTTCAAAACCATTAGAGAAAATATCACTAGCTATTTTTCTAACTTCACTGTTACCAAGTTTTGTTTTCGTTTGACCTTCAAATTGAGGGTTAGGATGTTTACAAGATACAATCATTACAAGACCTTCTCTTGTATCTTCTCCTGTAATACTGTCGTCGTTATCTTTTAAAATTTTGTTGCTCTTAGCATAATTGTTGATAACTCGAGATAAGGCTTGTTTTACACCATCTTCGTGTGTTCCACCTTCTGTAGTATGAATATTATTAGTAAAAGAATAAATTTGAGAATTGTAAGAATCATTATATTGTAAAGCAACTTCAATTAAAACGTCATCTTCTCTTCCTTCTACATAAATAACATCGTCAAATAATGGTTCTTTATTTTTGTTAAGCATATTAACGTATTCAATAATACCACCATTATAATGGAAGATTTCTTTTTTCTCGTCTTCTCGATGGTCAATTAATGTAATTCGAATGCCTTTATTCAAAAAAGCCATTTCTTGTAAACGTTTATGTAAGATATCCCAATTATAAACCGTTGTATCAAAACATGTAGGATCAGCATGAAAGGTAACGGTTGTACCTGTTCTATCTTCACTACACTTATCCACAATTTTCAATGGTTCTACAGGATGACCGCCATTTTCAAAACGCATAAAATATACATTTCCATCACGGTAAACTCGTACTTCTAACCAGTCAGATAAAGCATTTACGACACTGGCACCTACACCATGAAGTCCACCTGATACTTTGTATCCGCCACCGCCAAATTTTCCTCCGGCGTGTAAAACGGTAAAAATAGTTTCAATAGTGGATAACCCAGTTTTACTATTCATACCAGTTGGCATACCACGTCCATCATCTTTAACGGTAATAACATTGCCTTTACCAATTTCAACTTCGATATCATCACAATATCCAGCTAAGGCTTCGTCTACAGCATTATCGACAATTTCCCAAACAAGATGATGTAATCCAGCTTCATTTGTATTACCAATGTACATACCAGGTCTTTTTCTAACTGCTTCAAGACCTTCTAAAACTTGAATATCACTATCACTATAGTGTTCAACTTTTTCATTTTCCATGGTTACTCTCCTTTACAACTTGTCCATTATTAATTTCTAGTTCCTTATAGGAAAATTTTTTCAAAAAATCTAACGTATTAAGTTCTGTTGTCGTAATAAAAGTTTGAATATCTGGCTTTAATAGCTCCAAAATATGTTCTATTTTCTCGACATCAAGTTCACTAAACAAATCATCTAAAATTAACAGTGGATAGTTTCCTGTTTTCTCTTTAAATATTTCTAATTCACTAAATTTATAAGCAATAATCGCATTTTTTTGTTGTCCTTCACTACCATAATCTTTTAAATCCTTACCGTCTAATAAAAAACATAAATCATCCATGTGAATTCCAACATTAGTTTTCCCAAATTTTAAATCTTTTTCAAAATTTTTGCTGTACAACTCTAAAATTTGTTCTTTAGATAATTTATCATACTGAGAATGATATAAAAGTTCTAAATTATCTAAATTTGTTATTTTTTTGTAAACATCGGCAATATACTTTTGCATATTTGTGATAAAATCTAATCTTTTTTGATAAATTTCATAGCCAAACTCAATAAGTTTTGTAGTCAAAATATTTAAATATTCTGACGGCTGAGTAGAATCAATTGCCATTTGCCTTAAGTAAGCATTTCTCTGTTTCAAAAGTGTTTGATATTGATTAAGTGCTCTTAAATAAGAAATATCAATTAAAGAAATAGAAATATTTAAAGTTTTTCTGCGGGTACTTGGAGCATCTTTGATAAATTTTAAATCATCAGGATGAAACAAAACTAAAGCAATATTAGTAATGTAATCACTTATTTTTTTGATTTTCTCACCATTTATTTTTACTGTTTTACCTTCCTTAGTTAGGTAAACACGGTAATTATAGGCGCCTTTTTTCTCGATATCTCCTTCGACGCGGGCGACATCTTTAGAAAAAGTAATAAGATTTTTCTCGTTAGTAATTCGAAAACTTCGAGTTAAAAAAAGCACATAAATGGCTTCAATCAAATTTGTTTTACCTGAACCATTTTTTCCATAAATCAAATTTAATTTATCATCAAATTTCACATGAAGATGTTCATAATTACGAAAATTTAGTAAAGTCAAACTATTAATTCTCATAAATGCCCCCTAAATTTGATTTTAAGAAAAATAATAGGTAACATAATACTCCGATACCTGAGAAAATTATAACATATCTTCTGGTTTTTTTAAACGGTTTTTTCTTATTTTCCGCCCTCTTAAAGCACTTTCTAAACGTGTAGCACGCAAAACTTGATTATCTAAAACACCAAACGAGATATTTAAAATTATTTTTTTATCATTAAGGAATTCTATAACGATTCCCTCATCTGATTTATAATATTTTTTTATGTGTTTTAAACTTATCCACGGCGTATCGTGATAACGTGAAGAATTCATTGGAAAGAAGATTAATTCATTCGTTTCCTCAACAATGATAGGAGCTTTGTAATTTAAACCGATCATTGCTTCCGTCCCTTTTTTCCTTCCTTCTAAAGAACTGCCAAAATATTTACAACTATCTTCCATTATTTGATTCACATTTTTATTAACTAAAAATTCTTCATCCTCTTCATAGACTTTAACTGTGTTATTATTTATTGGTATAAGCGCCAACGTATCCGCATTAATTTCATAATTTTTCATCTAAATTCCCCCTTCAATTGAAAAATTGTTTCTAGACTAACACTTTCAATTAAAATAATTTGTCGAAAAAAGAGGAATTTAAAAAGTTATCCACAAAAATAGTATTTTTTCATAAATAAATCCTATTTTTACTACTTTTCTTTCAGGAAAAAGACAAAATAAACAGACTTTATTTAAAAATGAGAACAAAAAAAACAACTTTTAGGTTATGTGTTTATTAAAAGTTGTTTTCTTTTTATGTTATTAATTAATATGTTTTAATTGGTAAAATTAATTGAATAAGGGATTCATCAGTTAATGATTTAATCACTAATGGTTTAACATCATTATTTAGAAGAATTAAAATATCTTCATCTTTAATAGTTTTTAATGCTTCCATCATATATTTAGCACTGAAAGAAATATCGATATTTGATGTTTCACTTGTATCAATTTTAATTTTTTCTTCCGTTTTTCCTATTTCAGAGGCAAAAGAATGAATTATCATTTCCTTATTTTCAATTTTCATTTTGATAATATTTTTGTCTTTACCTTGTGTTAATAAGGCAGCACGGTCTACAGCTCCCATAAAATCACTTTTTTTGCTTTGAACAATGATTTCGAATTCTGTAGGAATTAAATTAGTAGTATTTGGATAGCTTCCACTTAAAATATTAGTTTGGAATTTAATATTTTTGTATTGGAATAATACTCTGTTATTAAATACATGGATATAAACATCTTCATCATCAACAAGAATATGTTCTAGTTCTGTAACATTCTTACCTGGAATAACAATGTTAACATCCCCTACTACTGGATTTGGTAATTTTATATTTTTCTTTGCTAATCTATAAGAATCAGTTGCAATACATTCTAATAAATCACCATTTATTTTTAAGTTTAATCCGGTTAAAATTGGACGTAATTCTTGTGTTGAAATAGCAAAACTTGTTTGGTTGATAAGTTCCTTCAAGATTGAAGCTTTTATTATAATAGGATCTTTTTGTGTTAATAACTTAATGCTTGGATAATCACTTGGATCTAAACAATTTAAATTGTATTGGTTAAATTCAGAATAAATTTTAATTTTTAAACTATCCATCATTTCGAAGTTAATAATATCACTAGGCATTTTTCTAATAATATCTAAAATATATTTACTACTTATGATAATAGTACCTGTTTTTTCAATGTTTGTAATCAACTTACTTTCTATGAATGTTTCTACAGTAAGCTCACTATCACTAGCCATTAATGTTAAACCTTCATTTTTTAATTCAAATTTAATTCCATTTAATACAGGAATAACATTTTTTGTGGATATTCCTTTTACCACATTGTTTAAATTTTCTAATAATAAACTTTTTTCAATTGCAAATTTCATAAAATCTCCTCTTTCTTTTTTATTATATAGTATATATTAATAATAATATAGATGTGGATAATGTGGATAACTTTGAAGAACCTAGATTTTATCGGCTTTAAAAGCCTAAAGTTATCCACAAAGTTATGCACATTTAATGTGGATAAATCAAAAGTTATCCACATTAGGGTAAATCTACATTTTATTTTTTATATCATTTATCACAGTTTCTAAGTTTTTATTCTCTTTTAACTCGTCCGATATTTTATCACAAGCATGAATGACAGTAGAATGATCTCTTCCTCCAAATTCAAGCCCTATTCTATTAAGGTTTTCTTCTGTTAAGGAACGACATAGATACATAGCAACTTGTCTTGGATAAGCAATATCATTACTTCTTTTCTTTCCTTTTAAATCATCAATACTAATTTTGTAATAATCTGCCACAGCTTTTTGAATGGATTCAATACTGTTTGATTTATAAACATTTGAAAAATCGGCTAAAGCTTCAATGGCAAAATTTAGAGTTATTTTTTCAGGAACTATCATAGCTGTGTAAGCCATTAAACGATTAAGAGCTCCTTCCAAAAACCTAACGTCATTTTGACAACTATTTGCGATGTATTCGATAACATCTTCATCTATAATAGTACAAATACTCATATTTTTTAATTTAGCTTTAATTATTTTGCACCTTAATTCAAAGTCAGGTGGATAAATGTCTACTGGTAATCCCCACATAAAGCGACTTCGAAGTCGTTCTTCTAAGAGTTTTAAATCATCAGGACTTCTATCAGAACTAATAATAATTTGTTTATTTGCTTGATGAAGTGCATTAAATGTATGGAAAAATTCTTGCTGTGTCTTTTCAGCACCGACTAAATATTGAATATCATCAATGATTAACACATCTACATCACGGTATTTCCTTTTAAAATTAGCTGCTACTTGAATATTATTAGCTTTATTTTCTGAATTAGATATATTGATATAATCATCTTTAAACATTTCACTTGTTGTGTATAACACTTTCTTTTTAGAATGGGCAACAATATAATTTCCTATGGCGTGCATTAAATGTGTTTTTCCAAGACCACTTTTTCCATAAATAAATAAAGGATTATGAACTTTCCCCGGCTGTTCAGCAACTATCATTCCAGCAGTTTTAGCTAATCTGTTAGAATCACCAACAACATAATTGTCAAAGTTTAATTCAGGAATAAGGTTTGTTTCCCATTTTTCAAAAGATTCTTCGGAATTAACTTCTGTAACATTCTCTTTTTTTTCTTTTTCAATTTCGCTGTTACTTTGACTTGTATCCGGTGCTAAATGATTCTCTTCTATCTCTTCTTTTAATAAAAATTCAAAATCATAATTATGATTTGTTATCTTGTAGAAAGCGTCATCAATTAAATTATAATAGTTTGTTGTAAGAATTCTTTTATGAATTTCCATTGGTACTTGTATGTATACCTTATTATCTTGAATTTTTATTAACTTTAAATCATGAAACCAGGCATGAAATGAAGCTGAGTTAACTTCAGGATATATTTCATTAAGTATCGATTCCCACAATTTGTTTTGCTCCATTTCACCACCCCACTCGTTTTTTGCTATCCATATTCTACACTTTTTTCTAAAGTTTTGAAAGAACAAAATTCATACTAACATATTATTCACAAATTATCAACATTTTAATAGGTCTATAAACCCTTATAAATATTGAGTTTTATGGACTTATCAACACTATCAACATTCGGTTAATTCACACTATCCACAAAATTCACAAAAAAGTGGATAATGTTAACTGTACTAAATGTGGATAATGTGGATAACTTTGGAGAATCTAGGTTTTATCGGCTTTAAAAGTCTAAAATTATCCACAAAGTTATGCACAATTGCTGTGGATAACGTGGTAAATATATGTGGATAAACCAAAAGTTATCCACATATGTGGTAAAATTACTGACATTAATGTGAATAACTTTTGAAGTAATGATTATTTATTGCTTGAAAAGCTGTATATTTAGGGTTTTTAAATAAATGATTGACTTTCTTTTGATATTGATATTATAATAAGGGAGCATTTTATAACGAAGGAGGGGAGAATTATGCAAATTGGAACTTATCAACCTAATAAAAGAAAAAGAGCTAAAAAACATGGCTTCTTTGCAAGAAAGAAAACAAATATTTTAAAAAGAAGAAGAAGAAAAGGACGCAAAGAACTATGCAAATAATCCACAATTTTTATGTGGAATTTTTTTTTGAAGGAGTTTTTTATGAAAAAAAATGAAATGATAAAAAAACATCAAGAGTTTACAGATATCATCAAAAACTCACGCTACGTTAAAAATAGAAATTTTACCTTATATATAAGGAATAGTGAATATGAATATCCACATTTTGGAATTGCGGTATCTAAAAAATTAGGAAATGCTGTTGAAAGAAATAAAATAAAACGTCGCATGAGAGTCATATTGGATGAAAATAAAAAGTCGTTGCTGAATGATAAAGATTATATTATAATAATGAAAGAGAACTCAAAAAATTTAAGCTTCAAAGAATTAAATGAAAGTTTTAAAGATTTGATTAAAATAAAGGGAGAAAGATATGAAAATAAAAAATAAATTTTTGGCTATCATTCTTGTATTAACAATTAGTTTAGCCGGTGGTTGTGGCAATGATAATTATTTAAAAGATGAAAATGGTAAACTCATTGTTAATGAAACAACAGGACAAAGTGTTCAAAAAGATATTTTATGCCAACCAGAAAAAGATTCAGAACTTTATAAAATATATGAAGAAAATGAAAGCCAACTTTCTGTTAAAGTAAGTGAACTTCCTACTTGTGAGGAATTCACACCAACTTCAAATGCATATTCAGGTTTATGGCAAGCTCTATTAGTAAAGCCATTAGCATTTTTACTATTAAAAGTAGGTTATTTATTTAACAACTTTGGTATTTCTGTTATCTTATTAGGATTATTAATTCGTTTAATCATGTTACCATTAGCCTTAAAAAGTATGCGTCAATCTAAAGTAATGCAACAAATGCAACCAGAAATTGCACGAATTGAAAAAAAATATGCTGGACGTACAGACAATGAAGCTATGATGGCAAAAAGTCAAGAAACCATGATGGTTTATCAAAAGTATAAAATTAATCCTGTTTCCGGATGTTTAATTGCTCTTATTCAAATACCATTATTCTTTGCTTTTTTATCTGCAATTAATAAAGTGCCTGCTATTTTCGAAGGTGAATTATTTGGAATGAATTTAGGAATGACACCTTGGAAAGGTTTAAGCGAAGGACAATATATCTACATAATATTAATTTTCTTAATTGTATTTACGACATATATTTCATTTAAAAATTCTATGAAAACAACTCAGAATGATGAAATGATGAAACAAATGAATATGATGTTTATGTTTATGATTGTAAGTATTTCCATTGCGTCATTCTCATTACCAACTGCCATAGCTTTTTACTGGATTGTAACTAATGGCTTTGCAGTATTCCAAAATTATCTAATAAAGAAAATATTAGATAAAGACGATACTTCTAAAAAAAATAAAAAAGTAATCGATGTGAAACACAAAGAAAAAAATAGAAAGAAGTGAGAATATGCCAATAGTGACAGAGTCAAAAAGTAAAATAGCAGCTCTTGAAGAAGCAAAAAATAAATTACATACCGAAAAAATTTTATACAATATTGAAGAGGTAACAAGTGGCTTATTTAAAACAACTACTTATAAAGTCACAGCAATTTCTTATCAAGAACTTTTAAATGAAATAGAAACTTATTTAAAAGATATTTTAGAAAAATTAGATATAGAAGTAAGTTTTGAAATTTTAGAAAATGAAGATAATTATGAAATTGTTATGTCTTCATCAAATAATTCATTATTAATAGGAAAAGACGGTAAAAATTTAAAGGCTCTAGAACAATTAGTAAGGGCATATGTTTCAAATAATTGGAATAATTCTTTAAAAATAATTTTAAATGTCGAAAATTATCGTGAAAAAAGAATTCAAGCGCTAGAGAGATTAGCTATTAAAGTCGCTAAAGAAGTTCGAAACACAAAAGTAGATGTTGAACTAGAAAATATGAATTCTTTTGAAAGAAGAATTATTCACAATAAACTTGTTAATTTTAAAGGGGTTTCTACTGTGAGTGTAGGAGAAGAACCTAATCGTCATATTGTCATAAAAGCAGAATAATTAATTTCTGCTTTTTTGAAGAATAAGTGTTATAATAAAGCGAAAAAAAGAAGGTGTATTAAATGAATTCAACGATTGCAGCTATTTCGACTAATAATATTGGAAATTCGGCTATTAATATTATTCGGGTAAGTGGACCGGAAGCTATTCAAATAGTATCTAAAATTTTTTCTAATAAAAAATTTTTTGAAGCGGAAAGCCACACGATTCATTACGGTTTTATTAAAAATGGTAAAGAAAAAATAGATGAGGTTTTAGTAATGCTTATGAGAGCACCAAAAACATATACAAGAGAAGATATTGTTGAGATAAATTGCCATGGTGGCTATGTTACCACAAATAAAATTTTAGAATTATTATTAACAAATGGAGCCGTTTTAGCAGAACCTGGTGAATTTACTAAAAGAGCATTCTTAAATGGTAGAATCAGTTTAATGGAATCAGAAAGCATTAGTGATTTATTAGAAGCTAAAACAGAAAAACAAGCCAAAATGGCTATGCAAGGTTTAACTGGAAAAACTAAAGAATTAATTATTAATTTAAGAGAAAAAATGGTTTCACTTTTAGCCAATATTGAAGTAAATATTGATTATCCAGAATACACCGATGAACTAGTAATTACCAAAGAAAATATCGAACCTAATTTGAAAGAAATAAAAACTTCTTTAAAGAAAATTATAAATGAATCTAAAAATGGAGAAATTATCAAAAACGGTTTGAACATTGCCATTATTGGACGACCAAACGTAGGTAAATCCTCTTTATTAAATACACTTTTAGAAGAAGAAAAAGCTATTGTAACTGATATATCTGGAACGACAAGAGATATTGTAGAGGGCTCTATTAATTACAAAGGAATTTTATTTAACTTTATTGATACGGCTGGAATAAGACAAACGAGCGATGTCGTTGAAAAAATAGGGGTAGAAAAAAGTAAAAGTATGATTGAAAAAGCAGATTATACTATTTTAGTTTTAAATTATAATGAAACTTTAAATGAAGAAGAACAAGGATTGTTAAAACAAATCGCGGATATTCCAAGTCTTGTATTTATAAATAAAATTGATCTTGAAAATAAGTTAGGTAATATTACAACAAATAAAAAAATTATTTACGGTAGCACCGTTTCAAAAAAAGGTATCGAAGAATTAAAAGAAACTATTTTAAAAGATTTTGCTATAGAAGATTTAAGCCAAAAAGATTTAACTTATTTATCAAATACAAGGCAAATAAGTTTAGCAAAACAAGCTATGCAGAAAATTGAAAATGTTATCAAAGCTAACGAAGAGGATGTACCAGTTGATATGCTTGCCATTGATATCAAAAGTGCTTGGGAAGATTTAGGAAAAATCATCGGAGAATATTACGAAGAAGAACTTGTGGATAACATCTTTCAAAGATTTTGTTTAGGAAAGTAGGTGGAAATATGAAATATGATATTATCGTTGTTGGTGGTGGTCATGCTGGTATTGAAGCAAGTCACATCGCCGCCTTTAAAGGTCACAAAACAGCTTTAATTACAATGAATATAAATAACATTGGGGATATGCCATGTAACCCTTCTATTGGTGGTACTGCGAAAGGAATCATTGTTCGTGAAATTGACGCTTTAGGTGGCTTAATGGGAAGAATTGCCGACCGTTCTCATTTTCAAATAAAAATGCTTAATAACTCAAAAGGACCAGCTGTTCGTAGTTTAAGAGCACAAGCAGATAAAGTTACATATCCTAAAAATATGAGACAAGCTCTTAAGGATACTCCTAATTTGGATATTATTGAGGGCATGGTCGAAGATTTAATCATCGAAGATAATAAAGTCAAAGGCATTGTTTTAGAAACTGGTGAAAAAATATTATCTACCAGTGTTATCTTAACGACCGGTACTTATTTAAAAGCCAATATTTTAGTGGGAAGTGAAAACACTGAAGGGGGACCACACGGTGAAAGAAGAAGTAACCATTTAAGTGATAATTTAAAAAAATATGGCTTGGAAATTCAAAGACTTAAAACAGGTACTCCTCAAAGAATTAAGGCTTCTTCTATCGATTTTTCTAAAATGCAAAAAGAATGTGGTGATAACTGCCTTTGGACGTTCTCTCATGATGAAAAAGCAACCTATGTGCCAAGTGAACAACAATGTTGTTACCTTATTTACACGAATCAAAACACTCATAAAATTATTTTAGATAATTTAGATAAATCTGCAATGTATGGGGGTTACGTCACGGGTATTGGTCCTCGTTATTGCCCAAGTATTGAAGATAAGTTAGTTCGATTTAAAGATAAAGAAAGACATCAATTATTCTTAGAACCAGAAAGTTTATACTATGACGAATGGTATTTACAAGGTTTTTCTACTTCTATGCCACGTGATATACAAGAAAAAATGGTTCATACCTTACCTGGACTTGAAAATGCTATTATCTCAAAATATGCTTATGCTATTGAATATGACGCGATTGACCCTTTACAAATCAAACCTACTTTAGAAAATAAAGTCATAGAAAATTTATACACTGCTGGTCAAATAAATGGTACAAGTGGTTATGAAGAAGCCGCTGGTCAAGGACTTATGGCTGGTATTAATGCCGCTTTAAAACTTGAAAATGAAGAGCCACTTATTTTAAAAAGAAATGACGCATATATTGGAGTTTTAATTGATGATTTAGTTACTAAAGGAACACATGAACCATATAGAATGTTAACATCAAGAGCAGAATTTAGACTTTTGCTCCGTCATGATAATGCTGACTTAAGATTAAGAGAATATGCTCATGAAAAACAAACTATCACAGATATTCAATATCAAAATTATTTAAACAAAAAAGAAAATTTGGCTAAATGTGAAGAATTTTTAAAAGAAACTAAATTAAAAATTACGCCTGAAATAAGAAAAGTTTTTGAAGAAAATAATTTTATTGTTCCTATCGCAACAGAAAGTTTTTATGATTTATTAAAACGTCCTGAAATTAAGATTTCCTTTCTAAATCAATTCGTCAACATACCTTTTGATGAAGAAATCACAGAAGAACTAGAAATTATGATAAAATACGACGGGTACATAAAAAAGGCTTATAAAGAAGTCGAGAAAATGGTGAAATTGGAAGAAAAACAAATTCCAAAAGACATTAATTATAATAATGTTAAAAACTTAGCTTCAGAAGCTCGTCAAAAATTAGAAAAAGTAAGACCTATTTCCTTAGGTCAAGCAGCCCGTATAAGTGGTGTTAACCCAAGTGATTTAAGCATTTTAAGTATTTATTTAAAGAAAGAGTATGGCAAAGATGAATAAAGAAGTATTTTATGAAGAGTTAGCCAAGTTAAATATTGAATTAAACGAAGAACAAAAAGAAAAGTTAAATACTTATTGTGAATTTTTAATAGCCTATAATGAACATACCAACTTAACAGCTATAAAGGAACGGGATGATGTTTATTTAAAACATTTCTATGACTCTTTGACTCTTGCTAAAATTTATGATTTTCAAGAAGAAACTCTTTTAGATGTAGGTACAGGAGCAGGATTTCCTGGCGTGGTACTTGCCATTGTTTATCCTCGTTTAAAAGTTACTTTATTAGACTCTAATAATAAAAAAATAAAATTTTTAGATGAACTTATTGAAAAACTAAATTTAAAAAATGTTACTACTGTCCATGACAGAGCAGAAAATTATATTAAAAATAATCGTGAAAAATTTGACTTAGTGACATCAAGAGCAGTTGCAGAGTTATGCATTTTGCTAGAACTTAATATCCCTTACTTAAAAGTAAATGGTAAATTTCTAGTTATGAAAAGTAATGTCGAAGAAGAATTAGAAAATGCTATGTCGGCTTTAAAAGTTTTGGATTGTCATTTAGATAAAGAAATCTCTTTTGAATTACCTTTTAATGCAGGTAAAAGAACATTACTTTTAATATCTAAAGATAAAGAAACAAACAAAAAATATCCTCGTTTATATGAAAAAATAAAGAAGCAAAAACTATAAAATTGCTTCTTTTTCTAAAAGATTTAAATATAAAAAGCTATTGCTTATTTTTTCATTTACTGATAGAATTAGTAATATAGTACAATAAGCGGTAAGGGGCTGATTTTAAGTGAATACAGATCAAAAAGTAATACAAGTACCTATAGAAGATATCATACCAAATCGTTTTCAACCACGACTTGCGTTTGACGAAGAGGGATTAAAAGAATTATCAGAATCTATTAAACAACATGGTATTATACAACCTTTAGTTTTAAGAAGATTAGGCGATAAATATGAGATTATCGCAGGCGAAAGGAGATATAAAGCATCTACTATGGCAGGACTAAGAACCGTTCCAGCAATTATCTCAGACATCGATGATAACAAAAGTGCAGAAATTGCTTTAGTTGAAAATATCCAAAGAAGAAATTTAACCGCGATAGAGGAAGCTAAATCATATAAAAATTTATTAGATCGTGGTTATATGACTCAAGAACAATTGGCTAAAAAAATGGGTGTCAGTCAAAGTACCATAGCTAACAAACTTCGTCTTTTAAATTTAGTACCAGAAGTTCAAGACGCTCTACTTCAAAATAAGATAGGTGAACGTCATGCCAGAAGTCTTCTTGCTCTTCCAAAAGAAGAACAAGCTGAATGGTTAAAAAAGATTATTTCTAATAGATGGAACGTAAAAGATTTAGACGCAGCTATTAAAAAAGCAAAAGGTACTAATGATGATATTCCTGTCGTAAATAAAACACCAGATATTAATACCATCATGAATAATAGTCAAGATATTAAAATAGATACTAACAATAAAGAAATAGAATTGCCAAATAATAATCCAGCACCAACGTCTAATAAATTCTTTAATTTCTTAGAAGATGAAGCGGTAAATATTAATGTGGCTATAAATAATGATACCAAACCAGTGGTAACACCAAGTTCTATTGAAGTTTTAGATGATTTTTCTACACCAAAAGAAGAAGATACTATTATGCCATTTTTCTTTGATAAACAAGATAATAATAAAAATGTAAATCAAATAGAAGAAATCAAAAATGATCCTGAAGAAGAAATTGTGGACCCAATGGACTCTGTTATCAAACTTGATCCTAATTATTCTTCTATCGTTAAAGAAGAAAAAGGACTTGATTTAAAAACAGCTATTGGGGAAATCAGAAATTTAGTCTCTTCCTTAGAAGAAAGAGGTTTCAAAATTAGTTTAGATGAACTTGATTTAGCTGGAAATTATCAAATGACAATTAATATTAAAAATAATGATTAGAGTTTTCTAGTCATTATTTTTTTCTTCTTTACTGACAGTTTCTATTTCAGAACCTTTAACATAATAAAAAATAGTACTATTTTCTTTAGAATTTTCCTCACCTGTCACCCCATTTTTAACCACACCAATCACGTTTTGCGGTTTTTCATACCAATTATCTGTTTTTAAAACTTTTTCCATAGTATCTAACCATATATTTTTGGAATAGTAACTAGCTTTCGCGTCTACCTCGTGAGCCTCATCATTTCCTGTCCAAACCATCATCATTAAATCTGGAGTATAACCAACACTCCAAGAATCTGTATTTGTGGTTCCGGTTTTGAGAGCATATTTTCTAGTCATTCTATCAGACAATGATAAGGCAGTCGGAGTCGTATAACTAGAAAAACTTTTGTTAGTGGTATTGGTCATCATTTCATTTAAAATATAGACGTAATTACTATTTAAAACGATATTATGTTTTTCTTTATGTTCATATAAAATATTTCCTTCTAAATCTTCTACTTTTTCGATAAAGTAAGGTTCTATTTCATCGCCACCATTGGCAAGCGTTGTATAACCATGCGCAAAATCAAGCATATTTAACTCACTGGTTCCTAAAGCAAGAGAAGGGTTTCCGGTAAGTTCTTCTTTAATGCCAACTTTTTTAGCGGTTTCTACAAGAACATCTGTTCCTAAAAATAAATGTGTTTTTACTGCATAAATATTGTCGGAGTAAGCAATCGCCGCTGCCATGGTAATATCTTTATTGGCATAAATTTGATTATAATTATTAGGGGAATAAATCTGATTATTGGCAAAATGGAAAGAGGTTTGTTCACTTTTAAAAGTAGAAGAGGAAACAAGCCCGTTTTCTAAAGCCGCATAATATAAAAATGGTTTCATCGTACTTCCAACTTGTCTTTTCGCTTTTGTTGCACGATTATATTGACTTTTGGCATAATTAAGACCACCTGATAACGCTTTTACTTTGCCAGTTGTAGGTTCTACGATGACACTTGCTACTTGCAGTTCCGTTTGATTACCCATGTAACTTAAAATAGTATTTTCTAAAGAAGCTTCTACTTCTTTATCTAAGGTTGTATAAATTTTTAACCCTCCTGAATCTAATAAAGAAGTTGGAACGGATTTTATACTATTTAACTCCGTTAAAACGGCGTCTTGATAATACAAAATCATTTGGGAGTTATTTTCATCTCTTTTTCCATAAATTGGAATTTCATTTTGAAAAAGATTGTTATATTCTTCATCATTTAATAGCCCATTTTTTTTCATCGCATCTGCGACAACCCAAGCTCTTTTAATACAAGCGTCATAATCACTTACTGGATTATAATTACTAGGATTTTTAGGGATACCAGCTAACATAATGGCTTCTTCCAATGTTAAATCTTTACTACTTTTATTAAAATAATATTTACTTGCGTCTTCAATACCGTAGTTTCCTTCACCATAATTAATGGTATTTAAATATCCCTCTAAAATATTATCCTTACTATAATGTACTTCTAATTCAATCGTTAAAAAAGCTTCTTCAATTTTTCTTGCCCATGTCTGGTCAAAAGTTAAAAACATATTTTTTATATATTGTTGCGATATTGTGGAAGCCCCTTGTCGTGTGTTATTTAAAAAATTAGTGATAAGGGCTTTTCCTATCCTTGGAATATCAAAACCTAAATGATGATAAAAACTTTTATCTTCTACACTAATAACAGCATTTTTTAAATCACTAGATATATCATCTAAACTTATCCAATCATTGGAGCCTGAGCCTTGATAAATAAGATTTTCAGCACTATCATAAAGAAAAATTTTACCCATATTTTTAAGTTCTAGCTTTGGCGAAAAAAAAGCATATACATAAATACCAATAAGAACCACGATAGCACTTAAAAATGTGAATAAGCAAAATTTCATACTAAATTTAACTAGTTTCATTCATTTTCACCTAATTTTATTATGGAATTTTCTTAGCAAAATATAAGTCTTAAAAAAAGTTCTTCTTTTTCTATAAAAAGCATGTTATAATGTACCGGAAAAAAGGAATGATTCCCATGCAATTAAATTGTGATATAAAAAAAAGAGGTAAAATCATTGCTAATGCTAAACGTGTTCCTTATGAACTGGAAGATAATATTTTAACATTTGAATGGGAAGACATGAAGCATTGCTTAGATTTAGAAAATATGGAATTTACAAGAGAAAATGATGATTATTCTTTTTTCTTAAATATAAAAGAACAAACCAGTGAAATTCGTTTGAAAAAGGAGAGTTATTACTTGCAAGTTCAAGTAGAGTATGCTAATCTTATGAAAGTGAAAAATATGATAACTTTGAAATATTTCATAGAAACGGATGACGAAGAAACAGAAGTTTGTATCGAATTAGAAGGTGACCAAAAATGATAACGAATAAAATAGAAAGTCTTTTAAAACAAATTTTAGAAGAATTAGAAATGCCTTTAGATAATCCGGAAGTAATTATCTCTAATCGTAAAGACTTATGCGATTATCAATTTGATGGAGCATTTAAACTTGCTAAAATGTATCATAAAAATCCTTTAGATATTGCTTCTCTTATTGTAGAAAAAATGAAAGGACATGATTATTTTAGCCAAGTAGATTTTGTGGCACCTGGATTTGTTAATTTTACTTTAAGTGATACTTTTATAAATGAAACATTAAATGACATGTTAACAAATCCTCTTTATAATATAAAGAAACCAGAGAAAAAAACTATCGTAATTGATTATGGAGGACCGAATATCGCGAAACCTCTTCACGTAGGACATTTAAGAAGTGCTGTGGTTGGTGAATCTATAAAAAGAATGTTAAAATTCATGGGTCATAACGTAATATCAGATGTACATTTAGGAGATTATGGCTTACAAATAGGTCAAGTTATTTATGGTTTACAAGAAAAAAATGTCGCTCCTCATGAAATCACCCTTTCTATGTTGGAAGAAATTTATCCTCAAATGAGTCAATTATGCAAAGAAAATGAAGAAGTGAAAAATAAATGTGCTTTAATAACCAAAGAATTACAAGATGGCAATGAAATTTATCAAGAATATTTCAAAGTGATTCGTAAATTATCAGGGGATGACATTAAACGTATTTATGACTATTTAGATGTTTCTTTTGATTATTGGTATGGGGAAAGTGATTCTTATCCTTATATCCAAATGTTAACTAAAGATTTAAAAGCTAAAAACTTATTAGAAGAAAGTGAAGGCGCCAAGATTATTGAAGTCAAAAAAGAAACTGACACGAAAGAATTGCCCCCACTTATTTATCAAAAAAGTAATGGAGCTTATTTATATGGCACTACCGATTTAGGAACAATCAAAGAAAGAGTTTTAGATTTTAATCCTGATGAAATTTTGTATGTTGCTGATAGAAGACAAAATCTTCACTTTGAATCTGTTTTTAGAGTTTGTGAAAAATTAGGTTTGAGACAAAAATTTGAATTTTTAGGTTTTGGGACTGTTAATGGTAAAGATGGCAAACCATTTAAAACAAGATCTGGTCATACTCCTAAACTAGATGATTTATTTAAAGAAACCAAAGAAATATTTACGACATCGAGTGAAAAAAATCAAAACATGTCTGAAGAAGATTTAGATATTTTAGTAAATGCTATTATTAAATTTGCCGATTTACAAAATAATCGTGAAAAAGATTACATCTTTGATATTGCTAAATTTTCTCAAACAACAGGCAAAACAGGGCCTTATATTTTATATACTTATTTGCGTGTGCAAAATATATTAAAACAATTTAATTTAAATGATATAAATTTGAATAATACTATCTATAATAAAGAAGACAGAGACTTAAGACTCAAATTAATTGAGTTAGAACAAGTTATCAACTTAGCCGTAGAAGATAAAATGCCATCTGTTATTGCTAATTATATTTATGATTTATGTGTAAATATGAACGCATTTTATGAAAATAATCATATAAATAATTTAAAAGAAGAAGAAAAAAAGCAAAATTGGCTTTGCATACTTAATTTAACGAATAGTATTATTAAAGATTTATTAAATATATTAAGTATTAAGATACCAGAAAGGATGTAAATAATGAAAAAATTAAACGAGTTAACAGAAGAAGAAATTGAAAATTTAGGATATGATGAATTAGCATACAAAATCTTAGAAGAAACTAATAAAAAAATGAAAATCACGGATTTATTTCGTCAAGTTTGTGATTTAAAAGGCTTAAGTGAAGCTGACTATGAAAATTTAATAGGTGACTTTTTTGAAATCTTAACAACAGATAAAAAATTCATTATGTTAGAAAACGGTTTTTGGGATTTAAAATCTCGTCATAGTGAAAAATTAGTCGTTGAAGAAGATGATGATTTTGAAGAAGAAACAGAAGAACCAGATGAAGAAGTAGAAGAAACGGACGTAGATGATAATTATTATGACGAAGACGAAGTAGAGGATGACAGTGATAATGACTTAAAAGATTTAGTTGTTATCGATGACGAAGACAATATGTCAGAATAGGAGTCTTTATGAAAGAAAAATTAGAAAGTATTAAAGCTCGTTATGAAGAAGTAAATGAACAATTAATGCAACCAGATATTATGAGCGACTTTAAAAAATTAAAAACTCTCTCAAAAGAGCAAAGTGATTTAAAAGAAATTGTTTTGAAATACGATGAATTGTTAGAATGCGAAAAAAATATTGAAGAAGCCAAATCATTAGTTAATGACCCAGACTTTCGAGAAATGGCTGAATTAGAAATTGCCGAAAACAGTCAAAAAATTGATAATTTAAATAATGAATTAGAAATTTTATTAATTCCAAAAGATGAAAATGATACTAAAAATGTCATCATGGAAATAAGAGGTGCTGCTGGTGGCGATGAAGCTAATATTTTTGCTGGTGACCTTTTAAGAATGTATACTTACTATGCTGAAAAAAATGGTTGGAAAATAGAAATTAACCATGAAATAGAAGGGGCTTCAGGAGGATTTTCTCAAGTAGAATGTATCATTAAAGGTGAAAATGTATATTCTAAATTAAAATATGAAAGTGGTGCCCATCGTGTTCAAAGAGTACCTGTTACGGAAACACAAGGTCGTGTACATACTTCTACTGCAACCGTTTTAGTTATGCCAGAACTTGATGATATCGATATTGATATTAAAGAAAGTGATTTGAAAATTGATGTTTATCATTCTAGTGGAGCGGGAGGACAAAGTGTCAATACGGCTAATTCAGCCGTTCGTATTACCCATTTACCAACAAATACAGTTGTAACGTGTCAAAATGAAAGAAGTCAACTTCGTAATAAAGATAAAGCAATGCAACTATTAAAAATTAAGTTGTATGACCAAATGCAGCAAGAAAAAGAAGCTTCATTAGGAACGGAAAGAAAAAGTAAAATTGGTACAGGTGACCGTTCTGAAAAAATAAGAACTTATAATTATCCACAAAATAGGGTAACAGACCATCGAATCGGTTTTTCTATTATGTCTTTAGACAGAGTTATGGATGGCGACTTGGAACCTATTATTGATGCTTTAATTACAGAAGATTTAAAAAGAAAGTTACAGGGAGATCTAAATGAAGTATAAGCAAGATTATAATACTCGTTTTGCTATAGATTATATAGGTTCTAATTTAGATAATATAGATACTTATCTTGCCTTAACGGCAAGTGAGCCAACTACTGTTTTTAAAAATAATGAACAAATAAATGAGTATTTCAGATCTTATAGTCCTGATATTACATATGGTGAAGCAGAGACAATAATGTCTTATACCAATCGTCTTTACGGAAGAATCAATTCTCTTAAAAGAGGTTTTTGGGATTATGAAGCCTTAGGTAGATTAACTCCTGAAGATAAAGCTTATTATTTAAAATATGCTGATGATATGGAAAAAATTATTAATAAAGTTACTCCTTTACAAACCAATATTTCAACTTATAGGGGAACCGATTTAAAAAATTTTCGCCGTTTTGGAATTTCTTCATTAGATGATTTAGCATCACTTCTTAATCAATATATCTATGATGACTCTTTTGTAAGCACTTCTTTATTAGCTAATCAAAGTTTCTTTAAGGAAAATAAGGAAGCCTATAACGGTAATAATATACAAATAGAGTATCTTATTCCAAAAGACAGTCAAGATGGTCTTTTTGTGCCTCTTTCTTTTTATGATGTAGAAAGTGAATATCTCATAAATTGTGGTAATTTGGCTAAGGTTATTGATGTAAAAATTGATCATGAAAAAGAAGAAGCTTATATAAAAATGATTCTTGTTCCTAAAAAAGTATGGGATAAAAATTATTATCAGGAAAGTCAAAGAAATTTATGAAACCAGATTATATCACAGATACAGACTGGCAATTGCTAAAAGAAAAATATTCAAATCATATGGATTATGTTTTAGAAAAATTAAATGAAGACTATCCTGTTCAATATTTAATTGGAACTGTGCCTTTTTTGAACACAGAAATAAAAGTGGATAACCGTGCTTTAATTCCACGTTTTGAAACCGAATATCTCGTGTCAAAAATAATAGATAAGTTTAAAAAGGAACGTAACTTAAAAATAATAGAACTAGGTACTGGTAGTGGTTGCATAGCAATAGCCTTAAAGAAAAACTTATCTTGCCAACTAACTACCGTTGATATTTCCAAGTTAGCTTTAGAGTTAGCTAAAGAAAATGCTTTGTTTAATGACGTTGATATTGATTTTATTCATAAATCCATGTTTGATGTTTCTTACGAAGACTATGATATTTTAATAAGTAATCCTCCTTATGTATCCATAGATGAATATGTTAGTCCAAACACTAAATATGAGCCAAGTCTTGCTTTATATGCAAAAAATGATGGAATGGAATTTTATGAAAAAATCATAGAAAAGATTTCTAAAACGATTAAAAAACCTACAAATATTATTTTTGAAATTGGTGCATTTCAAGGTGAAAAAATACAAAATCTAAAAGATATTTATTTGCAAGATTACGAATTAGTTATTGAAAAAGATTTAACAGGTCGAGATCGTTTTGCTTTTTTTACAAAAATTGAATAAAAAAATAAATCTTAAACCAGAAATAAATTAGGTGATGAAATGAAAAAAATTATTCCTATTTTATTTCTTTTTTTTATAATTTATGGTGTAACACATAAGGAAGAAATTATTATACCTGATTATGCAATACGTTTCCGCGTTATTGCAAATTCAGACTCTTTTCTAGATCAATCTACTAAAATAAAAGTTAAAGATGAAGTAGAAAATAAACTAGATTCTTTAATGCAAGAAGCTAAAAATAGCACAGAAGCTAAAGAGTTGATTAATGCCAATCTAAATGAAATTACAAAGATTGTGGATAAGTATTCTCCTAATGCAAACATATCCTTTGGCCAAAATTACTTTCCTGATAAAACCTATAAAGGTGTTCATTATCCAAGCGGTGAGTATGAATCATTAGTTATTACTCTTGGTAGTGGCGCGGGTGAAAATTGGTGGTGTGTTATGTTTCCTCCTTTATGTTTACTTGATAAAACAAAACAAGATAATGAACAGGTGGAATATAAATTCTATGTTCAAGAAGTATTAAATAAATATTTTTCATAAAATTATAAATTTTTTCATAAGAAGTAAGGGGAGAAACTATGAAAGAATTTTTTAATATTTTAAGTATAGCTATCGCATTAAGTATGGATACTTTTTCACTTTCTTTAAGTTTAGGAACATATAATATTTCTTATAAAAAAATTTTCCAAATTGCTTTTACAGTAGGCTTAATGCATTTTCTAATGCCTTTATTTGGTGATTTCTTAGGAGAAAAAATAATCACTTTTTTTAGTATTAACAGTCATATTTTTTTAGGTTGTATTTTACTTTTTTTAGCCTTTAATCTATTGTATGAACTTTTAAAAAAAGAAGAAAAAGTCTCGTTTGATTTATCTTTTTTTGGCATTTTATTATTTTCTTTTGGTGTTTCAATTGATGCTTTTTCTACTGGTTTAGGACTAAATGCAATTACATCTAATCAAATATTTGCCATGATAATATTTGCCGTGGTTAGTTTCTCATTTACATTAATAGGCTTATGGATAGGAAGATATGCTTCTTCCTTTCTTGGTAAAAAAGCCACTGTTTTTGGCTTAATTCTTTTATTTATCCTGGCTATTTTACATCTTTGCTCGTAAATATTGTTTAAAAACATCTTAAAATTTGATATCATATTTTATAGCAAATGACAAAGGAATGTGATAATATGCAAAAATTAAAAATTGTGGGCGGTAAAAAATTAACAGGTGAAATTCCTATTTCAGGAGCTAAAAATAGTGCCGTAGCTTTAATCCCGGCTGCTATTTTATGTGACGAAGAAACGGACATATTAAACATTCCTGAGATATCTGATCGGGATGATTTAATAGAAATTATGACTCTTTTGGGAGCTAAGATAGATTCTCATGATGAAAAAATGACTATTAATTCTTCGCATGTTCAAAATAAAGAAATTCCAGAAGAGCTAACAACTCGTCTACGCGCTAGTTATTATTTTATGGGGGCTTTATTAGGAAGATTTAAGCATGTTGAAATTTATTTCCCAGGAGGATGTCAAATTGGTCAACGTAAAATTGATTATCATTTAAAAGGCTTTCAGGCAATGGGCGCTACCGTTACAGAAGATAAAATGAAATACATTATTGATGCTCCAGAGTTAAAAGGCGCTAAAATATATTTAGATTTTGCAAGTGTTGGTGCTACTATTAATATTATGCTTGCAGCCGTAAAAGCTAAAGGAATAACAGTTATCAACAATGCTGCTAAAGAACCAGAAATAGCTAATGTTGCTTCCTTTTTAAATAATATGGGTGCTAAAATAAAAGGCGCTGGAACTAGTAAAATCACTATTGAAGGTGTTTCTTATCTTCATAAAGCCATGATTGAAGTTATACCTGATCGTATTGAGGCAGGAACTTATATCATTGTTGGAGCTCTTTTGGGGCAAAATTTAAAAATCACTAATCTCATTCCAGAACATTTAACATCGGTACTATCTAAATTACAAGAAATAGGTGTTGATTTTGAAATAAAAGGAAATACGATTACTTTAAATCAAACCTCTAACTTAAAACCTTTAAACATAACGACTTTGATTTATCCAGGATTCCCAACGGATCTTGCTCAACCTATCAGTGTTTTGATGACTCAATGTCATGGTACAAGTATTTTAGAAGAAACTATCTATACTAATCGCATGGGACAAGTCCCTTATTTAAATAAAATGGGTGCCGATATTACCGTGAATAATCAAACGGCATATATAAAAGGCAAAACTTATTTATATGGAAATGATGTCATAGCGAGTGACTTAAGGGCAGGAGCAAGTTTAGTTATCGCTGCTTTAATTGCACAAGGTCAAACAAAAATATCTAACATTGAACATATTTTAAGAGGTTATGAACATATCGTGGATAAGCTTACTTCTGTCGGGGCAGAAATTAGTTTGATTGAAGAATAAATTAATCACCTAGAATATAAAATTTACTAGGTGATTTTTTGTGAAAAAAATAATAGCTTTAACAATCATTGGAGCCGTTTTTCTTTCCTTCATCATATATCAATGTTTTTATCACGAACGTGTTCAAATAGTAGCTTTGGGAGACGGGATTGCCACCGGCGAGACATATTACGATGTTACGGGGTATAGTTTTAATGACTATTTAAGGGACTATTTTGAAGAAACGAAAAAAATAGATGAATATATTAAAGAATTTGCTGACAAAAAGGAAACATCAGAAACATTAAAAATGAAACTCGCTAATAATTATGTTTTAGAAAGTACAGATACTAAAATTCAACAAGCTTTGGCAGAGGCTTCTTTCATAACAATAGCTATTGGCACATATGAGTTAGATCATCCCAAACTGACAACAAAAGAAATAAATAACTATTTAGAAAATATGAATAAAATAATTTCTTTACTGCGAGTTTATAATGACAAAACGATTGTTTTACTAAGTTTATATCCTCTTCATTATCTAGAAACGGATACCGTTAAAGAAATTAATGAATCTTTAAAAAAATTATGTATAGAGAAAAATATATATTTTGTTGATATCACGGATATTGTTAACAACAATGCGTATTTCTTTAACAAAGAAACCCCTTACCCTAATTATAAAGGACATCGTTATATAAAAGATGAGATTATAAAGACCATTTTCGACTAAAAATTTGTATTTCTTTTCTTGCAAGTTTCAAAATATATGTTATAATACATTAGACATATATCTATGTCATGAATTTGACATGGCGAAAGGAGTGTATATCATGAGAAATATTCATCCAGAAATGAAAGAAGTAACTGTAAAATGTGCTTGTGGAGCAACTTTTAAAACAATGTCTACTAAAGACAATATTGAAGTTGAAGTTTGTTCAGAATGTCATCCTTTTTATACAGGTAAACAAGGAAAAGCAAGCAAAGCTGGAAATATTGAAAAGTTCAACCGTAAATATAATTTGAACAAAGATGAAAAAGCTGCCTAAGCAGTTTTTTTTTCGTTTGAAATCATTTATAATAATGATGGAGATGAAAATAATGAAGATATTTATTGGTGCCGACCATCGTGGATATGCCATGGCACATCAAATTTATGAAGAACTAAAAAAAGAAAATTATGAAATATTTTATACAAAAGTTCCTACCACAGAAAGTGATGATTATCCTGATTTTGCTTTTGATGTTTCAAAACATGTTATGGAATCACCCGAAAATTTAGGAATTTTACTTTGTGGTAATGGCATAGGAATTTCTATTGCAGCTAATAAAGTAAAGGGAATAAGATGTGCAAGAGTATTAAATGAAGATGATGCTTATAAAGCAAGAAATCATAATGGTGCTAACGTTATTGCTTTTGGTGGCTTATCATTTGAAGAAGCAATGAAAATAGTTCATAAATTTATTATGACACCTGCTGCGAGCGAAGAAAGACATTTAAAAAGAATTCAAAAAATCATAAATTATGAAAATGGAGAATATAATGAATTATAAGGTATATCTTTATGTGTTTTTTACCATGCTAAGTGCCTTTGCTCTGTCAGGTGTTAATTTTAATAAATTCTTAAAAAAAGACCGTTATTTTGAAGCTCGCATTTTAGCTATCATTTTAAGTATGGTCTTAGGGTATCTTTTAACAAATTTTGTATGTGAATTTTTTTAGGGGGACCTATGAAAAATAAAATTTTACTTGGAGTTGTTTTCATTCTTATTTTAACTATTATTTTTTTGCCAAAAGAAATAAAAAAAATATCAGTATCAGAAGAAAAAGAAGATATTAAGGAATCCGAAATATTTGTTAGACTTTTAGATGAACAGACAAATACGATTATCGAGGAAAATTTAGAAGATTATATTGTGGGGGTAGTTTCAGCAGAAATGCCCTCTGTTTTTAATATGGAAGCCTTAAAAGCTCAAGCCGTAGCTGCAAGAACATTTGCTATGTATAAAAAAACAACAAGAAATTTAGACTATGATTTAATTATCGGAGTTAAAGATCAGGCTTATAAAAATAATGAAATGTTACTTAAAAACTGGGGTACCGATTTTTTCCCTAACTATTTAAAGATAAGAGAAGCTGTCAAAGAAACAAAAGGACAAGTATTAACTTATCAAAATAATATTATAAATGCCTTTTATTTTTCAATGAGTAATGGCTATACGGAAAATTCAGAACTTGTTTTTCAAGAAAAATTACCTTACTTAAGTAGTGTCACTTCCCTTTGGGATAACGAAAATTTACAAAATTTTGCCTATACGACTACTTTTTCCAAAAATGATTTTTGTGCCTCTTTAAATATTTCTTGTGATGTTTTAAAAATAGGAGACATTACTCGTAGTGATACACATCGTGTTTTAGAAATAACAATTAATGATAAAACTTTCAAAGGAACAGAATTTAGAAGTAAGTTAGGTCTTCGTTCTACCGATTTTGAAATCATTTTAGAAAATGATAATGTCATGATTACCACGAAAGGATATGGTCACGGTGTTGGTATGAGTCAATATGGCGCTAATGGGATGGCTAAAGAGGGCTATTCCTATCAAGAGATATTAGCTCATTATTATCAAAATACAGAACTCAAAAATATTTATGCATAATTTTAATTATTTCTTCCACACTATTTTTAGGAGGAATAGAAATGAAGAAAAGAAAATTGCGTAGATATGTTTTACCAACTTGTTATCTCTTAATATTAGGTATTATGGTTCTTAGTGTGACTTTTCTGACCAAAAATTTGCTTACCAAAAATATTACCAATGACGACCATTATAATTATTCAATGAGTGTCTTTGATGAGAAAGAAGAATCTACTGGTCAAGAAGAAAATGAAGGTAATACTACTTTGGCTGAAGAAAAACCTATTAAACCTTTTAATAGTGAAGCTGTAGATATTTCTAAGTCATTTTATCAAGTAAGTGAAACGGCAGAAAATCAAGAAAAAGCTTTAATTTATTATGAAAACACTTACATGCCTAACACGGGTGTTTTATATGAAGCAGATGAATCTTTTGAAGTGGTCGCGGTTTTAGATGGTACGGTGAAAGATATTAAAACAGATGAAATCTTAGGTTCCGTTTTAACCATTTCTCATAATGATAAACTTAACACGGTTTATTATACATTTGGTGAAATTAAAGTCAGTGTCGGCTCAAATGTCTCTAAAGGAGATGTCATTGCCACATCAGGAACTACTAAACTTCAAACTGCCAAACCACAAACCTTACTTTTTGAAGTTTATTATAATGGTACTTTAATGAACCCGTTAGAATTTTATGAAAAAAATGTTAATGATTTAAAATAAAATAATAAAAACCTTGTGCATGCACAAGGCTTTTTTTGTCCCCAACCTTATATACTATAGCACACTTTTTTATGTTTTTGTATCCCTAAAAAAAGATGTTTTTTTTCTTAAAAATCTGTGTTATAATCGCTTTTAGTAAACTTGTTTTTAGTGGGGTGAGGGTATGAGAATTGTTGTAATTGAAGACGAAGAAAGAATTCAAAAACAGATTGATAAAATCATTAAAGAGTTTTCTTTTGAAAATGAATGTGATGTAGATACATTATTCTTTAACAAATATGACAAAAATTTAAAAGATGAAATTTTAAGTGTTCAATATCCTAAAATATACATAACTGATATTGAACTAAAAAACAGTATTAGTGGTATTGATATTGCCAAACGGATTAGAAGTGTTGATTGGGATAGTGAGATTATTTTCATTACAAGTCATGATGGTATGTTTGAACAAGTTCATAGAAATTTATTAGAAGTCTTTGAATTTATTGAGAAATTTCAAGACTTTGAAAAGAGATTAAAAAGAGACTTGAAAATTATTTATAACAAAAAGGCTGATAAGAAAATTTTAAAAGTCCTTGGTAAAAAAGTAAATGTAGAACTTTATATGAAAAACATAACTTACATTATGAGAGAAAAAGAAGATAGAAAAGTCGTTATTCATACTAATAATGATGTTGAATTTAGAGTTAATTCTACTTTAGCAGAGATTAAGGAACAATTAGATAGTCGATTTGTACAAACTCACAAGAGTTGTATTATCAATAAAGATTTTATTGTTTCTAAAAATTATTCTCAAGGTTATGTAGACTTGTCTACGGGATTAAGACTATTTTGTTTATCTAGAAACTTCAAAGATGAGGTGGAAGGATGAAAATTATCATTTTTGTATTATATTTCATATCTATTATGGCTGGTTATATCTCTTCAATATATTTGTATAGTCAGATAGTTCAAAGAAAACCTGTTATAAAAAAATCGTATATATACTTAAGTATTTTGTGTTTTTTACTTCAGGCACTATTACAAATGAAAGGTTTAGCTATTGCCGCTCCACTATTTACTTTTGGGTGGTTAATTATCTTTGGTAAAAAACTTTTTCAAACTTCTTGGCGTGAAACAATAATTTGCTTTATCATGATATGGGTGATTTTATTTTTAATAGACGTTTTAACTATGTTTCATATGAATAGTATTGAACTATATAGTTTTGATCCTTTAGTAGTACAAATCTTTAAAGGTCTATCGTCTATAACAATGTCTATTTTACTAATTTTAGTTGCTAAATTTCCTTTTATTATTAAAGGGCTAAGTAAACTTTTCAAAGCATTAAATAGATTAAGTGTTCGAAAAGCTGGAGTTGTTTTAGCCATTGTTTTATATTTTGCTTTAGGAACATTATGTTACAGACATATGAATAATGAAAATGATGTTGTCTATTTAGTTATTGTTCTTTTAGTTTCTGTGATTTCCATTCTTGTATTGCTTTATCTAATTTATTTAAACTACGAAATTGGGGTTTTAAAATCAACAAATGACATTATAGGACAAAATAATGAAACTCTTTTAAAAACTTTGAATGAGTATCGTATCATGAAACATAATATCAACAATAAATTATTAGGAATTAAATCTGTTGGAAATGAAAATACTAAAGAAATGATTAATGAAATTTTAAAGGAATACGATTCTAATAAATATTTAAAGACTGAAATTCCTTCTATTCCTAATGGTGCGAACGGTTTTATTCTAGAAAAACTGTATGCTTATGCGGATAAAAATCTGAATGTTCAAATTGATAACAATGTTAAAGGAAAACTTTTGGATATATTAGGCCCTAAAAATTATAATTTATTATGTGAAGCTTTAGGTGTGACTTTAGATAATGCTTTAGAATCTGCTTCACAAACAAAAGAAAAAATAGTTTTCTTGGAATTTAGCGAAGAAGATAAAACTATAAATGTGAAAGTCATGAATACCTTTAAAGGAACAATAGATACTGAAAAATTAGGTACGATTGAGTATACTTCTAATAAATTAAACGGTCATGGTTTAGGATTATATTCTTTATTTAATAAAAATACACTTTATATTACAACTTCTATTAAAAATAATTTCTTTAGAAGCGAAATTAAAGTAGACAAAAAAATCGAGTAAGTGATACCCGATTTTTTTTAAAGTATTATTATAAAATGTCCATGTCTGCTACTGGTTCATCAAACCACATAAGAAGACAAGCAGATGAAGCAGATTTAGCAAATAAATTTGCGATTCCTGCTAACATATTGGCTAAAAACATAATAACACTCCCTTCCTTATCCATTGTTCAAATCTATATTATAAATTTAAACCATCGTTAGCGCTCTTCAAAGCGTTTATAATTATTAAAAGGAGTAGATAATAGTTTATATGTGATAGGGTTTATCGAAATTGATTCTAAAATAATTGCATAGATAATAACGTTTTTATAAATTATGTTTGTTGTGATGAAATATAATATTATAAATATTAAAAGAATTAAATTAGCAAATATTTTAGCACGTATTCTTTTTTTCTTTCTAATAAGTGGTCTCGCAGGAGTATCTGCTGGAGCAAATAAAAGAAAGACAACAATACCTATTATCATAATGAGGTAGGCGATTAAATTTGGAAAAGAACAATATTTGATAAATAAGCTTCCTCCTATATATAAAGGAAGAGTTGTAAACCAGCATTCTGTGCTTGTTTTCATATGAATACCAAATCCAAATAGTCTTAAAGCCCAAACTCCTGAAGCAAGTAATAAAACTTCTGGTAAAATATTTAACCATATGGCTAATATTACAATGACAATCGTTTTGGTTGTAAGATTATAAAATCCTTCTAATCCATATCTTAATCTTTTTTCCTCAAGTTCACTGACTTCTCTGCCTTTTTTAATAAACGTTAAAGAAGATTCAATAAACTTTTTTTTCACTACATCACTTCTCCTTACAAGAAAAATTTTAGCAATTTAAAAGCTTAATAACCCAAAAAATGTCTCAAAGACAGGGCAAAATGTTTAAAAAACATATTTTGCGTAAAAATTTCTTTTTTTAATAAATGTTAGACGTAAAAATATACAAAAGAAAATTCTACCTAAAAGAGAAAAAAATAAGTGTGCTATAATGTTCTCGTCGTGAGTTATGTGTTATTTATTTGTCGGAATTTGTCGCACGAATTAAATTGCAGTCCACACATAAACATGATAGTTTAGTAGTGTAGTATATGAGTGGGAAGGAAGTGAGTGTTGTGTTAACTGGAACAGTAAAGTGGTTTAACAATGAAAAGGGTTATGGCTTTATACAATTTGGTGATCTAAAAGATATATTCGTTCATTATTCACAAATTACAATGGATGGATATAAAACATTGAAACAAGGAAATCTAGTCGACTTTAAATTAATTGAAACCGCTAAGGGGCTACAAGCTATTAATGTTGAAGTTGAGCAAACTATAAATGCGTAAGGAAAGAGGAAAAATATGTTAAGAGGAACAGTCAAATGGTTTAACAATACGAAAGGATATGGTTTCATTCAATATGGTGATTTAGAAGATATTTTTGTTCACTATTCAGCTATTCGTATGGAAGGGTATAAAACTTTGAAAGAGGGAAATATTGTAGAGTTTAAATTAATTGAAACAGCAAAAGGATTGCAAGCTGTGAATGTTGAAAATGTATCAGAGGTTTTGAATTAAGCTACCAGAATATGGTAGTTTTTTTCTTTAAAATTTGTTAAAATATAAATAGGAAGGTGATAGCATGAGAATTGAAATTAGAGGAGATAAAGTAAAAATTACTGATTCTATTAAAGCTTATGTTGAAGAAAAGCTTGGTAAGTTAGATCAATATTTTGAAAGCCCTGCGGAATTAAAAGCCTATGTAGTCATCCGCGTAAGAAATAAAAGTGATATTATTGAAGTAACTATTCCAACTCCAAAATTTTCTTTAAGAGCAGAAACATCTCATGAAGATTTGTATGCAGCTATTGATTTAACAGTTGCAAAATTAGAAGGACAGATTCGTAAGAATAAAACGAAAATGCGTAAAAAATTTAAAGATATTATGCAATATGAACTTCTAATGCAAGAAGAAGAACCAGAAAATACTTCCGACATTGTAAAAAGAAAGACCATTGAGTTAAAACCAATGGATGAAGAAGAAGCCATTTTACAAATGGAATTATTAGGACATGATTTTTACATTTTCAAAAATGTAAAAAGTGATACCGTATCTGTTTTATATCGACGTAAAGACGGTTCTTACGGAATCATTGAAGAACAAGAATAAAATAATGAAGGTAGCCTTTAATAGGTTACTCTTTTTTAGGTATACAAATAAAAAGTCAAAAATACACGAAATGTGTAGAATAATGATTGAAACCTTAAAAAAATACTTAAAAAATAAGCAAAAGTTTGCTTATTTTTTAAAACATATGATAGAATTGTAACTATGGAGGTTAGATAACTATGGGAATATTTAGAAAACTAATAGACTCAGAATATAAAGAATTAAAAAGATTTGAAAAAATTGCTAACGAAATTATGGCTAAAGAAGATTCTTTAGTAAAACTTAGCGATGATGAATTAAAAAATAAAACCAAAGAATTTAAAGAAAGATTAGAAAACGGCGAATCCTTAAATGATTTAGTGGTAGATGCTTTTGCAGTTGTAAGAGAAGCTGATTATCGTGTTTTAGGCGAAAAACCTTATTTTGTTCAGATTTTAGGTGCCTTAGCTATTCATTATGGTAATATTGCTGAAATGAAAACTGGTGAAGGAAAAACTTTAACGGAGACTATGCCAGCTTATTTGAATGCTTTAGACGGTAAAGGGGTTCACATTATCACTGCCAATGAGTTCTTAGCAAAACGTGACTCAGAATGGATGGGAAATATTTATCGCTTTTTAGGTTTAACGGTTGGTCTTAATATGCGTGAAATGACTCCTAAAGAAAAACAAGAAGCTTATAAATGTGATATTTTATATTCTACGAATAACGAAATCGGTTTTGACTACTTAAGAGACAATATGGTAGTTAGAAAAGAAGATCGTGTGCAAAGACCACTTAACTTTTGTATTGTCGATGAAGTTGACTCTATTTTAATAGATGAAGCAAGAACACCACTTATTATTTCAGGTGGAAAGCAAAATGCTAAAAACCTTTATATGGATGCTGATAAAGCAGTAAAATCTTTAAAAGAAGAAGATTATACAGTGGATCCTAAAACTAAGAATGTATCCATTACAGAATCAGGTGCTGAAAGACTTGAAAAATTCTTTCACTTAACAAACTTATATGATGTGGGTAATTCAGCATTAGTTCACCATATCAACAACGCTTTAAAGGCAAACTATGGTTTTAAAAAAGATGTTGACTATGTTGTGGATGCTGGCGAGGTCATCATTGTCGATCCATTTACGGGTCGTTTAATGCAAGGACGTCAATTTAGTGAGGGACTTCATCAAGCTATTGAAGCCAAAGAAAATGTGACTATTAATGAAGAAACTCAAACAATGGCAACAATTACTTTCCAAAATTTATTTAGAATGTACAATAAATTATCTGGTATGACCGGTACGGCTAAAACAGAAGAAGAAGAATTTAGAAATATTTACAACATGTATGTTATTCAAATTCCAACGAATAAACCTGTTATTCGTGAAGATTTAGCAGATTTAGTTTATTCAACAGAAGCTGGAAAATATGAAGCGATTGTTAAAACGATTAAAAAAATTCATGAAACAGGACAACCTATCTTAGTAGGTACAATCTCTGTTGAAAATAACGAACGTCTTTCTAACATGCTAAAAAAAGAAGGCTTAAAACATGAAGTTTTAAATGCTAAAAATCATGCTCGTGAAGCCGAAATTATTGCTCATGCTGGTGAAAAAGGTGCAATTACTATTGCAACTAATATGGCAGGTCGTGGTACCGACATTAAACTTGGTGAAGGTGTAAAAGAACTTGGCGGTTTATGTGTGATTGGTACAGAACGTCATGAATCTCGCCGTATTGATAATCAGTTAAGAGGACGTGCTGGTCGTCAAGGAGATCCAGGTATGAGTCAATTCTTTGTTTCTTTCGAAGATGATTTAATGCGTCGTTTTGGTACTGATAAAGTTAAAAATATGGTTATGGCTTTAGGTCTTGTTGGAGATCAAGCCATTCGTTCTAAATCACTTACGAAGTCAATTGAATCTGCTCAGAAAAAAGTAGAAGGTAACAACTTTGATATGCGTAAAAACTTACTTGATTATGACAATGTTGTTAACGAACAAAGAAGAATGATTTATGAACAAAGAAATAACATCATTGATAATGAAAGTATTCATGACACGATTAAAGAAACATTCAGAAATGTTGTCGAAGATGTCGTAACAGCACATACTCATGAGGGTAAAACTTCTGATGAAGATTTACAAGAAATAGTTTCTTATATCAATACTAATTTCTTAAAAACACAAGTTTTAAAAGGAAATGAAATTAAAGACTTAGATGAGAGTGAAAAAATTGAATATATCACTAACATGATAAATGAAGATTATGAATTTAAAATTAAAGATGCTCCTCATTTTGATGAATTTGAACGTTCTATTTCTCTTCGTATTATTGATTCTTTATGGGTAGAACATTTAAATGCTATGGAAAGTCTAAAAGAAGGAATTTTCTTAAGACAATATGCTCAAACAAATCCATTACAAGCTTATACAATGGAAGGCTATGATATGTTTGAACAACTTTTAAATCGTATTGATGATACCATTGCTCAATTTTTATTAAAAGCAAATATTGAACAAAATACAGAAAGAAAACAAGTTATAAAGGGTCAAGCTAATGACTCTAAAGAAGGAGAACATCATACGGTAAAAAATACTAAAAAAGTTGGACGTAACGATCCTTGCGTTTGCGGCAGCGGTAAAAAATATAAAAATTGTTGTGGTAAATAACCTCACAAACCCTTATAAAACAAGAAATTGTTAAAAATAAAAAAATTATAAAATTGTCCACAGATGACAATTTGTCCACATATCGTAAATTATGTGAGTAAAATCTACTGTAATTAAAGGATGTCAACAAATATTTTGCTGACATCTTTTTTTACTGAAATTATGTAGATATTAAAAATAAATTAAAGTTTGAAATCAAATTTGAAAATAAGAATTTGGATTTAATACACGAATGTAATAAGATTTTAGAAAATTTCAATATTTACTGAGATTACTACTCAGTATTAAAGGACTTGTTATTCTTTAAAAGTATATATATTAAATGATAATTTTTTTATAAAATAAATTTAAAAAATATGATATTATGCTAATAAGTTAGTTGGTGATATAGAGTGTTAGAAGAAAAACTGGAAAGTTTAATTAAAGAGGCTCAAGAAATACGTAAAAAGGACCTTGAAACTGATTCTGCAAATTATTATAACGATAGATTTTATAATTTAAGTAATTTTATCTCCAATAAATTAAATAGCATGTTATTTAAAAATAGAAATGCTAAAATTATTGTAAATCATTTTGATGAAATTCTTCCATATATGGTTAGGTCAAATGTAGCAACATTTATGATAAATGGCGATTTATTAATAAAGCAAACTAATTTTAAAGAAAAATTTGTAGCAGGATTAAAGAATTATCCTTATCAAAATGAAATAGGCATTCTATTTTATAGTATTTGGGTTTCTTTAGGAAGTGATTTAAATAAATTTAATAATTTTATTACTAATGATATTTTAGAAGTATTGGCAAGTTTGGATTTAAATAAAATGTTTTCTATAGATATATTAAATAAGCTTAATACTGAAAAACAAAAAATATTTTTGAAATTATTGATTATAAATAAATATAATATTCCATACTCATCTATTGACTATAAGGAAGACGCCAAACAAATAATATATGATAATATAACTTTATTTATTGAAAATTCCAAGAATTTATATAATTTACTAAACACCTTGAAAGATAATCAAGTTGCCTTTTTAAAAGTAAAATCCTATATTGATAATAATGAAGAAAAGGCACTAAATTCTATATTTTTTGAAAATGATTACCTTGCAAAAATAAAGGATTTAACTTTAAAAGAAATAATCAGACTAATAATATTAGATGTTATGAAAAATGAAAATGTAAAATTTTCTGATATTACCTTTGATAGTGGTGGTTTCTCAAATGTATTATTAGTAGGAAATAAAGTAATTAAATTAGGAAGTCGACTTACTAAAAAATTTCCAAATAATCCCTATATAGTTGCTCCTTTACTACGCAGAGAATTAAAAAATGATGAAGAAACGTGTTTTGTTGAAGTTACTGAACGAGTAAATACTACTTCGAAAGTTAGTAACGAAGAATTGTATCAATTATTTAAGAATTTACGTAATTTAGGTCTCGTTTGGATTGATGTGAAAGATGATAATGTGGGACGTTTAAAAAGTGACAATATAATATATTGGCATGAAAATTTAGAACCATCTGAAGACGCTTTAGAATTAGAATCTAAAAGAGGAGTATCAATTTTAAAACAGGGCGATCTGGTTATCCTAGATGCTGACTTTATTTATGATGAAAAGGATCCCAATATTAAATATTCCATTGCGACACCTTTATATCAAACATTTGAAAAAAGATATCGATTTGAAAAATTAAAAGAAAAAGAAGAAAAACTGAAGATGGTTGAAGAAAACGAACCAAATAATCATGATTTGAATGAACACATAAAAAGGCATAGATAAAAATAAAATGGAATTTTATATTTTAATCACAAAATTTAAATACGATAAACAAAATGTTAATATAGACATTTTATTTATGTTTTGCTAGAATATGGGCATGAAAGCGAGGAAGCTATAAATTATAGCTAAAATATTATGAAACTATATAATTTAAAAAATTTAGTAGTTGTAAGTATTAATGATAAAAAATTAATTTGTCATAGAAAAGAGGAAGAATTATCATTATCAGAAGCTTTAACTGGTTGTTTAATTTGTCTAAATAGTCATTCAGAAATAATTCCTTTACAAAAAAAGTATTGTTTTAATAATGCTCGGCCATTCTGCGTATTAGATAAAGAACAAATAATAAAATATTATTTAAAATTAAATCATCTAACTGAAGAATCAACATCTGAATTAATGCTTTTAATTGAGCAATCTTTAAGGAAGTATTATCAGGAATGTGAGATTTCACTTTCTTTAGAAGAAAAAACAAATATCAAAAACGAACTTGAAAAAACATGCGCCAATTGTGCAGATGCTACATGTCGTGTACCAAATGTAGAAAAATCACTAGATTCTTCTGATGATTGTTTGGCTTGGCATAATCCAACTCTTGTTGGAAAAGAAATGGTTAGAAAACGAGTAAAAACTAAATATAATACACCAAATGCTACCAAAATTTAGATGGTAGTTTTTACTTGTTAATAAAAAATGTGCTATAATAAATACAACTTTTTAAGTTGCTAAAAAAGAGGTTAGGAGGTCAATATGTTATCATATGGGAAAAATGTTTTACTAAATACTAATCCAAAAGAAATTCGAAAAGTATATTTAAGCAAATCAAAGAAAGATCCAGAGGTTTTTGAATATTTAAAAAACAATCAAATTCATTATGTTAATGTGGATAACCAAATGTTAAACAAAATGACAAAAGAAAATCATCAAGGAATTGTTTTTGAAAGAGATGAATTTCAATATCAATCTTTAGAAAGCTTATACAATAAAAATTTTGTTGTTTTGTTAGACCATTTAGAAGATCCTCATAATTTTGGAGCTATTATAAGAACTTGTGAAGCAGCCGGAGTAGATGGAATTATTATTCCCAAAGATAGAAGTGTATCTGTGACAGATGTTGTAATTAAAACAAGTGTTGGAACTACCGAAAATGTTCCTATCATTAAAGTATCCAATTTAACAGACGCTATTAAAAAATTACAAAAAAATAATTTCTTTGTCTATGGCAGTGATATGGATGGAACCGATTGTCGTGAAGTATCATTTGCAGATAAAAAAGTTCTTGTGATTGGTAACGAAGGAAAAGGTATTAGTCCCATCATCGAAAAAAACTGTGATGAAATGATTAAAATTGCCATGAAAGGTAACGTTAATAGTTTAAATGCTTCTGTGGCAGGAGCCCTTTTGATATATAAAATGGGAGGTCTCATATGAGTTATGAAGAAGAGGAATTAATGCTTTTAGATATGATTTGTGAATCAAATGACGAAGTAAGAAACACTCTTTATAAAACATATGAACCAGTAATAAAAGGAATTGTCAAAAAATACGTTAGAAGTGCCAAAAAATTAGGTATCGATTTAAATGATTTAATGCAAGAAGCAAATGTTGGCTTTACCGATGCATTAAATAGATATGATTCATCTAAAGATGCCAGTTTAAAAACATTTGTCAGTGTTTGTGTTGAAAGAAGACTTTTAAATTACGTTTATAAACAACGAACTAAAAAAAATCAAATTGAACAAGAAAGTTTATCTTTAGATTATGACTATGATCAAGATGGGCTTACCTTAAAAGAAATATTAAAAGATGAAAATGCAGACCCATCTCATCAAATATTGATTCAAACACAATATAAAAATGTTTTAAATACAATTAAAGAAAAATTATCTAATCAAGAATATGAAGTTTTTTCTTATATGTTAGATGGTCTTGATTATTTGGAAATTTCTAAGAAATTAAATAAAAGTCCAAAACAAGTGGATAATACCATTCAAAGAATTAAAACAAAAATAAAAACAACCTTTAAGGAGGGAGAAAATTATGAATAAAAAAGAATGGATAAAAATAATTGCGTTCTTAGCTGTTTTTGTAGCTTTTAGTATTGTCATTATAAGAGTTGTATCTTTCGAAAGACAAAAAGATGATGTAACAATTGATACACCTGTTATTGATGATACCAAGAAAGACGAAGAAATTTCTTTTGAAAATAACTCTTCTTTAGAAGAAAATGAAATAAGAAAACTAATTGAAGAAAAAAGAGAAAATTTGAAACAATTTTTTGAAGATACTAAATTTTATAAAGTAAGTGAAGTATCTAAAGATTTTACGAGTGAAGATGATGATAATTATATTGTTTTAGATACTAATTTTTTTGATAGTTTTAAAACAATGGTAACAGAAGCTATTTATGATCATTATTGGAACCAATTTGCTAAAGTGAATAAACGTAGTGATATTCTTGTTAAAGAAGATTTGTATGTTGCCAAAAAAGGAATTTTTGATGATATATATTATGAAAGTGCAATTGCTATCAATGATGTTACAGAAGAAAAAATAGTTTTAAGAAAAGCCACCGATAAAGAAATAAATGCTTACATTAATATTAAGTATTGTGAAGACGATAACACTTGTGGTCGTGACGAACTTTATCATTTTGATTTGATACAAATTAATGATGAATGGCTTATTGAAGATTTTACAACTAAAAAGAATTAAAAAACTTGCAAACACTCGTTTCTTGTGATAATTTATATATAAGAAGCACGCGAGTGTTTTTATTTTGGAAAAATATTGAGGTGAAAAAATGGCAAAAACTAAAAAAGTTAAGGCTGAAAAATCAAAAAAACCAAGTTATTTAAAAGAAGTAAAAGACGAAATGAGAAAGGTATCTTTTCCAAGTGCTAAAGAAGTAACGACATATACAATAGCTACTATTGTTATCGTGGCACTTCTCATAGCTTTCTTCTTATTACTAACTGCATTATTATCTTGGGTTAAGGGGGCATTTTAATGGAAAAGTTATGGTATGTTGTAAATACTTATGTGGGTCATGAAGAAGCCGTTAAAGAAAAACTAGAAATGCGTACCGAATCCATGGGAATGCAAGATCACATTTTTAGAATTATTATTCCAGAAATAACTGAAGTTGAAGTAAAAGACGGTGTCAAAAAAGAAAAAAAGAAAAAGATGTTTCCTGGTTACGTTTTAGTAGAAATGATTATGAGCGATGAAGCATGGTATATTGTTCGTAATACACCAGGTGTTACGGGATTTATTGGTTCAAGTGGAAAAGGAGCTAAACCAACTCCACTACCTCCACAGGAAATTGACCATATATTAATTAATATGGGCATGAGTCGCGTTGATGTTGAATCAGAGCTTGCTGTTGGCGATAAAGTAACTATTGTGGATGGACCATTCAAAGGTATGGAAGGAACGATTCATACTATTGACGCTGAAAACAATCGTTTAACAGTAACTATTGATTTATTTGGACAAGAAACCAGTGTAGAAGTGGAATTATTCCAAGTAAATAAATTACAATAAATCATATTAAATAAAATTTTCAAAAGGAAGGATAATTTGCTTGTCAAATCCTTCCTTTTATGCTAGTATTTTAATTGCAATCGAAGTTCTCTAACTTTGACTGTATCAAGTGGGAGGGATTTTTAGTGCGGACTTGCCCATTACCACTTACACGTTAAAAACAATAAAATCCAAAGAAAGGAGAGTGTTTTCGTGGCAAAAGAAGTCGTAAAAAAAGTAAAATTACAAATTCCTGCTGGAAAAGCAAATCCAGCTCCACCAGTTGGTACTGTTTTAGGTCCTGCTGGTATTAACATTCAAGATTTTTGTCAAAAGTTCAATGATGCAACTAAAGACAAAATGGGTGATGTTGTTCCTTGCGAAATCTCTATCTATGATGATAGATCATTTGACTTCGTATTAAAAACTCCACCAGCTGCATTCTTACTTAAAAAAGTAGCAAAACTTCAAAAAGCTAGTAAAAAAGGTGCTAATGAAGTAGTAGCTACTATCACAAAAGAAGAATTAAGAAGTATTGCTGAAACAAAACTTCCTGATTTAAATGCTTATACAGTTGAGGAAGCAATGAAAATCGTTGAAGGTACTGCTCGTAATATGGGTATTGCTGTTAAAGGTTTAAATGATGTTGAATTAGCTGAACAAGAAAAAGAAGCTCATGAAGAAGAAGCTGAAAGAGAAAAACGTGAAGAAGAATTAGCTGAAATGGAAGCAGAAGTTAAAGAAGGTACAACTGCTGAAGTTGAAGTAATTGGAAAAAATAAAGAAGAACAAACTGAAGAATAATTTAAACTTGAATAGTCCGCTTAAAATACCACAGTTAGGAGGGAAATCATGAAAAAATTTGGTCGTAAATATGTGGAAGCTAGTAAGAAATTAGACAAAAATACTTCTTACAGCGTTAGTGAAGCAATTCATTTAGCAAAAGAAACATCTGTTACTAATTTTGATGGTACTGTTGATTTTGCAATGAAGCTTAATGTCGACCCTAAAAAAGCTGATCAACAATTACGTGGTTCTCTAGTATTACCAAATGGTACTGGAAAAACAAAACGTGTATTAGTTATCGCTAAAGGTGCTCAAGCAGAAGCTGCTAAAGCTGCTGGTGCATTATATGTTGGTGAAAAAGACATGATTGAAAAAATTCAAAAAGAAAACTGGTTTGATTTTGATGTCATCGTTGCTACTCCAGATATGATGCCAGAACTTGGTAAAATTGGTAAAATTTTAGGACCTAAAGGTTTAATGCCAAACCCTAAAACAAATACCGTTACACCAAACCCAGCTAAAGCTGTTGAAGACATTAATAAAGGTATGGTTGAATTTAGAACAGATTCTTATGGAAATATTCATGGTATTCTTGGTAAAGTATCTTTCGATGAAAAAGCTTTACAAGAAAACTTAGAATATGTTGTAAAATCTATTTCAAAATTAAAACCTGCTAGTGTTAAAGGAAAATTTATCACTTCTATTAGTGTTTCAACAACAATGGGCCCTGGAATTAAAGTAGATCAAAATTCTTTTGACATTTAATTTATAACATATTATAATAAACATCAGAAAAAGCGCAATACCGAAGACAGCAAGGGGAGTATCCTTAATAATCTTGCCGAGGGACGTTTACTAAATTAGACCTAGTCTATTTAAGCTCGTCCAATCGGAGGAGCTTTTTTGATAGTTAAGCAAAGGAGGAAAAGTTATGGCTAGCACAAAGATTCTTGCTCAAAAGAAAGAAACTGTAAATGATATTGTTAATAACATTAAAGATAGCGAATCTGTTATTTTATTCCAATATCAAGGTTTAACCGTTGCAGAACTTTCAGAGTTAAGAAAAAAACTTAGAGAAACTGATGCGACAGTAAAAGTTTACAAAAACACTTTATTAAAAAGAGCATTAGATGAATTAAATTTAAGTTTTGATGGTTTCTTAGAAGGTCCAAACGCTATCTTATTTGGTAAAAATTTACTTGAACCAATTAAGGTTATTGCAGATTTTGCTAAAGAACATGATAAACTTGAAATTAGAATTGGTATCATCTCAGGCTCTGTAGCAGACTTAGCTACAATTAACGAATATGCTACAATACCTTCACGTGAAGGCTTATTAACAATGCTTGCTGCTGGTATGATGGAACATGTTCGTAACTTATCCATTGCTCTAAACCTATATAGTGAGCAAAAGGAAGAAAACTAGAAAGGAATTGATTAAAATGGCTAAAATTACAAAAGAAGATTTTATTGAATCATTAAAAGAAATGACTATTCTTGAAGTTAAAGAATTAGTTGACGCAATGAAAGAAGAATTTGGAGTAGATCCAAGTGCTGTTGCTGTTGCTGCTGCTCCTGCAGCTGCTGCACAAGAAGAAGATACAAATAAAACTGTCGTATTAAAAAGTGCTGGAGGAAACAAGATTGCTGTAATTAAATTATTAAAAGAAATTACAGGATTAGGACTTGTTGAAGCTAAAGGTTTAGCTGACAATGGTGGAAATGTTAAAGAAAACGTTCCAACTGAAGAAGCTAACCAAATTAAAGCACAACTTGAAGAAGCTGGCGCTGAAGTAGAACTTGCTTAATTAAATTAAGAGGCTGAATGGAAATGAATAATTTCTAGTTAGCTTCTTTTTTTTGAAAAATTAGTAGAAATAATAACTAAATTAGGGTAAATTCACCCTTTTTTATTTTTCTAAATAAGTTGTTTTAAAGTCAAAAATACATTATAATATTTTCAAGGAATGAGGCATATTATGAAAATAAACGTTGTTAATATATTAAAAATAGTGATAATAGTACTAATTGTTTTATGGATAGGACTACTTACTTTCGATTATTTCAAAGCACAAAATAATCAAAAGCCATTAATTTGTTTAAGTGAAAAAAATTTAGAGCTATCTGATGGCGATTATTATGTATGCAATAGTTTTGGATATAAATATTATGAATATAAAGCTAAAAATGGTGAGTCAGGTTATGGCTTTGGGGCTATTTTTGTCAAAAATGATTTAGAAAAGAAATTAGGTGTTTAAAAATGTATTTAAATAATAAAGGTTGGGGCTTAAAAGAAATGGTATTATTATCATGCGTTATTTTGGTAGCTGTTTTTGTAGCGGCTATTATGATAAACAATCTTTATAAAGATTTAGATATGAATATAAATGGTAATAATACTTCAAATACATCTAATAGCAGTCAAAATAAAGATGAAAAATATGCAACAATAGAAAGAAATTTACTTAGTGCAGCTAGAAAATATGCTAGAGAAAATGAACTTGAAGATGAAGAAATTATTGATTCAGATACATTAATTGATGAAGGTTATCTTACTCTTTCAAAAATGACGAATGAAGATGATACTTGTGAAGGCTATGTTACTAAGCAAAATTCATCTTATAAAGCCTACATTAGTTGTGAATCGTACGAAACGAAAGGCTATTAATGACAAACATAAATTTACAAAGAATGCATAAAATAAGTATTATTTGGGGAATCATAATGATGCTTCTTGTTTTAGCTTTAACTCTCATTGCCATTTCATATAAAAAAGAAACTAAAGAATATAAAGCATTTGAAATAAAATTAGAAGAGGCTACCAAAAATTATGTTGAACAGGATGGCTTATACCCTGAAGAAGAAATGCATTTAACCCTCACAGAATTATTAAAACTGAATGTCATTGAATCTAACGTTGTTAAAGATAAGACTTGCCAAGGTTATGTAGATATTAAAAATGATGAGCAATTTTTTGATTATGAAGCCTATATCAAATGTGGCAATTATGAAACGAAAAATTTAGATAAGAAAAAACTTGACGATTAAAAAGTTAAATGCTATCATATTTATGATTTTAAATTGTGGTTTTACTCCGGTAAAACCGTATTTAAAAATAAAATTGATACACCAGGATGTGTGTAAATGGAAAGGAGAAAGTTATGGCTACTATTAACCAACTCGTAAAAAAAGGTAGAGGTAAGAAAACAAGAAAAAGTAAAAGTCCAGTATTAAATGTTGGATATAATACTCTTGAAAGAAAACAAACAAATACATCAAGTCCTCAAAAACGTGGTGTTTGTACTCGTGTAGGTACAAAAACTCCAAAGAAACCGAACTCAGCATTACGTAAATATGCTCGTGTAAGACTTTCAAACGGAAGAGAAGTTGATACTTATATTCCAGGTGAAGGACACAACTTACAAGAACATAGTGTTGTATTAGTACGTGGTGGACGTGTTAAAGACCTTATCGGTGTACGTTATCATGTAGTTCGTGGAACACTTGATACTCAAGGCGTTCAAAATCGTAAACAAGGACGTAGTAAATATGGTACAAAAAGACCAAAAACAAAATAATAGAAGGAGGAAATAAAAATGCGTAAAAGAAGAGCAGAAAAAAGAGACGTTTTACCAGATTCAATTTATAATTCTAAAGTTGTTACAAAATTAATCAACCAAATTATGCAAGATGGTAAAAAAGGTACAGCTCAAAATATTCTTTACGAAGCCTTTGATATTATTGAAGAAAAAACAGGACGTCCTGCAATCGAAGTATATCAAAGCGCTTTAGAAAACATTACTCCAGCATTAGAGGTTAAATCTCGCCGTGTCGGAGGAAGTAATTACCAAGTTCCAATTGAAGTTAGTGACGAAAGAGGACAAGCTTTAGCATTAAGATGGCTTGTTAATTACGCTAAAAATAGAAGCGGTAAAGGTATGGCTTATAAATTAGCTATGGAAATTATCGATGCTTCTAATGGCACTGGTGGTGCTGTTAAAAAACGTGAGGATACTCACAAAATGGCCGAAGCAAATAAAGCATTTGCTCATTATAGATGGTAGGAGAGTGAACTATGGCAAGAGATGTCTCAATTGACAAAGTAAGAAACCTTGGTATTATGGCTCACATTGATGCCGGAAAAACAACATGTACAGAAAGAATTTTGCTCCATACAGGAAAAATTCATAAAGCTGGTGAAACACATGATGGTGAATCACAAATGGACTGGATGGATCAAGAAAAAGAAAGAGGTATCACAATTACTTCAGCTGCTACAACAGCTCATTGGAAAGGATACCGTTTCAATATCATCGATACTCCGGGCCACGTAGACTTCACTGTTGAAGTTTCTCGTAGTTTACGTGTATTAGATGGTGCTGTATGTTTAATTGATGCCCAAGCTGGTGTAGAACCACAATCAGAAACTGTTTGGCGTCAAGCTAATGAATTTAAAGTTCCTCGTATGATTTTTGCTAATAAAATGGACAAAATGGGAGCCGACTTTGAATATTCATTAGGAACTATTAAAGATCGTTTAGGCGTTGATACAAAACCAATTGAATGGCCTATCGGTGCTGAAAGTGACTTCAATGGAATCATTGACTTAGTTACTATGAAAGCATATCAATATGATGGAAAACCAGAAGAAAATCCTGTTGAAATCGAAATTCCTGAAAACTTAAAAGACTTAGCAATGCAAAAACACAATGAGTTAATTGAAACTGTTGTTGAATTTGACGATGCTATGATGGAAAAATATTTAAATGGTGAAGAACTTACTCTAGAAGAAATCAAACATTGTATCCGTGTTGGTACACTTGAAAATAAATTCTTCCCAGTATTATGTGGTACAGCTTTAGGAAATATTGGTGTTAAATTATTACTTGATGCCGTTATTGACTATTTACCTGCACCTACAGATATTGAAGCTATTGATTGTACAGATTTAAAAACTGGCGAAGACGTTAAACGTCATCCTAGTGATTCTGAACCATTCACAGCTTTAGCATTTAAAATTATGACAGACCCATTCGTTGGACGTCTTGCATTTTTCCGTGTATATTCTGGAAAATTAACAAGTGGTTCTTATGTGCTTAATAGTACAAAAGATGTTAAAGAAAGAATTGGACGTATTTTACAAATGCATGCTAATCACCGTCAAGAAATTAATGAAGTTTACTGTGGTGAAATCGCTGCCGCTGTAGGACTTAAAAATACAACAACAGCTGACACATTATGTGATGAAAAAAATGCCGTTATCATGAAAGGTATGGAATTCCCATTACCAGTTATTGATGAAGCTATTGAACCAAAATCAAAAGCTGATCAGGAAAAAATGGCAATTGCTTTACAAAAATTAGCTGAAGAAGATCCAACATTTAAATATAAAACAGATGTTGAAACAGGTCAAACAATCATTAGTGGTATGGGTGAATTACACTTAGATATCCTAGTTGATCGTATGAAACGTGAATTTAACGTAGAAGCTAATATTGGTCGTCCTCAAGTTGCTTACCGTGAAACATTAACACAAACAGCTGAATGTGAAGGTAAATATATTAAACAATCAGGTGGACGTGGACAATATGGTCATGTTTGGGTACGTTTTGAACCTAATAAAGACAAGGGTTATGAATTTGTTGACGCTATCGTTGGTGGTGTTGTTCCTCGTGAATATATTCCAGTAACAGATAAAGGATTACAAGAAGCAATGGCTGGCGGTATTTTAGCTGGATATCCTATGGTTGATGTAAAAGCTACTTTATTTGATGGTTCTTACCATGATGTCGACTCATCAGAAATGGCCTTCAAAATTGCTGCTAGTATGGCTTTAAAAGAAGCTAAGAACAAATGTAAACCAGTCTTACTTGAACCTATTATGAAAGTAAGCGTTACGGTACCAGATGAATACATGGGTAATGTAATGGGTGACTTAACAAGCCGTCGTGGTCGTCCTCTAGGACAAGAATCACGTGGTAATGCACTACAAATTACAGCTATGGTTCCACTTGCAGAAATGTTTGGTTATGCCACTACTTTACGTAGTAATACACAAGGTCGTGGAAACTTCGTTATGGAACTTGATCATTACGAAGAAGTACCAAAATCTATTTCTGAAGAAATCATTAAGAAAAATAGTGCTAACTAAAAATAATACTTGAATTTAATTCAAGCATTAGATAAAATAGAAGAGATGAAAGGAAGAAAAAAATATTATGGCAAAAGAAAAATTTGATCGTTCAAAAGTGCATGTTAATATTGGTACAATTGGTCACGTTGACCATGGTAAAACAACATTAACTGCTGCTATTACTAAATTATTTGGTAACTTTGTTGCATATGAAGATATCGATAAAGCTCCAGAAGAAAGAGAAAGAGGTATTACTATTAATACTTCTCACGTTGAGTATCAAACTGAAAAACGTCATTATGCTCACGTAGACTGCCCAGGCCATGCTGACTATGTTAAAAACATGATTACTGGTGCTGCTCAAATGGATGGTGCTATCCTTGTAGTTTCTGCTGCAGATGGACCTATGCCACAAACAAGAGAACATATCTTATTATCTCGTCAAGTTGGTGTTCCTAAAATTGTTGTTTACATGAACAAATGTGACCAAGTTGATGATCCTGAATTATTAGACTTAGTAGAAATGGAAATTCGTGAATTATTAGGCGAATATGGTTATGATAGTGAATGTCCAATCATTCGTGGTTCTGCATTAAAAGCTCTTGAAGGAGATCCTACTGCTGAACAATCTATCCGTGACTTAATGGCTGCTGTTGACGAATATATTCCAGATCCTGCTCGTGAAACTGACAAACCATTCTTAATGAGTATTGAAGATGTATTCACAATTTCAGGACGTGGTACTGTTGTTACAGGACGTGTTGAACGTGGTGTATTAAATCTTAACGACGAAGTTGAAATCGTTGGATTAAAAGATACTAGAAAAACTGTTGTTACAGGTATCGAAATGTTCAGAAAATCACTTGACTTTGCTCAAGCTGGTGACAATGCTGGTGTATTATTACGTGGTATTGCTCGTGAAGATGTTGAACGTGGACAAGTTCTTGCTAAACCAGGAAGTGTTACACCTCATCATAAATTCAAAGCTAGCGTTTACGTATTAACTAAAGAAGAAGGCGGACGTCATACTCCATTCTTCTCAAATTACAGACCACAATTCTATTTCCGTACTACTGACGTAACTGGTGTTATCGAGTTACCAGAAGGTGTTGAAATGGTTATGCCTGGTGACAACGTAGATATGACTGTTGAATTAATTGCTCCAGTAGCATTAGAAAAAGGTACTAAATTCTCTATCCGTGAAGGTGGACGTACTGTTGGTGCCGGAGTTGTATCTGAAATCGTTGAATAATACGACTTTAAAAAGTGCTGATGAATATCAGTGCTTTTTTTGTGCTTTTAAAATACTTTACAATTTAAACATTTGTGATATAATAAATTTCAACTAAAAGGGGTGATACCATGAGCATAAGAGAGTTAACCATCGATGAATTCAATGCTTTTGTTAGAAACAGTCCATTAGGAACACATTATCAAACTTTTAACTACGCTCTTTTGATGGGAGAAAACGGATATGAATACGAACTGGTTGGTATGTTTAATGAGTATAATCAATTAAAGGCAGCTAGTTTAATTCTTTTTAAAAATTTAAAAATGCGCTACAAATATGGATATGCGCCTAAAGGTTTTATTTTAGACTATTTTAATCAAGAAATTGTAAGTGAGTTTGCAACGCTTTTAAAAAGTTATTATAAAAAGAGAAAAGTTGTTTTTATTAAAATTAATCCTGAAATAGCCATCAGTGAAATTGATAAAGAAAGTGGCTTAAAGACATATAATTGGAACTACAATATCTTAGAAATTATGGCAAAAGCAGGATTTAAAAAACTAAAAGATAACCTTTATTTTGAATCCATATTACCACGTTTTAGTGCCGTTGTTTCTTTGAAAAACTATTCTATGAATAGTGTATCTAAAAATACTCGTAATAAAATTAGACGTGCTCATCATAAAGGACTTCATATTGAATTAGCTGAAAAATCCGGCATTGATATTTTACAAAAATTCATTAAAAACAAACGAACTATTAATGAATATTATTATAAAGATTATTATAATGTTTTTAAAAAAGATGATATGATTGACTTATTTTTAGTTAGTATTGATTCAGAAGAATTTTTAATGAATTCCAGAGAACTTTACGAAAAAGAATTAGAAACCAATAATCGTTTAGTTTCTTTACTTAATAGAGAAAATAATAAACGTAATTTAAATAAAAAAATGGATTCGGATCGAAAAATATTAAATTATAAACAAGATGTTAAATTTGCGACCGAATTAAATACCAAAAAGGATAAAGTTTATATTGCTGGAGCTTTAGTCATTAAATATCAAAATCGTATTCAAATTTTAATGAGTGGTTATGATAAAAAATATAAATCTTTTGACGCGAACTACTATTTACATGATGAAATATTAAAATATTATCAGAAAAATTATGATTATGCCGAATTAAATGGTTTAACAGGCGATTTTTCTAAAGAAAATCCTTATCTAGGACTTAATGAATTTAAGATTGGCTTCAATCCGCGAATTTATGAATATATTGGCGAATTTGATTTACCACTTAATGAAAAGAAATATTTAAAAATGCGTTCTAATGGGGAACTTGCTAAAATATTTAACAAGCCAAATCAAAAAGTAAAGAAAGTGATGAGTGAAAAGAATGATTAAACAAAAACAAACAGGACAATTAATTATTATTTCCGGAACAACTTGTGCCGGCAAAGGTACGGTTGTTAAAGAACTTTTAAAAAGAAATGAGAATTTAACGGTTTCTATTTCTTATACTTCTCGACCTAAAAGAGAAGGTGAAATTGAGGGTAAAGATTACTTCTTTGTTAGTTCAGAAGAATTTGAAAAAAAGATTGCTAACAATGACTTTTTAGAATATGCTAAAGTTCAGTACGGTAAGTATTATGGTACGCCAAAAGCGGAAGTAAAAGAATTACTAGCTAAAGGTAAAGACGTTATTTTAGAAATTGATGTTCAAGGAGCTAAGCAAATTAAAGAAATGTTTCCTGAAACCATTTTGATTTTTATCATGGCGCCAAGTATGAACGAGGTAAAAAGAAGAATCAAAGAACGTGGAAAAGAAAGCAATGAACAAATTATTGAACGCTTTAAAGTTGCCTATAATGAATTAAATGAGATTAATAAATATAATTATGTTGTCGTAAACGATGAAGTAGAAAATGCTGTTAAGAAAATCGAAGCAATTTTACTTAGCGAAAAATGTCGTGTCGACCGTATTGAAGAAATGGCTATTGAAAATCAAGAAGAAATCATTCATGAATTTTTAATAGATAAAGAATTTGATAACACTCCTTTTCATATTGATGAATAAAAATGCAAAAAAGAAAGGGATATGCTATAATAAGCTCAAGAAGGTGTTAAAATGTATAATGATTTAGATGAAAAAAAAGAAAGTAAACCAAAATTTCAATTCTTAAGAAATATTTTTCGTAAAAGAACGAAAAGATTAATGACCGATATTGACCGTTTGTTTAGTAAAATTATGTGGATGGATATCGCTTTATCTATTTGCTTAACTTTAGTTGGTCTTATCTTCTTAGTTTATCCTGATGTCAGTGTCACTGTTATAGGGATTATCTTTGGTTTATTAATTACTATTCTAGGCGGAGTATTAATATATACTTACTTAAAACGTCGGGAAATTCCTTTGTTTAGATTCAATTTGATTTATGGTATATTAGGAGTGATTTTAGGAATATTAACGATTATAAGTCCATTTACTTTCACTCAAGTTATTACTATTTTTATAGGAATATGGATACTTTATATGGCAGTTATTAAGATTGATTTTGCTATTCGTTTAAAACTATTAGAAGAAAGAAGTTGGTTATTTCTTCTTGTCAGTGCCTTACTTGAAATATTTATGAGTATTTTAATATTCATTAATCCATTTAGTAATTTAATTATTACTGAAATAGCAGGCGCTTACTTTGTTTTATGTGGCATTTTAAATTGCACCGATGCGGTATTAACTAAAAATAGAGCTATTGATTTTTTAGAAAATTTATAATAAAAAAGATCTCAAACGGATCTTTTTTTTCATATTTCTAATAATTTCTTTTCCAAAATACTATATAAATATAAATGAATTGGCTTATTTGTTTTTTGAAGAATATAATCTTTATAGCCATTTAATTGTTTCAAATAATTTTCATCTGTAACATCACTTAATTTATAATCCACGATGTCTATATGACTAGGATGTTCTATTAATAAATCAATGACGCCATGTTTCTCGGTGTTGTCATCGTTGTAAATAAATTCATATTCTTGAAAAATAGTAGTTTCTTTAACATCTTTAAAAATATCTTGATGATAAAGATTAATAGCTAACTCTTGGATAAATGAATCAGAAATTAATTCTGGTTTAAAGTTTTTAAAATCTATATTTTCAAAAACTTTATGAACTTTTAAGCCTAGTTCAATATTTTTCTCTTCTTTAGGTGTTAATAACTGGTTGATTTTTTTAGAAAATGTTTTGCGAGTTACTTCTTGTTCTTCAAAATGAAATGGTATAAAATCTATCTTTTCACCTTGTTTTATAAGAGTTTGATTAATATCTTTTTTTAAAAGATAATTTTTAGTTAAATCAAGATTTTCCACATTAATATCTTTCTTATAGATTTTTAAAGTGTTTGGTATGGAGTAAAGCATACTTGCAAATGAATTATATTTTTTACGAATACTTTCATAGACAATTCCATCTTCTTTTAACTCCACGTTATTTTCATTTTTAGGTAATAATAAAATCATTTTTTCTTTAGCTCTTGTTAAAGCTACATAAAATAATCTTATTTTCTCGGATACATCTTCCTGCGTCATTTTGTTTTGAATTAATAGTTTTAAGATAGATTCTTTTATACCAGTAGACCTATCTGGCATGTAAATAGGTAAATTATTGTCATAAATAATATTACCCTTTAAATCTTCTTTACTAAAAGATTTATATAAACCACAGAAATAACAAATAGGAAATTCCAAACCTTTTGATTTATGAATATTCATAATTTTAACCGCATTAGAACTATTTGTTCCCGTATTAAATTTAATCATTTCATTGGTTTCTAGAAGCTCACTTAAATAATCTTTAAAGTCATAGATATCATAAGATAATTCCTCTAAATTGCTAGCAATATTTAAAATTGTATCAAAACGAATTTCACTTTCTAAGACATTCCCTTTAAGGCGTGTTTTATTATAAAATTCTAAAGAAGACAATATTTCTTCTGTCAGTTCTTCCAAAGAAAGATGATTTAAGTTTTGACTAAGAGGATATAATTTTTGCCATAACAAAGACTCATAAAAAGGTTTGTTATTAAAATATTCAAAAATATCATCATCACTTTTAGAAAATAAGTAACTTCTTAAAATACTGGTAAAAGCATATTTGAATTCACTTTCATAATTTTTATCTTTCATTCCAATTAGAAGTGTCAAAATATTTTTAAATAAATAGATATCCGTATCTTCATTTAAAACTTCATCTTTATATAAACAAAGAGGGATTCCAAAATATTCAAAAATTTTTTTAGCTAAATCAAAAGAAGAATTTCGGTCTAAAATAAGGCAAAAATCATCAAACCTAACTTCATGAACTATCTTACTATCTTTGTCAAAGATAGGGTATTTTTGTTCCATCTTTTTTTTTATATCTTGAGCAATTGTAAAAAATTCTATTTCTTCTTTGCTAAATTCTTTATTTTTAATTTCATATTCTAAAATATCCATATGATAGTTTTCACAAGAGGCACCTTCTTCAATATAAGAAGTATTACCAAAAACCATTTGATGAGAAACTGTATACTCGGCATTACCAATATTATTTGTCATGATTGGGTTAAAAATAGTATTAATATCTTCTAGTACTTCATCACGAGAACGAAAGTTTTTTAATAAGTCAATCTTTATGCCATCTTCATTGAGACTATATTTATCATATTTATTTTTAAAAATATAAGGATTAGCATTTCGGAAACGATAGATACTTTGTTTGATATCTCCTACCATATAAACATTATGATTGCTGATTAAATTAATAAATTCTTCTTGAATGTCAGAAGTATCTTGATATTCATCTACCATAATTTCTTTAAAGAAATGTTTTAAATACTCTCTAATGTCATTATTTTCTTTTAGTATTTTCAATGACATTTGAGCAATATCATTAAAGTCATAACAATAATGTTTGTTTTTATATTCTTGTAACTGTTTGAAAAATTCTTCTAATATTTCAAAAATGATTTCTAAATAACCTTTTGTTTTTTTAATCGTATCTACTATCTCTTCTTGATAACCATAGACACATAAATCTTTTAAATTTTTTAAAGAGTCGCTTATTTTTTCACGAGCCAGTTTAGTTTCTTCTTCACTGTTTCTAGGCGAGCTAGGAATTTTGACACTGTTAATAAGAGCAATTAATTCATCTAAAGAACATTCCTTTTTCAAAACAGAAATATTATCTAATATTTTTTGTTCATAATCTTTTTCAAAGTAATTACTTTGTAACTCAACTTCTAAAAATAAAGCTTCAATATTTTCCTTTAAAATATTTTCATACATTGAAAGGTATAGATGAATCGTATCTTCTTGATAATATTTATTAAAATAACAAGACATATATTCTTGTCTATCTGTCCTAATTTCTAGTTTGTTTGCCAAAGAAAGAATACTCTTTTTAAGATTTTTGTCGTCTTTAAAACAAAAATCTTTGATTAAACGATTAAATTTTTCATTAGTTTTTTCTTCATAATACTTATCTAAAATATTATCTAGTATTTTCTTTTTTTGTAAATTTAAAATAGAACTGTCAGTAATAGAAATATTTTTAGGAATATTTAAAATATAATGATATTTTTTTACAATAGACAAGGCAAAACTATCAAAAGTTGTAATATAGGAAGACTCTAAAAGATCAAGTTCTTCAGGTTTATTTAAATCCTTAATCTTTTTTTTAATTCTTTCTTTCATTTCTCCAGCTGCGGCATTCGTAAATGTTAAAATAAGAAGCTCATTAATATGAATTCCTTTTTTTATTTTTTCGACAACTCTTGTAGATAAAACGGCTGTTTTACCCGAACCCGCTCCGGCGGAAACAATGATATTAGTGCCATCTTTATGAATCGCAGTTAATTGCTCATTCGTCCATGCCATCTTTCTTCACCTCCTTTTTTAAAAAGTTTTTGTCAGAATTGATATAGACTTTATCTTTGTCTTTATAAAAGCAAATATCTTTAAAAGGACAAAATTCACATGAAATATTTTTTTTGTTATCTAAAACTTTGGGTTCGATTTTAAAATTACCTTTTGTTATTTCATCAATTGTATAGTGAATAAGATTGTCCACTAAATCAAATAAAGTATTCAAGTCGTTTTTATCAAAAATTTTGGAATAATTATAAAAATCGCCATCATTTTTAACTTTTAAACTTTTAATTTGACATGAATTAGGGTAACTACTATCCACACTTCCTAATATCTCAAAATTACTATTAGAGTAACCTATTGCTTTTAAAGCATTTTTCTTAGTAACCTCGTAATCTACTTTATTCTCACATTTTTGTTTATCTATAAATAAAGGTTGAAGATAAAAACCACCGCAAGTGTAAGTCTTAAAGTCTTCATCGTTTTTTAATAAATATAAGTAAGTCGGAAGTTGTAAAGAAAAACCATGTGGCATAATGGAAGCATCTAAAAAAGGCATTCCTGATTTGTAATCAATGATTTTAAAAATTTTACTTTCAGAATTATAGTATAAAGCGTCAATTTTTCCCTTAAAAGTCACGGGAATTTTTCCATTCATAGGTACTATAATTTCTTTTTCAAATTCTCTTTCCTTTAATTCTGTAAACTTTTCTCTTTCTTGTAAAAGATTTAACGTATTTCTAAATTCTTCTTTTAAATTTTGTAAAATCATTTCTTCTTTAAAAGTAAAATCATAATCTTTGATAATGTGTTGAAAAGTATAGTCATAATCGAATTCTTCTTCATCTTTAAGTTCTAAAATTTTATGAAAAATAGTACCTATTGTTGTATTAAAGGTTTCTTCATAAGGGCTTAATTTTAAAATATATTTAAGATAAAAGGAGAAAGGGCAAGCTAAAAAATCATTCATCTGCGTGTAAGATAAGACTAGTTTGTTTTTTAAATAACTCATCAATTTTTCATTGTTAATAACTTTATATTCATTTTCATAAGTTTGATAAGAAATAGGGTGACTAGAAGAAAGCTTAATTAAGGTATCATTAACGGTGCCAAATTTTACATAATTATCCATAAGTTTTCCAAGAATATAGTCATTATATTCTTCAGAAATATTATAATTTAGAAGACCTTGTTCAATAGAATACTTTTCTAGTAAAGAAGAAGGATAAACTTCTTTTTTTAAGGTGTTTTTCTTAAAAGTAATAAAGATATGTGGATAACTAGTAATTAAGTTTTCAATAAATTTCTTTTCTTTAATATTTTTATCAGTGGTTGTGTCAAAATGTATTTTTTGTTTAATGTTATCTTCAAAATAATCTTCATCTTTATAAAATTTAGGAATAGTATCTGAATTAAAAGATAAAAAGAAAATATAGTCATCCTTTTTAAAAGAATGAGTTTTGTAATTAACAACTTGAATACCAATTTTATAAGCTTTTTCTTTTCTTTTGGTATTTTTAAGCTCATAACTTATAAATTCTTTTCTGTTTTGAAAAAGCATATATTTGTTAACAATATTAACGATTTCATTATATATTTCAGTATCATTTTCATCTTTTATGATTTCTTCTGTTTTTTTTATAGCTTCCAAAGGATCTAGGTTTAAATTTTTCAAAAAGAAAGTTCCTAGAAAGGTTTCGGCTAAAGTCGTCGTGGATATTATATTTAAAGGAATGTGCATTTGCTTTGCTATTCGTTTTAAATATTTCATGTAATCTTCGGGAACATTCGTCAAGTATATATCTTTTTCGGGCACTCCTTTTTGAAGTAAAGAAATAATTTGTTCAAAGACAAAAGCAATTTCTTCTTCGATACTGTTTAAAGAATATACTTTAGGAACATAATTATTGTTCTCATTTTTAATGATTTCAATATCATAATCCTTTAAAAGAAATAAAAGTTCTTGGCTATAATTGTATTCTGTAATTTTAAAGCTTACATTTTTATATTTTTCTTGTAATAATTTGTTTTCTTTTAATAATTTATTATCTAATAATTTTTTCTTTAAGTTTTTTAAATAAATACCTTTATCGGTATCAATCTGTTCGACAGGATAAAGAATAATATTATCTAAGTATTTTTGCGCAACTTCTAAAATAACATTTTCTTCGCTCATAATGAAATCTAGGGCTTTTTCATTGTATTCATAGGGAAAATTACCGAGAAATTCTTTTAATGTGTAAACTTTATACGGTTGTAAAGTTTTAGATTCACTTAAAGTTCGTAGTAATGAATTTTTGTTGTGAGTAATGTAGACAATTTCTTTCATATTCATACCACGCTTTCTTTTCATGATTTTAACATGAATAATTATGTTTTTAAAGAGTTACCATTATAAAAATAATTTAAAAAATTAATCTTTATTTACTTATTTTAAATTGTTGAATTTAATATAATTGTTCTACAAAAGTTGACATCTGTTGCTAAAATTTGCGATTTAAACAAAATGTAATATGGACTTTGATTTATTAATTTGTTACAATTGAAAAAGATAGAAGGACAATATAATAATTTAGAAGTCTTTTGTGATTTAGGAGTGTGAAAAAATTATGAAAAAGTTGTTTAATAAGGATAATCCTAATAAAAAGAAAATCCTTATTATCATGGGAATTTTGATAGTACTATTGGGAACTATCGGTATTTCCTACGCCTATTGGATATTAACTTATACTCAAACAGGTGTGAATAAGGTAGCGGCAAGTTGCTTTAGTTTGTCACTAACGAATGAAAAAAATAATATTAATTTATCTAATGCTTATCCCATATTAGATGAAGATGGTAAAAAGTTAACCCCATATAGTTTTACAATAACTAATACATGTGATTTGTTTGCTAGTTACACCGTAAACCTAGAAATGCTTGAGGATAACACAATGCCTCTTAAATACATCAATTCAATGCTTAATAATGAAAGTGTTACTAAATTAAGTGCTTTAGAAGATGCTAAAACAACAATAGATGGTGCTGTTGCATCTAAGACATTAGTAAAAGGTGCTTTAGGTGCTGGTGATAGCGTAGATTACAATTTAAGATTATGGATTGCTGAAGATGTTACGGTTGAAAATACTGATGCCATGAATACTTTATTTACTTCAAAAGTTGTTGTTATTGGTTCAGTAAGTAACTATAGTCCAGTAGAACAAGGATATACTACACTTGCAGACGCGATTTTAGCTAATGAATATCAAACAACACCAGAAATATCTAAACAAAAAATAGCGGCTAAGCAAACAGTTGATTTTAGTAAAACAGCTCCAATTCTTATTTGGAATGAAAGTAAAGCAACGAGTTTAAGTAGTCCATCCGCAACGATGCCTCATCCAGATCTAGTAGCCTTAAAAGGAACGGATGATAGATATAAAAACTTATCGACTTCATACGTTTTACTTCCAATTGGTTCAAGTTATACCTTTAATTCAGAAACAGGAAAATATACGATTACGAATGTACAACAATTAGATCCAACAACATTAACATATGGTGGAGATACTAAATATTATTTCTGTAGTGCAGGTTATAATACGAACTCATCTGATGTTATAACAGTTTATAAGAATACCGCAAATTGTGCAAATATTTATGAGATAACAAGTGCAAGTATTACTGATGGAACAGCAACTGGTTCAGGTGGAACATCCATTAAAACTAGAAGATATAATTTAAAAGGATATTTAATGAGTCAAACTGAGCGTGAAAGCGACAAATCAGATAAAGGTATATATCAAATGGAAGATGATGATGGTATAAGCTATTATTATCGTGGTTCTGTAAATAACAATTACGTAAAATATGCCGGAGCTTATTGGAGAATTATTCGTATCAATGGTGATGGCAGTGTTAGACTTTTATATGCTGGTACAACTGCAAATGCCAGTGGTACAGGATTAAATATAAAATCAAGTACAGCATTTAATACCAAAAGAGATAATCCAGCGTATAATGGATATATGTATGGAAGTACTTTAAATGAAAGTTATGAAAAAACAACGGCAAATGAAAATGACAGTAATATTAAAAAAGTATTAGATGATTGGTATAAAAATAATATCTTAGGAACAAGTAATGAATCAGTAGTAGCAGATGCTGGATTCTGTAATGATAGAAGTGTTTATTCAGGAAATGGTTATACAGCTACAGGATCTAATACCAACTATGGACCATATCGTAGATATTATCAAACCAAACAACCAACTTTAAAATGTCCTCAAACCAATGACTTATTTACATTAAGTACTAGTGAAAAAGGAAATAAAGCTTTAACCTATCCAATTGGTTTAATAACAGTAGATGAATTAATGCTTTCTGGATATGCAGATGGTTATATTAATAAATCTGCTTATACATATAGTACGAATACATACTGGACGTTGTCTCCGAGCTTTTTCTATACAGGTGCGCTGGCGGCGTATGGTTTTGAATTGCCTAGTGAAGGCTATCTATACGGTTACCACTGGGTTACGTCTAGTTTTGGTGTTCGCGCGGTTATCAATCTCTCATCTGAAGCTCAGATAAGTGGAGGAATAGGTACGGCGAATAGTCCTTTTGAAATAAAAGTAGACTAAAAGCGAGAGTAGTTGGTTTCAAAATGACTCTTCATTTTGAAACTCGCTCGCGGGGCTATCTCTTATAGCGCGGATTGTCTCCGAGCTATTTCAATACAGGAGCGTTGGCGGCGAATGAGTTCATCCTCAATGCTGACGGTTATCCTAACGGCAACAATAGTGTGTGGAACGGTAATGGTGTTCGCGCGAGCTTCCTACTACGATTAGTTAATGCTAATGCACTGAGGGTTAATGGTTATGACTATTAATGAGAAGAAGTAGCTAGAAATAGCAATCGAAAGATTGGAAACAAGATAGCTCCAGAGCAAAAGCTCAAATAAATAACATAGATGGTAATTTAGTGAACTATTTTACATATAACTGTGTTTTTATAGTATAATGTTAGACGGGGTTATTTTTAAATAGTTCATTGTCTCCGAGCAATTTCGATACGGGGGCACTGGCGGCGAATGGATTTTACTTGAATAGTCTAGGTTATCCTAACGGTTATAACAATGTAACAGCAAGCAATGGTGTTCGCGCGAGCTTCCTACTACGGTTAGTTAATGCTAATGTACTGAGAGTTAATGGTTATGACTATTAATGAGAAGAAGTAGCTAGAAATAGCAATCGAAAGATTGGAAACAAAATAATTCCAGAGTATAAACTCAAATAAATAATACAGATAATAAAATAATGATTTATTTTATTTACCACTGTATTAATTTTTTTGCCTTAATTGGGATTATTTATAAATGCACCTCTTGTCTCCGAGCTATTTCAATACAGGTGCGCTGGCGGCGAATGGTTTTGAATTGCATAGTGAAGGCTATCTAAACGGTAACCAATGGGTTACGAATAGTAATGGTGTTCGCGCGAGCTTCCTACTACGATTAGTTAATACTAATGCACTGAGAGTTAATGGCTACGGCTATTAATGAGAAGAAGTAATGAGAAATCATAATCGAAAGATTGGAAACAAAATAATCCCAGAGTGTAAACTCAAATAAATAATACAGATAATAAAGTAATGACTTATTTTATTTGTAACTGTATTAAATTTTTTTTATAATGAGTGGGATTATTTAAAAACGCTCCTCATTGTCTCCGAGATATTTCAATACGGCTGCGTTGGCGGCGAACGATTTCTACTTGAACAGTGCAGGTTATATTACTAACACTAGTGTGTGGAATGGCAATGGTGTTCGCGCGAGCTTCCTACTACGATTAGTTAATGCTAATGTACTGAGAGTTAATGGCTACGGCTATTAACGAGAAGAAGTAGCTAGAAATAGCAATCGAAAGATTGGAAACAAAATAATTCCAGAGTATAAACTCAAATAAATAATACAGATAATAAAATAATGATTTATTTTGTTTACTACTGTATTAATTTTTTTTATAATAATCTGGGATTATTTATAAATGTGCCTTTTGTCTCCGAGTTATTTCAATGTCACGAATACGGCGGCGCGTGAATTTGTCTTGAACAGCGAAGGCTATCCTAATGGTAACAATAATGTCACTAACACCAATGGTGTTCGCGCGAGCTTCCTACTACGATTAGCTAATGCTAATGCACCGAGAGTTAATGGTTACGACTATTAATGAGAAGAAGTAGCTAGAAATAGCAATCGAAAGATTGGAAACAAAATAATCCCGGAGTGTAAACTCGAATAAATAATACAGATAATAAGGTAATGATTTACTTTATTTGTAACTGTATTAAATTTTTTTGTTTAATTGGGATTATTTACGTGTGCTCTTTATTGTCTCCGAGCAATTTCAGTGTCACGAATACGATGGCGAATGATTTTGCTTTGAGTAACGGCGGTTATGGCAATAGCAACTGGATTACAAACGGCAATGGTGTTCGCGCGAGCTTCCTACTACGATTAGCTAATGCTAATGCACTGAGAGTTAATGGTTACGACTATTAACGAGAAGAAGTAGCTAGAAATAGTAATCGAAAGATTGGAAACAAAATAATTCCAGAGCAAAAGCTCAAATAAATAATACGGATAATAAAGTAGTGATTTACTTTATTTACTACTGTATTAAATTTTTTTATAATAATTTGGGATTATTTATAGGTGCTCTTCATTGTCTCCGAGGAATTTCAATGTTACGAACACGGCGGCGAATGATTTCGTTTTGAGCAGCGCAGGCTATGTCAATAACAACTGGGTTACAAACGGCAATGGTGTTCGCGCGAGCTTCCTACTACGATTAGTTAATGCTAATGTACTGAGAGTTAGTGGCTACGGCTATTAATGAGAAGAAGTAGCTAGAAATAGCAATCGAAAGATTGGAAACAAAATAATTCCAGAGCAAAAGCTCAAATAAATAATACAGATAATAAAATAATGAATTATTCTATTTACTACTGTATTAATTTTATTTATAATAATTGGGATTATTTATGAGTGGTCCCCTTGTCTCCGAGCATTTTCAATGTCACGAACACGGCGGCGAATGATTTCAATTTGAACAGTACAGGCTATGGCGGTAACAACTGGGTTACGAATGGCAATGGTGTTCGCGCGAGCTTCCTACTACGATTAGTTAATGCTAATGCACTGAGAGTTAATGGTTACGACTATTAACGAGAAGAAGTAGCTAGAAATAGCAATCGAAAGATTGGAAACAAAATAATTCCAGAGTATAAACTCAAATAAATAGTACAGATGCTGTGGAGTGACCTTCATAGCTAATCACTGTACTTTTTTTGAAAGGAAAAATAATATGGAAATAAAATTTAAATTGCTTTCTTACACCGAAAACTTAATTAATTATATGAACTTATGGTTACCTAATTTTCCAAAAAAACAAATCGTCTTAACTCAAAACATTAAACAAACGGGTTATGATTTATTAGAATGTGTCTTTGGCTACAACATTCAACAAAGTCAAAGAATTAAAGATAAGTATTTAAAAGATTATTTAATTAAATTATCCATGTACGATTTTTTTGTTAGGGAAAGCTTTCATAGTAAATTTATAAGTAAAAATCAGGCTAACAGTTTAACTAAAATTATGGTGAATTGCCGAAAAGTAGCGTATGGTCTTATTAGGAGTGAAAAAGATGTATAACAAATTATGCAACATAGAGAAAATAGAAGAAAATTATCATCAAGTTCGTTTAAGTACTAAACATCGTCAAAAAATCTTTAATTTTGAAACTTTTTATATGATAAATATCAAACAAATTTATGACGTTTTAGTTGAAAAGAAATATAAGCATAGTCATTATAATGTTTTTTTAATTAAAGAACCTAAGTATCGTATTATTATGAGTGAAATAATATCTGATAAAATTGTTAATCATCTTCTTAGTAATGAAATATTATTGCCGATGATTGAGCCACGTTTAATTCCTATGAATGTGGCAACTAGAAAAGATAAAGGATTGAAATTAGGATTATATTACACTAGAAAGTATATAAATAGTATTAAATTAAAATATGATAATTTTTATATTTTAAAGTGTGATATTAAAAAATACTTTTATAATATTGATCATGAAATTTTACTTAATAATCTAAATAAAATAATTGATGATCCTGATGTTATAAATATTATTAGATCTATTTTAAATGCCACGAATGAAGAAATTACGAACGAAAAGATACAAAAACTTATCGATAATGAAAAAAACAACTTACTAAGAAAAAACATTACGAATTTAGAAAGTAAATTTGCTGAGTTGGACCGTATTCCTTTTTATAAAAAAGGTAAGGGAATACCTATTGGTAATATGACGAGCCAAATTTTTGCGATTTTTTATCTTAATGGATTAGATCACTTTATTAAAGAAAAATTACACATAAAATATTATATAAGATATATGGATGATTTTATTTTAATCCACCAAGATAAGGAATACCTAAAATACTGTTTAGATAAAATCACAGAAGAACTTCAGAACTTAAAATTAGAGTTAAATGATAAAACGTCAATTATTTCTATGAAAGAAGGATTTAATTTTATAGGTTACCGTTTTAAATTAAAAAATAAAAAATTGATAGTTTTACTAAATTCTCAAACAAAAAGAAGAATTGTTCGAAAAATGAATCGTATTCACAAAAATAAAAATATTGATAAAGAATATAAAAGGTGTGCAAAAGCAAGTTATAATGGTTATTTTAAAAATGCTGATTGTGGTTATTTTTTAAAAAAACATAATTGGGAAGATAATGATTAAAGCAAAAAACAACTTTGCAATAAAGTTGTATAAATTATAGATTGTCTTTTTCATCTAGTAACCAATAAATAATATTTTCATGAATAATATCGTCTGTTGAATAATTATTTCGATCCATAGATAGAATATATTTAGGATAGTTATCAGGAATTTCTTTTAAAATGTTTATTTTCTTTTGAGAATTCTCTGCTTGTGAAAGTAAGAAATCAACTTGAATATAAACTTTTTCATCATTTCTGGTTGCCACAAAATCAATAATTTCATTTTGAATCATACCTGTTGTAATTGAAAAACCATGTGTAATAAGTTCATTGTAAACAATGTTTTTTAAAAGGGCTACATAGTTGGTCTTTTTTTGTTTATTAAAAATACTATTAAGGCCTAGATCACTTAAATAGTAACGATTTCTTCTTTGTAAAATTTTATTTCTTTCAATGTCGTAAGTAGGTACTTTTGTAAGAAATAAAGTTTCTTCCGCATAGTTTAAACATTCATAAATAGTTTTAGAAGAAATAGCAATATTCTTTTCCTTAAAGAAATTTATAATTTCCGTTGCCGAAAACATTTGACTGGTACTAGCGATTAAATAATCGAGAACAGTTAGAAGCAAATTAATGTCCTTGATAGAATTTTTCTTAATAATTTCTTCAAAAATAATTGCTTCAAAAGTATCTTTTAAATAAATTTCGGTTTCTTCTTTATTTTGAAGTTTAAATTTATGTGGTAATCCTCCCCATAAAAGATAGGTGTTAAATTCTTGTTCAATAAGCTGTTTATTTGTCACTTTTTTTAGATTAATAATTTCACCAAATGAAATTGCTTCGATTGTAAAAAAGTGAATATACGGTTGTAAGGTAGAGAGGAAAGTATCCGTAAATTCATTTTTAACAGAAGTTGTTACAAAAATGGATATTGTTGTTGTTTTCAAAAAGTATTTTAAAATATCAATACTATTTTGAATATTTTGAACCTCATCTATAAAAAGATAATAAGTCTGTTCATTTTTGATATATTTTAAAATTTCATCTTTTAAGTCAAAATTAGCACTAACTTTCTCAGTATCAATGTAAATAAGATGATCTTTGTCAATATTTTGACATAGTAGTTCCTCTTTGATAAGTTTTAGTAAAGTTGATTTACCACACCTTTTTAAACCTTGTAGCATTTTAATATCGGCAAAATGATAAAAAGGCCGAATTTGATTTAAATATATTTCTCTTGGAAGCATAGTCATTCTCCATTCTTGAATTAATGATAGCACATTTAAAAGTCAAAATTCAACTAGTTTTCTTTAAAGAAAAGAAAACTCATAGTTATTTAAATTGAAGATTAGCTTGACGTATATTTTGGATATTTTGTATAATTTTTTTGTAAAGTAGGAATAAGTTATAAATGAAAAATATTATTGTGTAGAAATGGAGTCATTATGAAAGAATTTTTGAAAAGTAAAAAAGCCTTTATTTTAGCAGGCATACTTGTATTAATTATTATTTTAGTTTGTCTTTTTTGTTTTACAAATCAAAAAGAAGAACAAAACCCAATAAATAATGAAACAAGTTATGTTGCATATATAAAAATTAATCCTTTTGTGAAAGTAACATTTAATATCACAGATAATTGTGAAGATAAGTTTAATTGTCACGATTTTACGTCTAATGTGACAGATATTTCTTTATTAAATGAAGATGCCAAGTCTTTGTACAAAGATTTAGATTATAAAAATAAGAGCTTAGAAGAACTTATTTCTTCTTTGATTTCTATTGCTAAAGAAAAAAATATTTCTACCGCTAATGTTGATATTACAACAAACTGGCCTAATAATAAGGATATTATAAGTAGTAAATTACCGAATGATAATGAGACAGATTTTAGTATTACTTATCAAATTGATATAAACGAAGAAGAACTTATGCAGACCTATGAGAAAAAATACACGGTGACTTTTGATAGTGATGGTGGCTCTAAAGTAGAATCTCAAATTATTTTAGAAAATGAAAGGGTTATTAAGCCGTCTAATCCAACTAAAGAAGGTTATAACTTTTTGGAATGGCAATTAAATGGTGAAACTTATGACTGGAACAGTAAAGTTAATGGTAATATCACTTTAAAAGCCGTATGGCAAAAAAATAGTGAAGAAGTTAATAATAGTAGTACAAGTAAAGAAAATGAAGTGTCTCAAAAAGAAAAAGATAATGAAATTTTAAGACAACAATTAAAAGAAAAAGGCTTAACTTGGGACTTTAATACAGAAGAAGAAGCTTATAATCTTTTAGATAAATGGTCTGGTGGCTATGGTGGAGATGTCATAAAAAATTCTTATGGTATGTCAGATATAGCTTATAGTGTCAAAATAACTCTTAACACAGTTGCTTGTGGTGGTACAGAAATATTAAATATTGATTGGCATAATGAAACTCCTATAGACTTTATTTATTACTTACATTCTAAAGGGTATAATTGTTCTGGAAATGAAGGATATTACAACGGTAAACATTTTATTATTAATCAAAATAATGAACTCATTTATGACTAACTAGACATGGAGTCTAGTTTTTTGCTGTAATAAAAGAATAATAAAAAACTTATCTTGTGTTATAATTATGATAATTTAGAAAGAGGAATTGATATGAACAGAAATGAAATAAAAGATAATTTATTAAATTTACAAAATAAAATAGATACTATTGGGAGGTCTCTTTGACTTAGAAGAAAAGGAAAAAACAATAGCCAACTTAAAAGAAGAAACAACGAAAGAAGATTTCTGGAACGATATTACTCATGCCAACGAAATAAATAAAAATATTGCTAGATTAGAAAAAATAGTTTCTCTTGTTTCAAATATTAAGGAAGAAATTAATGATACTTTAGAACTTGTAGAATTAATGACGGATGAAGAACTTTCTAGTATCAATTTAGAATCTATGGAAGAAAAAGTAAATGAACTTGAGATAGATACTCTTTTAGGTGGAGAATATGATGATTTACCATGTTACTTAGAAATTCATCCAGGAGCAGGTGGGACAGAATCATGTGATTGGGCTTCTATGCTTCTTCGTATGTATGAAATGTTTTGCGAAAAAAATAATTTTCATTATGAAATTATTGAAGAACAAAAAGGAGAAGAAGCTGGTCTTAAAAGTGCTACGATTAAAATAACAGGAGATTACGCCTATGGTTATTTGAAAAACGAAAGTGGCGTTCATCGCCTTGTTCGTATTTCCCCTTTTGATTCTGGAGGACGAAGACATACCTCTTTTGCTTCGGTGAGTGTTATTCCTGAATATAACAAAGATATTGATATTGATATTAAAGAAAGTGATTTAAAAATAGATGTTTATCATTCTAGTGGTGCGGGAGGACAAAGTGTCAATACCTCAAATTCAGCCGTTCGTATTACCCATTTACCTACTAAAACAGTGGTAACTTGCCAAAATGAACGAAGTCAGTTAAAAAATAAAGAACAAGCTTTAAAAATATTAAAAAGTAAACTATATCAAAAAGAAAGATTAAGATTAGAACAAGAAAAGAATAATTTAAAGGGAACGATTTCATCGATTGATTTTGGAAGTCAAATCAGAAACTATGTTTTAGAGCCTTATAAATTAATTAAAGATTTAAGAAGTGGTTATGAGACAAGTAATGTCGACAAAGTGTTAAATGGTGATATTTTACCTATTTTAGAATCTTTATTGAAGGTCCAAAATGAAAACTAAATTAAAAAAATATAGTAAACTTGTTCTAGGTTTATTCTTAGTTTCTTTAGCTTTTAATCTTTTCTTATCTCCTTATGATTTTGTCACGGGTGGTGTAAGTGGTTTAAGTATCATCATAAGACACTTTATTCCTCTTAATGAAAGTCTATTTATGATTTTATATAATGCTTTACTCCTTGTTTTAAGTTATTTTCTTCTAGGAAAAGAAAAAACAAAGAATACTTTAGTGGGTTCTTTATTATTTCCAATAGGTGTTTATTTAACTAAAAATATATCAAATTATCTCATTATTACTATTGATCCTTTATTAATCGCTATTATTGGTGGCGTTTTAAGTGGTTATGGTTATGGACTTGTCTTTCAAAATAACTACACAACCGGTGGCACAGATATATTAAATCAAGTGATGGAAAAATATTTTCATATGCCTATGGGAAAATCTATTTTGATTGTTGACGGTTCCATTGTCTTATTAGGCGGCTTTACATTTGGCTTTACAAAACTTATTTACTCTTTAATTTCTCTTTACTTTATGAGTTACTATTCTAATAATTTAACTTTAGGTATCAATAAAAATAAAGTTCTTTATATCAGCAGTAAAAAAATAGATGATATTAAAAAGTATTTGTTTTCTTGTGGTTATGATGTTACTTTGATTAATAGTGCAGGTGCTTTTACTAAAAAAGAAAATCAACTTTTAATGTGTTCACTTCCTAATCTTTCTTATCATAAAGTAAAAGAAGTTTTAAAAGACATGGATAAAGATGTTTTTATCGTGGTTACCAGTGCTTATGAACAAAAAAATGCCAATCGTGAAATCAATAAATTAACACTTGAAACTGATGAGTGCTAAAATGAGTTGCAAAAAGCATATAAATAAAGTACAATAATAATGTTTCTTAAGGAGAATTATGGAAGAAGAAAAAAAATTTATTGAAAAATATATCGTGGGGGATACCCCTTGTGTTCTTGCCTTATCAGGTGGACCCGATTCAATGTGTCTTTTACATTTACTTTATTCTTTACATAAAAATGTTATCTGTGTTCATATTAATCATAAAACCAGAAAGGAATGTGAAGAAGAATATGCTTTTGTGAAAAATTATTTGCAGAAATTAAATATTCCCCTTGTTTATTATGAGATAAATTCTTATGAAAAGGGTAAGTTTACGGAAAATGAAGCAAGACAAATTAGATATCAAAAATTCTTAGAAGTCTGTCATGAATATCATTCAAACATTTTATTAACGGCTCATCATGGTGATGATTTAACAGAAACGATTTTAATGCGACTTTTAAGAGGAAGTTCATTAAAAGGATATGCGGGTATTAAACAAGTGTCTAACTATGAAAATGTTACCCTTTTAAGACCTCTTTTAACAAGAAATAAAAAAGAAATATATAGTTATTTAAAAAAACAAAATATTCCTTTTGTTCATGATAAATCAAATGATAGTAATGACTACATCAGAAATCGTATTCGTCATGAAATTTTACCTTTACTTGAAAAAGAAAATCCTTACTACTATCAAAAATTCTTGAGTTTTAGTGAGATTTTACAAGAAAAAACAAGTCTTATTGATGAAGAAATAAGTAAAGTAAAAAAAGATGTTTTAGTAAATGATAGAATAGATATTACAAGATTTAAAAATTATTCGAAAGCTATGCAAACAGCTTTTTGCGAAGATTATTTATATAAAATTTATCAAAATAATATTACAAAATTAACAAAGAAACATCTTAATATTTTTATGAATTTATTATTGAGTAAAAAAGACAATGCTTATTATGAATTTCCAATGGATTATTTATTTATCAAAAATGAAGGATATGCTTTTTTAAAAAAGAAAGAAATAATAAAACCATTTTGTTATCTTTTAGAAGACTATTTAGTTTTAGATGATAAAAGTATTATAGAGAAAAAAGAAAAATACACGGAGAAAAGTAACTTTGAAATCCATTTAAATTCTAAGGATATCACATTACCTTTATATATTAAGAGTCGTGAAAATGGCATGAAAATGGAAGTTAAAAATTTAAATGGAACACGAAAAATAAACGACATTTTAATTGATAATAAGTTAACTAAAGAAGAAAAAGATAGGGTGCCTATTTTGGTAGACAGTAGTGGTAAAGTTCTTTGGATTTTAGGAATAAAAAAATCAAAATATGACATCGACAAAGATAAAAGTTATGATATAATATACAAGTACAAAAAGAAAGAGGAAGAGAAATAATGAAAAGAAATAATCAAAATACAATAAAAAATTTATTTCCTTATCTTATTTTAGTTGTCGTTATTTTTGCTGTTTTAAGTTTCTTAAACTTAGGTGGTACAATAACACATGAAATCACAACAGGTGAATTAATTAAGGAAATGAGTAATAAAAATGTCACTGAAATTACCATTACTCCTAGTAGTGAAGAAAGCGTTTACTATGTAGAAGGTAAATTAAGTGAATATAAAGATACGGAAAAATTTAAAGCAACTATTGTAGAAGCAGAAGTAGAAAATATCACGAAATATGCTGAAGCTAACAACTTAAAAGTATATGAAACAAATCCAGATCCAGGATCTATTTCATGGATTTACATTTTAGTAAATGTTGTTCCTTTAATTGTTTTAGTAGGGGCTTCTTATTTCATCTTTATTAAAATGGCTAATAGTAATAAAGGAAGCATGGATTTTGGTAAAAGTCGTGCCAAATTATCTGCAGATGGTGGAAAAGTTCGTTTCAAAGACGTTGCGGGCTTAAAAGAAGAAAAAGAAGAAGTTGCAGAACTTATTGATTTCTTAAAAAATCCTAAAAAATTCCAAAGATTAGGTGCTCGTATTCCTAAAGGTGTTTTACTTGTAGGTCCTCCAGGAACTGGTAAAACCTTACTTGCTAAAGCTGTTGCCGGTGAAGCCAATGTTCCATTTTATTTTATCAGTGGTTCTGACTTCGTTGAACTATTTGTTGGTGTAGGTGCTAGTCGTGTTCGTGATATGTTTAAAGAAGCAAAAAGAAATGCTCCTTGCTTAATCTTTATTGATGAAATCGATGCCGTGGGACGTCAAAGAGGTTCTGGTATCGGTGGTGGACATGATGAAAGAGAACAAACTTTAAACCAATTACTTACTGAAATGGATGGTTTTGGTGCTAATGAAGGTATTATTATTATTGCCGCAACTAATAGACCAGATGTTCTAGACCCAGCTTTATTAAGACCAGGACGTTTCGATAGACAAGTTACCGTAAATCTTCCAGATACAGAAGAACGTGAAGCTATATTAAAAGTACATGCTCAAAATAAAATTTTAGCTCCTTCTGTTAACTTGAAGAGTATCTCTCAAAGAACATCAGGTTTCTCTGGAGCTGACTTAGAGAACCTTATGAATGAAGCAGCTTTACTTGCGGTACGTAAAAATGAAGATGCGATTACTTTACAAGATATTGATGAAGCTACAGACCGTGTTTTAATGGGGCCTGCTAAAACAAGTCGTAAAGTTAGTGATGAAATTAAATGGTTAACAGCTGTTCATGAATCAGGTCATGCTGTATTAGGCTTAAAATTAAAAGACGCGATGGAAGTTCAAAAAATCACCATTGTACCTCGTGGTATCGCAGGTGGTTATACTTCTTACACACCAAAGGAAGATAATATTACAAGATATACTAAAAATGAAATGATCGCGATGATTACAAGTAGTTTAGGTGGACGTGCGGCTGAAGAATTATTCTTAGGTGATGTAACAACCGGAGCTAGTGATGACTTTAAACGTTCCACGAACCTTGCTCGTAGCATGGTTACTGAGTATGGTATGAGTGATCTAGGGCCAATTCGTTATGAACAAAATTCAAGTGAGAATGTTTTCTTAGGTAGAGATTATAACAAATCAAAGAACTATTCTGATCAAGTTGCCTTAGAAATCGATAAAGAAGTTCAAAAAATCATTACAAAATGTTATGACAATGCTAAGAAACTTTTAGAGGAAAACAAAGACTTAGTAATGCTTCTTGCACATACATTAATTGAAAGAGAAACAATTACTAAAGAACAAATTGACGAATTAGTTAGAACAGGTAAAATCGAAGATGAAGAGTTTGATATCAGTGATGAACCTACTTTAACAAAATTACGTGAAGAAGCAAAAGCTTTAAAAATTAAAGGTTACTCAAAAATGAGTAAAGAAGAACTTGAAGAAAAAATCAAGGAAAAAGAACAAGAGACGGAACAAGAAGATTAGTTTCGTCTTTTTTGTACAATGGATGTACTAGACTGTATGAGAATAAGATAACAAAATCTCTTTTTTAAAAAGAGTCAAGAATATAAATTATTAAGAAAATATGGTAATAATATAGACTAGTGTGTATATACTATGAGACACAAAAATGGTCATATAGTTGATGTATTGTCTTCAGAAGTTTTGGTAATATCCCAGAATTTAAAAGCAAATAAACAATTGTATAGAAAAAATCGTAATAATTGGACTATGAATTGCAATAGATAGCCAAGAAATCATAGAAGACAAATGTGTGAACATCATATCAGTCCACATAAAAAATAGAGAATGTCGACATTATACGACTATATATAGCTTATGATGATGTATAATATATAAAGAGGAGTGATAAATTATGATAGAAAAATTGCCAAATAATCTTATTGAATTCATTAAAAATGGTGAAAGTACAACAATTGAATATAAAGAGGCTAAAGCAAATTTACCAGGTTCTTTGTTTGAAACAGTTTGTTCAATGTTAAATAGAAATGGTGGACATATATTTTTAGGGGTTAATGATAATTCTGAAGTAATTGGTGTGTATAAAGATTATACTAGAACAATGAAGAAAGAATTTGTAGATCTATGCAATAATCCAGAAAAAATATTTCCTACAGTTCATCTTGATATAAAAGAATATATTTATGAAGAAAAACATATTTTGTACATTTATGTTCATGAAAGTTCAGATGTTCATAAAACGGCAAATAAGATTTATGATAGAAATGAAGATGGCGATTTTGATATAACAAATAATACTACTCTAATATCTAATTTATATATTAGAAAAAGGAGTACTTATATAGAAAATAAAATATATCCATTCGCAACTATGAGTGATTTAAGAGTAGATTTAATTGAGGAAGCAAGAAAAATGGCTTCAAATAGAACTTCAAATCATCCATGGGCAAAAATGAGTGATGAAGAAATGCTAAGAAGTGCTGGATTATATGAAAGGAATTTAGAAACTGGTAAAGAAGGATTTAATCTAGCATGTCTATTATTATTTGGAAAAGATGATATAATTACTTCTGCATTGTCGTATTATAAAACGGACGCAATTCTAAAGGTTAAAGATACCGAAAGATATGACGATCGAGATGATATTAGAACTAATTTATTAGATTCATATGATCGTTTAACAGATTTTATTAAAAAACATTTAAATGATAAATTTTATATTGAAGATGACCAGAGGATAAATGTCAGAGATGTAATTGCAAGAGAGTTATGTGCTAATTTGTTAATCCATAGAGAGTACTCAAATCCATATCCTGCTAAATTAGTAATCACAAAGGATAGTATAATTACAGAAAATGCAAATAAGCCTAGAACAATTGGCTTTATAAACTTAAATAATTATTCTCCATATCCTAAAAATCCAAAAATTGCAGGTTTCTTCAAAGAAATAGGCCTTGCTGATGAATTAGGTTCAGGCATTAAGAAAATAGCAAAATATACTAAAATATATAGTGGGGGAGGAGAACCTTTATTTAGAGATGATGAAATATTTGTTGCAACTGTTCCGCTAACTAATAAAAGCAGTAATTCAGGATTTATTAATAATAAAAAATTAAAAGAATTGATTCTTGTTTTCATTAAGGAATCTTCAAATGGTAGAAATAGACAAGAAATTAATGATTATATTTATCCACAAATGAACGGAGATTTAAAAACAAAAAATAATAAAGTAAGGACGGTTTTAACTTATTTAAGAAAAAAAGAATTTATTGAAAATATAAGTTCAGATACGAAGTCTATTTGGATTTCTAAATAAAAATTCTGCAGAGTTTTCTGCAGAGCTCTGCAGAAAACTCTGCAGAATAGAATTAAATATGCAGATACAAAAATAGTTAATGTAATGAATCAGAATTTCTATAAAATATTTTAATAGAACTTATGTAATTATAGTATTAAAAGTAGTAGATGGTGAAAAGACGATTAAATTATCTCAAGTAAGAGTTGCTCTATATGATGTTAATGTGAAAACAAGTTGTTGTTTTAATATCAAAACAAATGAGATATTATGGCATGTTTATTTCAATGCGATTTAGGAGAGAATGGAATACAAAGAATGAAACTTCTAGAAAAAAAGAAATAAGAAGTATCTTAAAGGGGTTAAAAATTGGTTACAAGAAAAAGGATTGACAGACAAAACAATTTCTAAGCACATCAATAATACTGCTTTGTTTATTAATGATTATCTTAATTATTATGATGTTGTAAAAGCAGAAGAAAGTATGCAGGCATCTAGAAATACAGCTAAAGATACCTCGGTAATTTTAAAGAAATTTTATCAATATATGTGTGAAAATAACTATGTTTTCAAAGAAGATTACTAAGAAATGTGTTTTTCTATCAAAGATAACATAGATACTATTTTAGAAGAAGTATATTCTTTTGTTTCCATGATTACGATGGTATGAGTTGGTAAAAATTCTTTTTTTTATATGTTTTCCTAAAGAGAAAGCTTTTTTCTTTTAATAAAATATTAAAGACAAAAGAAACTAATTATGTTAAAATGTTTGTAGATGTAAATTAAAGGGTGGTAATATGGCAAAAGTTATTTCATTAGTAAACCAAAAAGGCGGCGTTGGAAAGACAACAACAAGTATTAATTTAGCGGCAGCTTTAGGTAAAGAGGGAAAAAAGACACTTTTAATAGATTTAGACCCTCAAGGAAATGCTTCTAATGGCCTTGGTTTAAACAATAATGATTTTGAACATGATATTTATGATGTTATTACAGGTGCCTGCAATATTAAAGAAGCAATCATAAAAACAAAATTCAAAAATTTATCTATTATTCCAGCAACAATCAATCTAGCTGGTGTTGATGTCGAGTTTATAAGAAAAATGTATGAAGATACAACATTCCATCAAAACGAACAATTAAGAATGTATTTAGAAGAAATAAAAGATAAGTATGATTATATTATTATTGACTGTCAACCATCATTAGGAACCACTGCGATGAATGCTCTTGTCGCGAGTGACTCTGTGATTATTCCAGTACAATGTGAATACTATGCTTTGGAAGGAATTACACAGCTTTTAAATTCCATTATTATGGTTCAAAACAAAATGAATCCTAATTTAAGAATTGAAGGTGTTTTACTAACAATGCTTGATGGCAGAACTAATATTGGCTTAGAAGTTATTGAAGAAGTACGTAAATGCTTTAAATCTAAAGTATTTAATACCATTATTCCAAGACTTGTTCGTCTTGTCGAAGCACCAAGTCATGGTAAACCTATCAGTGATTATGACCCAACTAGCCGTGCAACCTTGGCTTACCAAAATTTAGCAAAGGAAGTGATTAGCCGTAATGGAGACTAAGAGAAAAGCCTTAGGAAAAGGCCTTGAACAATTATTTTCAAACGAAGTCATTAATTTTGAAAATTTTGAAAAAAATACAGTAGCCGAAGCAGAAAAGAAAAGCTCAGTTGGTGAAATAAAAGTAAGTGAAGTAAGAAGTAATCCTTACCAACCAAGAAAAACATTTAACGAAGAAACCTTAAATGAACTAGCTGCTTCTATTAAAGAACACGGTGTTATTGAACCTATTATTGTCAAAAAAGCCATTAAAGGTTATGAACTAGTTGCTGGTGAAAGAAGACTTAAAGCTGCTAAAATTGCTGGTTTAGAAACTATTCCAGCTGTTGTTAGAGATTTTAATGATCAAGAAATGATGGAAATAGCTCTTCTAGAAAATATACAAAGAGAAGATTTAAATCCTATTGATGAAGCGACTGCTTATCAAAAAATTATTGAACTTGGTGGTTTTACACAAGAAGAATTTGCGGAAAAGTTTGGTAAAAGTAGAAGTCATGTTACTAATATGTTAGGGTTATTATCACTACCTGCCCTTGTTAAAATATATGTTCAAGAAGGACATTTGTCTATGGGGCACGCAAGAGCTTTAAGTAAGCTTACGGATGAAGAAAAAATCAATGAATTGGCTAATAAAGTCATTAAAGAAAACCTAAGTGTTCGTGCTTTAGAGCAACTTTTAAACGAAGAACAATTACCTAAAAAACAAGAGCAAGAAAAACAAAAAGAACCTAAAAATGTACGTAATGCTATTTATGAACGTATGATGCGTGAAAAAGTAGGTACTAAAGTTCGTATTAATACAAAAAAAATAGAAATTCCATATGATTCTCCTAAAGATTTGGAAAGAATCTTGGAAATACTTGGAATTAGAATTGAGGGATTATAATGGAACGTATCTTTCAGTTTTTTTTACAGAGAAAAATTGTTTTACCTATCTTAATTATTGCAAGTACTGTCCTTTTAATAAAAGCAGGAAAAGCTATCGTTAATCGTTTATTTACTAGAGGAAAAGGATCGTTTGAAGCCAAAAGAAGAACCACAATTATTGAACTTATAACAAAAATTCTTACTTTCTTTGTTTGTGCTATTGCTGTTATGATGATTTTAGATATTTATGGTGTAGATACCAAAGGTATCATTGCTTCCTTAGGAATTGCCGGTGTTGTTTTAGGCTTGGCTCTTCAAGATACTGTCCAAGACTTGATGAGCGGAATTTATATTATCTTAGACAATTACTATGTTATTGGCGATTATATCCGTATTAATAACTTTTTAGGAGAAGTTATTGAGGTTACTTTAAAAAGTACTAAAATAAAAGGCTTTAATGGTGAAGTTTATATCTTCTCAAATCGTAACGTTAACTCGGTTGTTAATCTTTCTCAACAAAGAGCGGGTTTAATCATTAAAATACCAACGGCTTATGAAGAAGAAACATCTAAAGTAGAAGAAGCTTTAAAAGCAGTTGTGGAAAAAACAAAGGTAATTCCAGGTGTTTTTAAAGATAGTAAATACTTAGGAATTGATTCTTTTGGTGAATCTGCCATAAATTATGCTATAATGATATACTGTAAGTCAAATGACCAATGGAACGTTAAAAGAGCGGTTCATAAATTGATCAAAGAATGTTATGAGGAAAAGAATATTAAAATTCCTTATAATCAGATTGAGGTGCATAATGGAAAAGAAATCATATAAATTAAATGATCATGTAATTATGAAAAAGCCCCATGCTTGTAAAACCAATGATTGGATAATTACAAGAGTAGGTGTAGATATAAAGCTTAAATGTGCTTATTGTCAAAGAGAAATCATGATGGATCGTTTAGAATTTGAAAGAAAATTAAAAAAAGTGCTAGGTGATAACGGTGAATAACAAGAAGATGAAAAAAAGTTTACACCCTATTATGACCTTTTTAATCCTAATTTGTATTGTAATAGTAGTAAGTGGGGTATTATATTTACTTGATTTTAGTCAGACACTTTATACGATTAATCAAACCACCTTAGAGTATTCTGTAAGTACGGTGACTGTTCAAAATTTATTTAGTTTTGAAGGACTTAAATATATATTTTCATCCACGGTAGCTAACTTTGTTTCTTTTGCTCCTTTAAGTACCTTAATTATTGTTTTAATGGGTTTTGGCGTTATGGAAAAAAGTGGTTTTTTGAAAACAGCAATTACTGCTTTAACTAAAAAGATGAAACGTAATACGGTTACTTTTTTACTTATTTTTATTAGTATCATCGCCAGTGTCTTTGGTGACTTATCTTATATTATTTTACTTCCTTTAAGTGCTTTGGTATTTAAATATGGTAAAAGAAATCCTTTAATTGGCGTGGTTGCTACCTTTGCAGGTCTTACCTGTGGTCAAGGTTTATCCGTTATTTTTACCAGTGTGGATAGTTCCTTACTTAGCCTTTCTTTAACCGCCGCGCGCGTTATAGATATGGGTTATCGAATGGCCTCTATTAGTGCCGTCTTTATTATGGCCGTGGCTGTTTTAGTGTTAACTTACGTTCTTACTATGATAACCGAAAAAAGTGTTGCACCTAAATTAAATAAATATGAAGTAGCTGAAACTTTAGAAGAAGAAACAATTATGACAAGAAGAGAGTTAAGAGGTCTTGTTTTTGCTCTTTTTGCTGGGGCAGCTTATATCTTAATCTTTATTTACAATATTATTCCAGGACTTCCCTTATCCGGTAAACTTTTGGATAATAGTCAAGTATTATATGTGGATAAGCTGTTTAGTTACAATTCATTCTTCTCAAATGGTTTTGTCTTCATTGTTACTATTTTCTTTGTCATATTAGGCTTATTTTATGGTCTTGGTGCCAGAACGATTAAAAATCATCAAGATTTTGTTGATACTCTTGGGCATTCCTTAGATAATATCGGTAAAACCTTAGTTTTAATCTTCTTTGCTTCTACTTTTATTAGTTTATTTAGACATACTAATATTGGTAATATTTTAGTGGCCTTTTTAGCTAACTTATTTTCTAAGACAAGCTTTCAAGGAGCTCCTCTTATTATCATGCTTTTTGTAGTAAGTGCAATTGCTACTATATTGGTACCTAATTCCGTGACGAAATGGAGTATTTTATCTCCAGTTGTTATTCCAGTATTTATGAATGCGGGTATGACTCCTGAATTTTGTCAAATCATTTTCCGCTTTGGCGAAAGTGTAACCATGGGACTTACTCCTATGATGGCTTACTTTGTTATTTATTTAGCAATTTTAAATGACCATTGTAAGAAGGAAAATAGTATTAGTATTATTGATTCTATTAGAATTCAAACGCCTTATGCGATTGCCACCGGAGTTATCTTATTATGCTTAATTATTCTTTGGTATATCATTGGGTTACCAACGGGTATCAATGGCGCGACGATTTTATAACTAGAAACTGTTAAAAAGTGATTTTTAACAGTTTTTTCTATGAAAGTTTTCTAATTAAACTTTAAAAACAAAACTAAAATTGATATAATTTTAAACAGAAACGTGAGGAAGTGATTTTATGGCATTAAAAGCTGGAATTGTTGGTTTACCAAATGTAGGAAAATCAACTTTATTTAATGCAATTACTAAAAAACATATTTTAGCTGCAAATTATCCATTTGCAACAATAGAACCCAATGTCGGAGTAGTTACCGTACCAGATTCGAGATTAACTTTCCTAGAAGAAATGTATGTTCCAAAAAGTACAGTACCGACTTCTTTTGAGTTTACAGATATAGCCGGTCTTGTTAAAGGTGCTTCAAAAGGAGAAGGACTTGGCAATAAATTTTTATCTCATATTAGAGAAGTAGATGCCATTGTTGAAGTGGTTCGTTGTTTTGATGATGAAAATATTATTCATGTTTCAGGAAAAATTGACCCTGTGGACGATATTGAAATTATTAATGTGGAACTTGTTTTAGCTGATTTAGAAATCGCTCAAAATAGATTAGATAAAATAGCGAAAAAAGCGCAAACAACGAAAGAAAAAAATACCGTATTAGAGTATGAAACTTTGAAAAAATGTGTTGATGCTTTAATGCAAAATAAACCGATTCGTTCTTTAGATTTAAATGAAGACGAAAAAGTGATTATTAAAAACTTTAGTTTTATTACAGCCAAACCAATTATTTATGTAGCAAATGTTAAGGAAGATGATATTGCCACAGGGGATAATGTTTATTCTAAAGCAGTTAAAGAATATGCCTCAAAAGAAGGTTCAGGCGTCATTGTGATGTGTGCCGAATTAGAAAGTCAAATGGCGGAATTAGAAGAAAGCGATAAAAAAGAGTTTTTAAAAGAACTTGGTATTTCCGCAAGTGGTTTAGATAAGCTTATTTTTGCTACGTATGATTTACTTGGTTTACAAACGTTCTTTACAGTAGGACCAGATGAATGTCGTGCATGGACCTTTAAAAAAGGCATGAATGCCAAATCTTGTGCTGGTTTAATTCATTCTGATATTGAAAGAGGCTTTATTAAAGCAGAAATTATGAAATATGATGATTTAGAAGCGTTAGGTAGTGCTAAGGAAGTTCAGGAAGCTGGTAAGTTAAATTTAGAAGGTAAAGATTACTTAATGCAAGATGGAGATATTGTTTATTTCAGATTTAATGTCTAGTTTTCTTAAAAGAAAAATATTTGTTTTTATTGTCAAGAGGGTGCTTACTCTCTTTTTTTATGTGGGTAAATGTCAGTTGCTAAAATGTGCGACAACATGATACGATTATTATCGTAATAAGTACTCTACAAAGAGTGGTATGAAAAGTTTTCTTTTTTACATACTAATTTAAAAAGAAGGGAAGAATTTTTGTGAAACTAGAAAAATATCATGAGAAAAAAACTAAAAATGTGTATATTCTTCTTTTTATCTCTTTGTCTATTCTGTTAGTTGCAGGAGTATTGTTTTATAAGTCTTACGCTTATTATGAAGAAGCCAAAGATTTTGATGTGATAAATGGCACCGTAGAAGATCCAGGAGATATCTATTTTGCTTACTATATTGATGGAGAAATATCAAGAGAAATGCCCATGCAAAATACAGGCTATACTCTAGATGAAACTAAATCTAATTGTAATAATAATGTTACGGTAACATGGGATAATGCATCATGGGAAGCTAAAGTGAATCACAAAAATTATAGTGCCACGACTAATACCAGAACCAAATGTACTTTATATTTTAATAAAACCTCAAAAACAGTCTCAACTGTCCTAGGAAATATTGAGGTAAATAGTTACACACCAGATTTTACCAAATCCGCTTGTGATGATGAGTCATGTGAATCCCATGAAAAAGGAATATATGAAACTACCGACTATGATGGTAATCCAACTTATTACTATCGTGGTTCTGTGGAAAATAATTATGTAAAGTTTGCTGGATATTATTGGAGAATTATACGTATCAACAGTAATGGTTCTATCAGAATTATTTATGATGGAACGAGTGCTCATGCAAATGGTGAATCATCGACTGATAGACAATACGGAACAAGTCAGTTTAATTCGGCTTATAATAACAATATGTATGTAGGATATATGTATACGTCAGGAGAAGTACATGGTACGAATATTTCTTCAATCATAAAAACAAACGTTGATAAGTTCTACACAGACAAATTGGCAAGTTATGTTTCAAAATTAGATAATAATGTTGGTTTTTGCGGAGACCGATCTAGTTTGAATCTTCAAAGTGGAGTAGGAACAGAAAGTGTTATTACTTATAATTCGGGTTACTTAAGAGTTGAAGAAAGCACACCAACACTTATTTGTGAAAATTCAAGTGATTACTATACGTCTTCAAGTGCTTCAAGTGGAAATCAAAAATTAGATTATTCGGTAGGTTTAATTACTGCAGATGAAGCTATGTTAGCTGGTCATGCTGGGGGAATTTTTGACGGTAATCATAACAATTCAAAATCAAACAATAAAAGCTATTTAGCAACTGGAAATCCTTTCTGGACAATGACACCAGCGGGAGGTTATAATCCCTTTGGGATAGCGGCTTGGGAACCATATGTTTTTAATATATGGAATAACGGAAATTTTGATGAACGTTGCGTATTTGACAATCGTGGTTTTCGGCCAGTAATCAACATTCGTTCTGATGTCACGATTACAGGAAGTGGTACCATGAATGATCCATACGTTGTGAATTAAGTATAATATAAAGGTAACATCCTATAAGGAGAGTTATCTTTTTTATAAAAAAACAATGAAATTAAAGAAAGAATTAAAGATTTTTTAGTAAAGTTAACGTCCCGTCGGTTCAAAAACGGGATGTTAAATAAATAATTAACTCTACTGTTGTGAACTAAAATAAAAATGCCTCTTGACAGTCGGGGGGGGGGTATCCGTTATAATTAACATAGGAAACTATGGTGAAAATAATGGAATTAAAAAAGTACAAAAATAACAATAAAAGAAATTCATGTGTCATACTAGTCATCGGTTTTCTTTTAATTTCAATGAGCAGTTATCTGTTTTATAAATCGTATGCTCTCTATGAAGAAACAAAGAATTTTGATGTGATAGATGGAACAGTTGATGATCCAGGTGATATTTATTTTGCTTATTATATTGATGGGGAAATATCTCGTGAAATGCCTGAGCAAAATACAGGCTATACTTTAGATGAAGCAAAATCGAATTGTAATAATAATGTTAAAGTAACGTGGGATAACGCATCATGGGAAGCTAGGGTGAATCACAAAAATTATAGTGCCACGACTAATACTAGAACCAAATGTACCTTGTATTTTAATAAAACTACAAAAACAGTTTCTACTGCCCTAGGAAATATTGAGGTAAATAGTTATACACCTGATTTTACCAAATCAGCTTGTGATGATGAGTCATGCGAATCTCATGAAAAAGGAATATATGAAACGACAGACTATGATGGTAATCCGACTTATTACTATCGAGGCTCTGTGGAAAATAACTATGTAAAGTTTGCTGGATATTATTGGCGAATTATTCGCATCAACAGTAATGGCTCTATCAGAATGATATATGATGGAACAAGTGCCCATGCCAATGGTGAATCATCAACAGATAGACAATACGGTAAAAGTGCATTTAACACAATTTATAATAATAATATGTATGTAGGGTATATGTATACATCAGGTGAAGCCCATGGTTTAGGGACTTCTTCAACTATAAAAACAAATGTTGAAAAATTTTATACAGATAAATTAGCAAGTTATGCTTCAAAGTTAGATACGAATGTTGGTTTCTGTGGTGATCGTTCTACTTTAAACGAACAAAGTGGAGTAGGAACAGGAACTGCTATGACATATAATAAAGGTTATTTAAGGGTTGAAGAGAACACTCCAACGCTTATATGTGAAAATTCAAGTGATTATTATACAGTTTCCAATGCCACAAGTGGTAATAAAAAATTAAGTTATCCTATAGGGCTAATTACTGTCGATGAAATGATGTGTGCTGGTAATGCTGGTGGTGTCTTTAACGGAACTTATGCTCATATGAAATCAAGCATTAAAAATTATTTGGTAATAGGAAATCATTTTTGGACGATGACACCATCTGGAGGTTATAATCCTTTTGGCAATACTGTTTGGATTGCAAAAGTGTTTGGTGTAAATGCAGGTGGTCGTTTAGATGACAACGATACTAATGGTGTTTATGGCGTTCGTCCAGTCATAAATATTCGTTCCGATGTAACGATTATAGGAAATGGAACAATGACAGATCCATATGTTATAAACTAAAAATTTAGAATATTTAAAATTCTAAATTTTTTTAAAATAATTAAAAAAATTGGTGTCAATTAATTGTATTTTTTTTAAATAATCAAAAATGTCGTTGTTTAAATTAAAAATGTGTGATAATCTCTTCTTAGAAGTAGGAGAGTGTAATAATGAAATTAAAAGGATTTAAAGAAAACACCAAGAAAAAAATAATTGTCATATCTTGTACTGTTCTATGTTTACTTTTAATTGCTGGAGTTTACTTATATACTTCATATGCCTATTATGAAGAAACAAGAAACTTCAATGTAATTAATGGTTCTGTAGACGATCCAGGTGACCTTTATTTTGCTTATTATGTCGATGGTAAAGTTTCAAGAACAATGCCATCAAGAAACACAGGTTATACATTAGACACAACAAACTCAAGTTGTGATAACGGTGTAACTGTAGACTGGGATTATAGTAAATGGAAAGCAAATATTTACTATGAAAATTATTCTGCAACTGATAAAACAAGAACAAAATGTATTCTTTACTTCAATAAAACTGCTAAAACAGTTTCAACAGCTTTAGGAAACATTGAAGTAAATAGTTATACCCCAGATTTAACGAAATCAGCTTGTGATACATCCTCTTGTGAATCACATGAAAAAGGAATTTTTTCAACAACTGACGCTGATGGTACAAGTTACTACTATCGTGGAGCTGTTGAAAATAACTATTTAAAATTTGCCGGATATTACTGGCGTGTTGTGCGTATTAATGGTAATGGTTCTATTAGAATTATTTATGATGGTACAAGTGCTCATAGTAATGGCGAATCATCAACTGATAGACAATATGGAACAAGCCAATTTAATACAGCAAATAACAATAATATGTATGTAGGATATATGTACACATCAGGAGAAGCTCATGGTACGGGAACATCATCAGCAATTAAAACAAATGTTGATAAGTTCTATACAGATAAATTAGCAAGTTATGCTTCAAAATTAGATACTAACGCCGGTTTCTGTGGTGATCGTTCTAACTTAAATTTACAAAGTGGAGTAGGAACAGGAACGGTTACTACCTATAATAAAGGATATTTAAGAGTAGAAGAAAGTACTCCAACACTTACTTGTGAAAACTCAAGTGATTATTATACAGTTTCAAGTGCATCAAGCGGTAATAAAAAATTAACTTACCCAATTGGATTAATAACAGCCGATGAAGTTATGTTAGCTGGTCATGCTGGTGGCGTATTTGATGGTTCTTATAACCATATGAAATCAAATAATGGAAGTTATTTAGTAACAGGAAATGCATTCTGGACTATGACTCCAGCCGGAGGCTATAATCCGTTCGGCTGTGCCAACTGGGGTGCGTCTGTGTTCTTTGTGGGCGGCTCTGGTGCTTTTGACGACCATTTCACTCATGGCGCGGATGGTCTTCGCCCAGTTGTTAATCTGAAGTCTGGCGTTACAATCACGGGTAGCGGAACAAAGACAGATCCGTATGTTGTGTCATAGACGGAAAGTTAGTTTGCTCAAAAGCGTCTCCTCGCTTTTGAGCTGCGGGGTTTGTTACTTAACATTGGGGTAGTCCCATTTTTGCGAGACCCGTTTCAGTGGTTGCCCGATTTTCCGTTCGGCAATACCAACTGGAATGCGAATGTGTTCAATGTGAACGGCTCTGGTAATATTGACGACAATAACACTAATAACACGAATGGTCTTCGCCCAGCTTCCTACTACGATTAGTATAGTACTAATGCACTGTGAATAAGTGGTCACGGCTACTTATCCGAAGAAGTAATGAGAAATCATAATCGAAAGATTGGAAACAAGACTACTCCATGGCCTAGCCTAAAAAGAAGATGTAGATGCCTTTAGACGTTATTAAACTTTTAAAGGCTTTTCACTATGTCAGGAGGTAATAATGAAAACCGAAGCACAATCAAAATTTAAACTTCTTTCGGCTACCGAAAAATTAATAGATTATCAAAATTACTGTATACCCAATTATCCTAAGAAAGAAATTGTTTTAAGACAGAATATTGAAAGAAACCAATATGAACTTATCGAAAACATTTTTTCTTATAATATTAATACGAGTATTCGGATTAAAGATAAATATATGAAGGACTTTTTAGTTAAACTTTCTATGTGCGATTTTTATATGAATATAAGCTATCATAAAAAATTTATTAGTAAACATCAATTAGAATGCATTGCAAGGATGCTTATTGAAATTAGAAAAATTGCCTATGGACTGATACGAGGTAATAACGATGCTGTATGATAAAATAGTTGATATTGAAAAAATCGAAAAGGTATATCATGATGTTCGCTTAACAACGAAGCATAAACAAAAAATTATTAATTTTAATACCTTCTATTTAACAAATATCATGCAAATTTATGAAATTTTAAAATTAAAAAAATATAAACATGGTGATTACAATGTTTTTTTAGTTAAAGAATATAAATATCGTTTAATTATGAGTGAAAATATTTCTGATAAAATTGTTAATCACTTAATTAGTGATGAAATTTTATTACCATTAATTGAGCCTCGTCTTATTGAAACTAATGTTGCTACAAGGAAAAACAAGGGTACAAAGATGGGGCTTTTTTATGCCAAAAAATATATTAATAATCTTCGGCGCACGAATGATAATTTTTATGTGTTAAAATGTGATATCAAAAAATATTTTTATAATATCGATCATGAAATACTTCTTAATATGTTAAGAAAATTTATACCAGATGAAACCATATTAGACATTTTGAGAGATATTTTAGAAACGACTAACAGTGAATCTATGAATATGGAAATTAATAGGGTAATAGAGGCAGAAAAGAAAAGATTAGTAGACACGCATAATCCTTATATTGCTGATAAATTTATCGAGCTTGACTCTATTCCACATTATCATTTACATAAGGGGTTACCTATTGGAAATATGACGAGTCAAATTTTGGCTATTTTTTATCTAAATGATTTGGATCATTATATCAAAGAACAATTACATATAAAGTATTATATAAGATATATGGATGATTTAGTTTTACTTCATGAAGATAAAGAGTATTTAAAAGAATGTTTAGAAAAAATAACAGTTTTCTTACAAGAAAAATGTGCACTCACTTTACATCCTAAAAAGACAAGAATATATCCATTTAAAAAAGAAGGACTTAATTTCCTTGGCTACCGTTTTATTCTTAAAAATAATCGACTTATTACTTTAATGTGTCCGGAAACAAAGAAAAAAATAAAGTCTCATTTAAAGTATGTAAATCATCGTAATCCTCCTAACAAACGTAGTGTTTATGCGAGTTATAAAGGTTATTTTAACAATTGCAAACATAGTTCTTTTGTTTATCGTAATGATTTTACAGATTTTTATGATATTTAATTTTTATTGTGGAAAAAAATAGCCCATGATATAATAAATTTATAAAGGAGGAAATAAATTTATGAATAAACAAACATTGTTATCAAAAGTATTTATGTGGATGTTTATTGGGTTATTCGTGACCTTTTTAACTGGTTATGTCGTGTCTTTAAATCCTAATATGCTTTTAAGTTTATTTGGAGGAATAGGTTATGTCTTCTGTGTCATTGCCGAACTTCTTTTAGTTATTTTCTTATCAGCACGTATTAGTAAAATGAGTCCAACAACCGCTAAAGTAAGCTTTTTACTTTATTCATTTGTAACTGGTTTAACATTCGCAAGTATTTTTATTGTCTATGAACTTACAAGTATCATTTATGTCTTTTTAATTACAGCTTTAGTGTTTGGGGTCTTTGCTTTTATTGGAGCAACAACCAAACTAGATTTAACTAAAACAGGAACTTATTTATTAATGGCTTTAGTAAGTGTTTTAATTTGTGTTCTTTTAAATATGTTTATTAAAAGTTCATCATTTGATCTTGTGATTTCAGTCATCTCTGTTTTAATATTTATTGGCTTTACGGCTTATGACGTTCAAAGAGTATTAAGACTTTATGACAATAATGTTTTACCAGAAGAAAATTTAGCAATTTACGGAGCTTTAGATTTATATCTTGATTTTATTAACATATTCCTTGAATTACTAAAATTCTTTGGTAGAGATAACGATTAAAAAGATGTGTGACATCTTTTTTTTCACAATTTAATAAGGAAGGAATAGAAATGAAAGTAGTATTTATTATATGGCACATTGTTTTATTTTTAGAAAGCTTTTTACTTATTCGAAAACGAGTTTTAAAAAGAGGAACTTTATTAGGAATTTTAAATTTAGGAATGAGTATTTATCATATTTTCTTTTTTAAAAATATTTCTAATACTATTTTAGACGTTAAAAATATGTTTCACCTTCATTTTGGACAAGGGCTCTTATTTTTAATTCTTAATATTATGTTTATGGGATTTGTTTGGTATCTTTTAAAATACGCGAAAAAAAGAAAAAAACAAAATAAAATCATATATTATTCAATAATGATGATAGGTGGTATTTTAACCCTTTATTTCTTACTTCTTTTATTTCAAAGTAAAGTTGCATTCGTATATTTTGGTTTATTTTTATTTTCCTTGTATTCTTTAATTAAATATTTTGTGAAAACAAGTAAAACAATGTTTGTTGGTATTTTTCTTTTAACTTTAGTTTTAGGAAGTTATTCTTTTTTTACCTATACAGGAGCGGCAAGACTTTCTTTAGCTTTAGAAGGCTATGTCAAAGAAGCTTATGAAACAGGTCTTGAAGAACTTAGTTTTTTAGAAGAAAAAAATATTAAAAAATATGCGCCAATTCAAAATATTGATGAAAAAGTAAATATTGTAAGAGTTCAAAAATATGGTCCTTTAAAAGTTGGATTTTTAGATTAAATTTGCATTTTAAACATATTTTGGTATAATAAACGTTAGAAAAAACGAAGGTGTGGTGGGGTTTATGGAAACGATAAAAACAAGAACGATAATGACTAAATCCGATCAAGGTAATCGTTGGTTTGGCATTGATTATCACATGAATTTATATAAAGGTTGTAACATGGGATGTATTTATTGTGATTCAAGATGTGAAGCCTATCATATCGAGGATTTTGATAAAGTGAAAGTTAAAGAAAATGCTTTAGAAATATTAGAAGAAGAACTTAAAAGTAAAAAGTTAAAAGGTGTTGTTTCCTTTGGATCATTATCAGATCCTTATAATCCTTTAGAAGAAGAACTAGAATTAACACGTAATGCTTTAAAACTTATTTTAAAATATGGCTTTGGGGTATCTATTGATACTAAAAGTGACTTAATTCTTAGAGATATTGATTTACTAAAAGAAATTGAAAAAAAGAACAGTGTTATACTAAAGGTTTCTATTACAACTTATGATGATGAATTAGCAAGAAAACTAGAACCACGTGTTATTAGTTCTTCAAGACGTTTTGAAGTTGTGGAAGAATTAAGTAAAAATGGCCTTTATACGGGTGTTTTAATGAATCCTGTCCTTCCTTTTTTAACAGATACAGAAGAAAACGTCTTAAAAATGATTGAGAAAACGAAAAAAGCTGGGGCTAGATTTCTTTACAGTCGCATGGGGATGAATCTAAAAACAAACCAAAGAGATTTTTACTATAATGCTTTAGATATTTTATATCCTGGTTTAAAAGAAGATTACATTGCTGTTTATGGAAATAAAACAATTTGTAATACTCTTCAATATCGTCATTTAATGGAACTTTATTTAAAAAGATGTAGTGAAGCTCATCTTCTTACTGATATGGATATGATTATTGATGAATATAAAAAAGAAATTCCTCAAAATGAACAAATCAGTTTATTTGATTGGTAATTATTACAAGTACCCGAAAGGGTATTTTTTTTGATCTTTTTTTCATACTAACAAGGAAAGAAGGTGAAAAAATGAGTGAAAAAAATTTATTATATATTGAAGATGCCTTAGCTCATCTTGAATACTTCAAAAGACATTTATGTATCAATGAGGAATGTTTAAGTGAAAATAATGAAACAAGTCTTTTAAAGAAATTTTCTAAAAAAACAGACCGTTTATATACCAATTTTTATGATTTATTGAAAGGAGAATAGTTTATGGATAATAAAACAATGTTAGAAGGTATTTTGTGGGATTTAAAATGCTTAAGTGATTTATTTATGCATGGAACAATCGAATCTGCAGATAATAAAGTTGTTCATGATACCTTTATGGATAGTTTAAATAGTGTTTTAGAAATGCAAGAAAATTTATATACTTTAATGAGTGAAGAAGATATGTATAAAGTAACAACGGTTTCGGAAACCAAAATAAAAAATACTCGGGAAAAGTTTAATGAAAATTTAGAAGAAGCATAATTTCTTCTTTTTTTCACATTTCTAACAAATTTAATCTTTAAAATGAAAATTGGTGATGCTATGAAAGGTAGTATAAAAAATTTCTTAGTTTGTCTTATATCTTTAATGGCTATTACATGTGTCTTTGTAATTATGGCATTAAGCCTTAAAGAAGATATTAAACAAAATAATACAACGATTACTGCCAACTAAATATATGATAAAAGGATTATCTAAATAACGATAATCCTCTTTTTAAATTTTAAAATCATTTATTTCAATATCGGTCATATCTTTACCATCAAAATATGGCTTTGATTTAATTTTATGTATTTTGGCGACAATATTATTAGGAAATTTACGAATATAAGCATTTAAAACATTCATTTTTTTATTATAGTAAGAAATTCCTGCCGTTAATTTTTCATCAATCTCTTTAAAATCTTGCATAATTTGTTTCATGTTTTCGTTTTCATTTAACTCTTCATTGTCATTATAAAGATTTTCAATAATATTTTGAGCTTGTTTCATTTTTCTTTCGAAGTCAAAGTTACTTATAGCTTCATCTTTAGAAACAATGTAATCTTTTAAATAGTCTTTTTTGGTATTTAAGTTATTTTTTATGACGTCATCCGCTCTTATTATAATATCGTACTTTTTTCTTAAATCTCCGTCAATTAAACATTCAACATGTTCAATTTTTGTCTCGCCAAATTGCAAACGATTATAAATACTAATATATAAAATAGCAAGAAAACTTAAAATAATAATGATGAGTAAAACAAACATCCAAAATTGCATAAAATCTACTCCTATCTTTGATAACATTTTAGCACAAATAAAGGTATAAAAAAACTGTTATTTACTTTTAACAGTTTCTTTTTCAGTTTCTGGTTCCATTTGTTCTAAGGCGTACCAGCAAGCTTGGATGACAAAACGAGAGAATGTTAATTCGGTTCCTTCTAGGGTTTTATCGATTTCATTAATTAATTTAATAGGAAAGCGTATTGTTTTATTTTCGCTTTCTTTTTTCTCGGTATTAAGGCGAAATCCAACTTTATTCATACTTCACATCCGTTCTATGTCAATATTTTATGATTATTTTGCATGACAATATGCATTGCAAAATGCAATGCATAAATGATATAATATTTTGTGAAGATAGGAGCATATTAAAAGTAGTGCTTTAAATGCTTTTAGAAAGGAATTTTTAGTATGAAAAGAAAGTTATTTTTAATAATATTTATAACTTTAACATTCTTTTTATGTGGTTTATTATGTTTTCAAAAAACTAAGCAAGAACAAACGAAAAAACTAGAAAATGAAAATGTGTTATTTTCTCTTTTTCAAGGAGATGAAAAAGTAGATACGATCCCATCTAAAGATAGTGGATATTATTTTGATAGAGATAAATCAAATTGTACCAATGACGCCCAAATAGAATGGGACAGTGTGAATTGGAGTCCAGCTGTCTCTGTGAAAGAAGAAAATCAAGAGAGAGTAAGTTGTAATTTATATTTTACAACGAATTATCGAGAGGGTATTTTAAATGGAACAGATCCTGTTTTAAAAGATGAAATGATACCTATTACATTAGAAAATGATGGAACAGTAAAAAAAGCTGATTTAACAAAACCATGGTATAGTTATGCGGATAAAAAGTGGGCCAATGCGGTTCTTTTACAAAATAGTTATGATGCTTTAGATGCAGAAGGTAAAGTTAACAGCGTCACTAAACAAGATGGATATGTTTCTTTTGATGGAGTAGATGATTATATCAATTTAGGTTTAGCAAACTATGATTTTGGCAATCAAGTTACAATAGCTTTAAAATTTGTGCTAAAAAGTAAAAAAACATCTTCGCAAGAAATTTTTGCTAACGTAGAGTCTGCTGGAATTTCTTTTTGGACTATAAATGATACTTTAGTATTTGAAATTTATAATGAGAACGAAAGTAAATATATTAATCTTTATTATCAAGGAATTAATTTGAATGAAACTTATACTGTAGTTGGAAAGTACGATGGCAAAAAAATTTTCTTTTATGTAAATGGTAAGTTAGCTTCTGAAAGCGATGGAGAATTTAATATTAAAACTTCACCCGTACCATTTCTTTTAGGAGCAAATCCTAATATAAAAAATGGGGAGTTAACAATGGGTACATATTCTAATGTAGATGTGTACCAAGCAGCAATTTATAATCGAGTTCTTTCTGATGAAGAAATTAAAAATAACATGACTAATGAAATTAAAGTGACAGATAATACAGGATTACTAAAATATGTTGATTTTACCAATAGACAAAATTATGAGGCAAACGAAGTGATTCCAGAAGATGTGATAGAGTCTTACTTTGTGTGGATTCCTAAATATCGCTATAAATTATGGGATCTAGGAAATTATGATGGGTTAACAAGTATAGATACTTCTAAGGTACATACTATTGATATTTTATTTGGAGATTATAATACAGATGATTCAATGGGCAAAGAATGCACGACACCTATGACAAGTGGTGCTACAGGTAATTGTAAAGTGGGAGATTATATGACCCATCCAGCTTTTATAAGTATTCCTAGTACAGGTTTTTGGGTAGGCAAATTTGAAACAGGATATAAAGGGGCTACTACTACATCTTCTGCTCAATCTAATACTTATGATACTTCAAAAATAGAAATCAAACCAAATGTTTATAGTTGGAGAAGTATACAAGCTTCAAATGCACATTTAAATAGTTACTCTTATAAAAGAAATTTAGATAGTCATATGATGAAGAATACCGAATGGGGTGCGGTTTCATATTTACAACGTTCCAAATATGGATCTCAAAAAGAAGTTAGAATAAATAATAATTCCAATTATGTAACAGGCTATGCTGCTAATAATGAACCTACATGTGGTTATACTGGAAAAAATGAATCTTGTAATATACAATGTAGTGATAATTCTTGTAACAGTTCTTATAATACAACAATTGGTTATTTAGCTGCTACTACTGAAAATATTTATGGAATTTATGATATGAATGGTGGTTCATATGATATTACAATGACAGTTGTATATTCTAAAGATAAAACAAATTATATAACAGGAGTTAATAACATCGCTAATTCTGGTTTTAATGGTTTATTGGGGTGTCCAACTTGTTGGGTCAATGTAGATGAAACTATAACAGAAGTGACAGATGGAATAAATTTGCCTGATAAAAAATATTTTGATATTTATGATTATGTTGAAAGTTATTCAAACTATTCAAAAAGAATATTGGGAGATGCTACAGGCGAGTTAGGACCATTTTCAACAAACGGTATAATGTCAGCAAACAACCAAACAAGACAAATAAGTAGTTGGAACAGCAGTTCTTATAATGCTTATTATGCTGATCAATTTTTCGCCAGAGGGTTTAGTTTTCAATGGGGGACAGATGCAGGTCTTTTAACATATGGGGCAACTCATGGAGAAAGCCTTGCTACAGCTTCTTACCGTATAATTCTAACTCCAACGAAAGGGAATGCCTTATGAAATTAGAAAGATTTGCTTTTAAAGATAGAAAAAAGATAATTATTATTGGAGTTATTATTACTATAATATTAGTTTTATCTGTAATATATATTTTTAACTCTTTTGCATATTATGAAGAAAATAAATCATTCGATGTTATTAATGGTACTGTTACAAATCCAGGTGATTTATATTTTGCATTTTATGTAGATGATGTAATTAGTAAGAATATGCCCTCAATAGATTCAGGGTATTCACTTAATGAAGAAAAATCAAGTTGTACAAATGGCGCAACTCCGAAGCTAGATACAGAGTCATGGCAAATAAAAGTTTTAAATATGAAGTTAATGCATACTAAATGTACTTTGTATTTTGAACATAAATAATTATATTTTTAGGCTTTATTGTAAAATAGACGATACTTGAACATATCTATATAACATGGATACTATAGATAATTGTTTTGAGAATTTAGTTTATAACATTAATAAAAATAGACTTTATATAATTCAATATTAATAGTTTCTGAAAATGAGACTATTTTTTTTGTCGAATTTTGATGAACGATTTTTATCATAAAAAAAAGGAAATCGAAGATTTTTCTTGTACATATAAGTAGAAAGTAAAATTACTTTCTTAGATTGGAGGTGACAACTATGCTATTAGAAGATATGTGGTGCAAGTAT
>CAKOHG010000001.1 GCA_934085565.1 uncultured Bacilli bacterium | reverse complement strand
TTTTATGTCTTTAAAAAAGTTTAAACAAATAAATTATAAGAAAGTAACAATCCTTTTTTTGATTTTTTTGCTAGGAGTAGTAGCAGGATATTTAGTTTTATATCCAAGTTATGCTTATTATGAAGAAAACAAAAATTTTGATGTGATAAACGGCACGGTAGAAGATCCAGGAGATATTTATTTTGCTTACTATATTGATGGAGAAATATCTCGTGAAATGCCCAAGCAAAATACAGGTTATACATTGGACACAGAAAAATCAAATTGTAATAATGGCGTGATTCCTACATGGGACAATGCTGGCTGGAAGTTCATTGATGATTATCACAGCTATAATGGAGCTGATAATACCAGAACCAAGTGTACTTTATATTTTAATAAAACTTCTAAAACAGTTTCCACTGCCCTAGGAAATATTGAGGTAAATAGTTACACTCCAGACTTTACTAAATCAGCGTGCGATGATGAATCATGTGAATCCCATGAGAAAGGAATATATGAAACGACAGATTATGATGGCAATCCAACTTATTACTATCGTGGATCTGTGGAAAACAACTATGTAAAGTTTGCAGGCTTTTATTGGCGAATTATACGTATCAACAGTAATGGTTCTATCAGAATGATTTATGATGGAACAAGTGCTCATGCCAATGGTGAGGCATCTGAAGATCGACGATATGATACTAGTCGATTTAACACATCAAATAATAACAATATGTATGTGGGATATATGTATACTTCAGGAAATGCTCATGGTACGGGAACATCTTCAACAATTAAAACAGATGTTGATAAGTTTTATGTTAATAAACTAGCAAGTTATGCTTCAAAATTAGATACTTCAGTTGGATATTGTGGCGATCGTTCCACTTTAAATTTAATAAGTGGAGTAGGAACAGGAACGGTTACTACTTACAATAAAGGCTATTTGCGAGTGGGTGAGGGAACTCCTATTTTGACTTGTGAAAATAGTGATGATTACTATACTGTTTCGAATGCCTCGAATGGTAATAAAAAATTAAGTTATCCAATTGGTTTAATTACAGTAGATGAGGCTATGTTATCTGGTTGTGTAGGTGGATTTTTTGATGGCTATTATAATCATCAAAATACGAATACGACAGGATATTTAATAACCGGGGCAAGATTTTGGACGATGACACCAGCTGGGGGATACAATCCATATGGCTTTGATTATTGGACTGCTCTAGTATTTTATGTACAACAAACGGGTAAAATAGATGATGAATATGTGACTGCTATTTATGGCATTCGACCGGTCATCAATATACGTTCTGATGTTACGATTACAGGAAGTGGTACCATGAATGATCCTTATATTATTAATTAGTGTCAATTATGTGTAAAGATTGCAAGAAATTGCAATTTTTTTCGATGTTTGTTCAAAGAAAAAAAGGAAATCAAAGATTTTTCTTGTATATATAAGTAGAAGGTAATTTATCTACCTACTTAGAAGGGAGGAAAAACATGTATATTGATTTAATGGAAGACTACTGGATAAAAAATATTCTTGGAAACGAAGAATACACAAGACCACTCGAAATCATCGCCGAAAATGTTTTGAGATTACCTAAAGGAATTTTAGAAAAGCAAATTGAAATTAAAAGTCATGAATACCCTATTAAGAAAGCAACTTATAAAGAAAAAAATATCAGGGCAGATGTGTTTGCTTTTCTAGGAAAAGATGTCATTTTAAATTTAGAAGCTTATAAAACTTTCAATGAAGAAAATTTAAGAAAGTCTAATGTTTATCTATGTCGTGGTTATAGTAGTCAACTAAAAAAGAGCATGCCATATCGTAAGATGAAAAAGTTCATTCAAATTAATTTAGTAGATCATGTTAAAAGAGACGTTTTACAAGACAAGTTAGTTCAAAGGTATTTCTTAGAAGAACAGGGATATCCTTTAACAGATGACATTCAAATCTACTACATACGACTTGATTTACTAGATAAACTTAATTATAATGTAGGCATAAGTGATGAAGTTATGAACGAAGAAAGAAGTATGTTTAAAAAAGCTCGTGACTACGGTCGTGAAGAAGGAATTAACCAAGGAATTGATATTGGTAAAATTCAAGGCGTTGATTTTGTGGCTAGAAATTTATTAAAAGAAACAAATGATATCAATTATATTTCTAAAGTAACTGGTTTGACTGTAAAAGAAATAGAAAATTTGAAACAGTCTGCTTAATGTAATTAACACTTAATTTTATATGTTAAGTGTTTTTTTATCCAATCATAAAAATTATAATCCGACAATATCTTTCTTTTTTATTTTGTATAATTTTTTTAGGTGATAATATGGCTAAAAGATTTAAAGCTAAGAAAAAAAGAAATTTCTTTTTCCTTAGTTTAAGTGTATTTGTAATAAGTTTTGCTTTTTTCTTATCTTATTTTGCCCATCTTTTTAATACAGATGAATTTCTAAATTTTATTTTAAAAAGTATGTTTAAACCATCATCTGAAACTACTGTTCACAATAATGTTTTAGATTATCTTCTTAATTATACAATAGGTCAAAGTGAAAATGTTGATGAAGTTTATAATGGAGCAGAAAAAGCTCAAGAATATTTAGCGGATCCAGCTCCTTTAGAAAATAAAGCGAATCCTTTAGTTTATTTATATAACACTCACCAAGGAGAAGAATATAGTAGCAATGGTCTTTCTAACCATGACGTGATTCCAACTGTTATGCTAGCTGGCTATAAGTTAAGGGAAGAACTGAACAATTTGGATATCAAAACAATTATGGAAACAACACCTATTAAAGATGTTTTAACCATAAACGGTTGGAATTATGCTTCTAGTTATAAAGCTAGTAAATATTTAATGCAAGATGCATTAAGTAAAAATCAAACTTTAAAATATTTTTTTGATATTCATCGTGATTCTATTTCTTATGAGGCTAGTACTGTTTCGTATCAAAATAAATCTTATGCCAAAGTCCTATTTGTAATTGGAACAGATTATGATAATTATAATGAAAATTTATCTTTAGCAGAAAAAATTAGTGAACGATTAAATAAAGAAGTTCCTCATTTAAGTAGAGGTATTTTAAAAAAAGGCGGGCAAGGAGTAAATGGAATATATAATCAAGATTTTTCATCTCAAACACTTCTTTTTGAGCTTGGAGGACAATATAATAAAATAAGTGAAGTTAATAATACACTTTTAGTACTTGCCAAAGTCTTAAAGGAAGTGATATTAGAAAATGGAAAGTAAAAAGAAGGGTTCTATTTTCTTAAAAATTTTAGCTGTTTTATTTATTTTATATTTATCTTTAACAATTGCTATTTCATCAGGATACTATGAAGCCAAATTAAGTGAGAAAACGACTATTACAGATGAAGCTATGAAACAATTTGAAGAAGATGTGAAAGCTGGTAAAAATGTTGATATTAAAGATTATTTAACAGATATAAAAAAAGATTATTCTAATGGTGCGACTAGACTGGGGATTGACTTTTCTATGATTGTTGAAAAATTTATGTCTAAAGGCATTAATGAGATGGTTAATATTTTCAAAATATTATTTACTTAATCTTAAAAAAATTACTTTTTAAAACGGTAATTTTTTTCTATTTTTTACTGGTTAATTTTTATAAAATATGCTACCATGTTTATGGTAAAAGGAGGTTATAAATATGAATAATCCTTATATTTTAATGTGTATAAGTGATATAAATAAAAGAAAAGAAACATTACAAGAAAAAAATAAGAAATGGACAAAAGAACTGCAAGATGGAAAAATGAATATTTTGGATCAATTAATTACAAAAAAAGATATTCATACGAATCAAAAGAAAATAGAAAAATTTGATAATTTAATCAAGAAAATATATCAATTTGAAAATGAAACTAAGAGTTTTACAGAGGATAAACTTTTTTCAAATTTAAAAGTGGAAATAGAAAATTTAACATCTTATTTAACACCTAAAGAAAGGGAAGAATTAACAAAAATAGTTTCCAAAGAAATATTAACTTTAAGAGGAGAAGAACAAAAGAAAGTATCCGTTTTAATCGAGGAAATAAAAAACTTATTAAATTCACTTAATTTGCCTTCGGTAGATTTTAAAATTGAAGGAACTTCATTATTTGTAAAATATGATCATTTTATGGAGGAAATAAAGAAAACTACTTTAGAAAAAATTTCTACTGCCTCACCTTATTTTGGGGTAAAAGAAACTAAAAATACTGTTTTTGATCACACTTTTATAGATGAACTTGAAGAGATGTTAACTAATGGTAAAATAGAAATGACACCAGAAGTCAAGAAATTGAAAAATAATATTTCTCAAGTAAAATCATCGTGGCTTCTTAAAGAAAGAATAGAACTTGTTATTACATCTCTTGATAAGGCCTTAGCTATTATTTCTAAAGATTTACAAGATGTAGATATGATAAAATTAGTTAAATATTTAGAGACTTTAAAACAAAGATATTTAAAAGATTTTCAAAAATTAAATACCTATTTAAACAGTTTTAATTTAACTTCTTACAAAGAACAAATAGAAAAAGAAAGAAAATTAAAGATACTTCAGCAAGATCAAAAAATGGCTATTCAAGAATATGAAAATCTTTTTTATGAATTAGAAAAGGTATTAACGGAAGAACCTAATAATTATGATAAAAAAATGGTCATCGAAGCTAAAATGAGAGTTTTAACAAGTACAGTAAAACTTAGTAATGACGCCTTACTAGATGCTAAGAGTAAAGGAAAGCAAAGATATTACTCTAAAAAGAATGAGAAACAATCTTTAAAAGAAGTGATGACAAAAAAAGTTAAAACTAAAAGAGATTACTTAGAAGAAGAAAATCGAATTTTTAGAGAAGAAGCAATGCGTCAATTAAAAGATGATGACTTTGAAGAAACTTATGAATTTAGAAATGGTGATGCTTATTTAGCCAATCTTGATAAAGAGGCTATTATCGCGCATAAAACAGAAGAAATGAAAAGATTTGCTAAGATGACTCCAGAAGAAAGAGGACTTTCTATTTTAAAAGAAAAAGGTAAAATATCAAGAGATGCTACTCTTGGAAATTTAACACCCCAGCAACTTAGTGATATGAGATATGCTTATCGTGATTCTTCCTATCCTTATATTATGGAATATAAAAAATTAATTGAAGAAAGTGATGATAAAGAGGAAAAAAGAAAACCAAACACTCTTCATAAAGAATACTTACGTTATAGAGCTTCTTGTATGGATAAAACAAACTTTTTAACTTTTAGAGAGTTTGTAAATAAAAAATATAATTTAACCGCGGCCACCGCTTTAGAACCAAATAAAATAGGAGGACCTAAAATATAAATGAATGGATTAAATAAAACAGAAATAAAACGGGATGAACTTAATTTACAACTTAGAGAATTATTAACGATTATCGATTTTATTGATGGCAATAAAAAAGATTATAAAAATTATGTCGAAGGCACTTTAAATGAAGAAGCTTATTTAGATGAACAAATAAAATTAACGATAGAAGCTAAGAATAGATTATTAGCGATATTCAAAGACTAGTTTTTTAAAAGGAGTTTACTAAAGACTCCTTTTTTTGTATAATAACAAAAGGTGTTGATAAATGAAAAAAAAGCAAGAAAATATTCGAAATTTTTCCATTATTGCCCATATTGATCATGGAAAAAGTACTTTAGCCGATCGTATTTTAGAAATCACCGGAGCAGTAAGTGAAAGAGAAATGGTGAATCAAGTTCTTGATAGTATGGATTTGGAAAGAGAAAGAGGCATCACCATTAAATTGAATGCTGTAAGTTTAAATTATAAATTTGAGGGCGAAGAATATTATTTAAATTTAATAGATACTCCAGGTCATGTCGATTTTTCTTATGAAGTAAGTCGTAGTTTAGCAGCTTGTGAAGGAGCTATTTTAGTGGTGGATGCCGCTCAAGGAATCGAAGCTCAAACATTAGCTAATCTTTATTTAGCAATGAATGCTGATTTAACGATTATTCCCGTTATTAATAAAATTGATTTACCAAATGCTAACATTCCTAAAGTAAAAGAAGAGTTAAAAAGAGTTTTAGGCTTTAAAGAAGAGGAAATTATTCTTTGTTCGGGTAAAACTGGAGAAGGGGTAAAAACACTTATTGAAGAAGTTATTAAAAGAGTACCGGCTCCTAAAATTTGTAATGATAAACCGTTAAGAGCCTTGATTTTTGATAGTTATTTTGATCCTTATAAAGGGGTTGTAGGTCTTATTAAAGTAGAAGATGGTTCTTTAAAATTAAAAGATAACATGTACTTTATGGCAGGCAAAAAATCATTTGAAGTCACTGAACTAGGAGTCCATTGTCCGAGAGAAAAACATGTAAACGAACTTTTAAGTGGTGAAGTAGGTTATTTTGCCGGAGCTATTAAAGACATTACTTGTGTTGAAGTTGGAGATACAATTACCAATTTAAATCGCCCAGCTTCTGAACCTATTCACGGTTATAAAAAAATGAAACCAATGGTTTACTCAGGAATTTTTCCAATTGAACCTAATAAGTATGAAGCTTTAAAAGAAGCTTTTGAAAAATTAAAATTAAATGATGCTGCCCTAACAATTGAACCAGAAACATCCGATGCCTTAGGTTTTGGCTTTCGAGTTGGTTTTTTAGGCCTTTTACATATGGATATTATCACGACAAGATTAGAAAGAGAATTTGGCCTTTCGGTTATTGCTACTAGTCCTAGTGTTATCTATCATGTTACTTTGACAAATGGCGAAATGATCGAAGTAGATAGTCCTAATAAGATGCCTGAACAAGTTAAAATTTCTTATATTGAAGAACCTTATATTTATACCAATATTATTGTGCCAAGTGAATACATCGGAGCTATCATGGGTTTATGTCAAGATAAAAGAGGTATTTATAAAGAAATGGAATATATCGACGATAAAAGGGTAAATATTCATTATGAAATTCCTTTATCTGAAGTCGTTTATGATTTTTTTGATAAATTAAAAAGTTATACTAAAGGATATGCTTCTTTAGATTATGAGCTTTGTGGATATCGTACGAGTAATCTTGTCAAAATGAATATTTTATTAAATGGTGAGATTGTCGATGCTTTATCAGTTATTGTTCATAAAGATTTTGCTTATCAAAGAGGAAGAAGCGTGGTAGAAAAACTAAAAGAAGTCATTCCAAGACAAATGTTTCAGATACCTATTCAAGCCCAGATTGGCTCAAAAGTAATTGCCAGAGAAAACATAAGTGCTATGCGTAAAAATGTTTTAGCTAAATGTTATGGAGGAGATATCACCCGTAAAAGAAAACTGTTAGAAAAACAAAAAGAGGGTAAAAAAAGAATGAAAATGATTGGTAGTGTTGAAATTCCAAGTGAAGCATTCTTAAGTATTTTAAGTGGAGAAGATAAATAAAATGTTATTTTTAAGGGGGGTAGAAAATGATGAATAACAAAGAAAAAATAAATCAAAATTCTAAGATTTATCAATTATATTTAGAGGGAAAATCTTATAAACAAATTGCTCGTAGTTTAGGTCTTGAAGAAAAGACGGTAAAGCCGTTGGTTCTTAAAGAAAAACAAAAAGATTCTCTTTATCAAAAATTTTACTATAAGAAAAATGATGAAATCAATTATAAAGCTGTTTTTGAAGAAGTAGAAAAAAATGAAGAAGCTTATTTTAGACATCTTCCATATTTTCTACAAACACGTTATCAAACTTATAAAAAAGTTAAAATAATTTTAAAAGAATACGTTCTTAACAAAGAAACTGTATCATTTGCATTTTTATGTAAAAAATATGAACTTACTTTTCCAGTGATTCTAAAAGTTTTAGATGGTAATCATAGCTTTTTAAAAGCGGATATGTTTTTAACGGTTGAGGAAATAAAAGCAATACAAGAAAGCGTTATTCAAAAAAAGAAAGATCGTCGTAATAATTTAGAAAGATGTTCAAAATTATTTATTGCTATGACACCTGAAGAAATTGAGATTTTTAAAGATTTTCAAGAAAATATAGAATTTTGGATTCAACTAATTTTAGAATATCGTTTAGATTTAGAAAGTTTTAAGACATTAGTGAATTTTAAGTATGGTAGTAAGCTTTTAAATGATATTGATATTTTTAAGGGTGGTTTTTATTCGGATCCTATTTACTTTTTACTTTCTTGTCAATTTAAAAGTGCTAGGATAAAAGAAAATGATTTAGCTAGTGCTAAGAGGGTTTTAGAAAGCAAAAGTAAAAATGTCTTATTACAAAGTTTTTTACTTAAAGATGCGTATGCGCTTCATCTTATGAAAAAATCAACGCCATTATCTCTTTTAGAGGAGCAAATGGTATTTAGGTATAAATTAAAATATGTTTCTTTTGATTTAACAAATGAGGCTGATTTAAAACTTATTAAGAAATTCGGTGATAATTATTTAATGAGATCTTTGAAAAATTGGCAAATGAATGGGCAAGAGATTAAAAATTACTATGGTGCGAAAGCGGAATATATGAGTGATTTAAAAAGAAAACGGACAAAGAAAAAGGAAAATAAAAATGGAACTAATTAATGAAATTATCTCTTTATATCAAAAAGGAGAATCTATAGAAAAAATAAGTTCTACCCTTTATTTGACACCAGCTTTTGTAAATTATATTATTGATTTATCTAAAGATTATAGTGCTGCAAAAATCATAGAAAAATTTAAAAATATGGCGGAAGAACGTCCTAAAGAAGTTTCTATCCCAGAAATAAAAGAGCTTATTTATAAAGGCTTTATGCCACATATGATGGCTTATTTATTAAAAACAGATAAAAATGTAATAGATATGTATTTAAAGAAATTTGGTATTAAAAACAGTCTTCAAGATACAGAGGCTTATGAAAAAAGTATGGAAACAAAAAGAAAATATTTTAAAGAAGAACCATTGTACACGATAAAGGAACTCGCTTTTTTAAAACAATTTCCAGTTGAATTATATACCATTTGTAGTAGTATGTATTTTAGAGCCTTTCGTAAATATGAAAAGGCTTGTCAAGTACTTTATGATTATATTGAACATGATGGAGAATATCTTTTACAAGATTTAGCCACCAAATATAAATTATCTTCTACTACAGTAGGGTCATACATAAACTTACGTGATAAAAGAAAATTAGCTTTACAAATCTTAAATGAAGAAGAGTTAAAAAAACTTTTGGAGATTAATAGAAAAAAAGCTCTTTTAGATGGAAGAGAAACCCAAAAATATCGTGAACGTCTTCGAATGATTAATATAGAATACGCTATGATATGTCAAAAAGATCCATCAACTTTTACGGTGGAAGATAAGAAAAAAATAATAAGATATCGATTAAAATACGATTTATTATCTTTACAAGAAGATTTAAATTTATGGAAGGATTTATCCTTAGAAGAACAAGAACAATTGGGGTTAAAAAAATTACAGAAATAAATAGAAGAGGAGTTTTACGAAGTTGTTATGACAAGAGAAAATAATATTATTTATTTAATAAAAAAGGGATTTACTAAAGAACAAATCAAAGCAGAAGTACTTGATTGTTCTAAACAAGAAATAGAAGATTTTTTTACTAAACTAATCCCTATTTCTCAAAAGATAATATCTCTTACTTTGGATGGTTTTTCTGAAGCGGAAATCAGCGAAGTTTTAGGAATTTCTAATACATGTGTTTCTAGATATTTAGGATGTTTTATTAATTCTAAAAGTAGTTTATATGATAAAGAAATTGCTCAAAAAATAAAAACGTTTAGAAAAAATAAATCAATTGAACATAAACAAGAATTATATAAAAAATTAATGAGACTAGAGGAAAAAAACTATGATTTAAGTGCCATAGCTAACACAGAGGAAATAGTAGAATTTAGAAAATTTCAAAAAATAGTGATAATTTTGAAAAAAACTTTACAAGAAGGATGTTTAGATACGGTAGAAAAACTAGCCAAAAAATGCGGTTTGGCTAAACGTGATCTTTCTAAAATTTTAAGAAAAAAAGATGATTTACAAATTTTAAATAACTATTTTACTTTAGAAGAACAACAAGAATTAGTTTCCTATTATGAAAGTGAAAAAGCAAGCCAAAGAATAACTAATGAGGAATTATTTGATAATAAGGAACCAAAAGAAGATTATTCTAAACTATATAGACGACTAGATTACTGGTGTCAGGTAGCTCTTACTTATCGTTTATCTCTTTATAATTTATGTGAAATTTTAAAATATCAAGATCGAGAAGGATTAAAAAAATTTATGCTAAGTAATGCTTCCAAAAAATATCAAATGGGTTTAAAATATCTTTTTGAAATTGAAAAAGCTCCTGTTGATTATTTAAGAGATAAAGCTCATTTAACTGTTCCAGAGCTTCAAGTACTTCTTGAAGATGACGCTTTAAGAAGACAATACATCGACGATATTAATCATATTGCCTATTGTCAAATGAGTGGTAATACAAATGATGAAAAATGTCAAAAAATAATGGATCGTTTAACCGATCATGATTATAAGGAAACAATAAAAAAGCACTTAAAAGCTGGTGTTCTCTGGACAGAAGAAGAAATTTCTAATGTGGTGAAATATAAAATTAAATACTGTTTAACTTTTAGAAATATACCGGTTTCTCGAGATGTTATTGCTAAACGTTGTCCTGAATATTTAAAAGAAGAATTGGCTAGTTGCAATACTTACCGGGATGAATTTTTTATTAGAAAGCTAAAGCAGGAACGTAAAGGTAAAAAAGCATGAGTAAAAGTGTTTATATTCATATTCCTTTTTGTAGAAATATTTGTTCTTATTGTGATTTTTGCAAGTTACTTTATAAGAAAGATTGGGCGGATCTTTATTTAGATAAATTAAATGAGGAAATTTTAGATCGTTATTTAGATGATGAAATTAAAACAATTTATATAGGTGGTGGAACTCCTTCTTGTTTATCTTTAAGTCAAATAAAAAAATTATTAGAAATTTGTCATAACTTTCATTTAAGTTCTCAAATTGAATTTACTTTTGAATGCAATTTGGATGATATTACAGAAGAAATACTTTATCTTTTAAAGTTAAATGGCGTTAATCGTTTAAGCATTGGAATTCAATCTTTTAATGAAGACAATCTTTATTTTTTGAATCGAAAACACACCTTAGAAGAAGCTGAAGAAAAAATGGCTTTAATTCGTAAACTAGGATTTAATAATGTGAATATTGATTTAATGTATGCTTTACCAACAGAAGATCTTTCTATTTTAAAAAAAGATCTTACCATGTTTTTAAAATTAGAACCTGATCATATTAGTACTTATAGTTTGATGATTGAACCTCATACGATGCTTTATCAAAAAAGAATAAAACCTATCAGTGAAGATATGGATGCTTTAATGTATAAAACGATTATTAAGACACTTGAAAAGAAAGGCTACCGTCATTATGAAGTATCTAATTTTGCTAAAGAAGGTTATGAGTCAAAGCATAATTTAACTTATTGGAATAACGAAGAATATTACGGTTTTGGCTTAGGAGCCAGTGGTTACATTGATGATATTCGTTATACGAATACTAAAAGTCTAAAAAATTATCTTGATGGTTTTTACCATGGTGAACAAGAAATACTATCTTTAAAAGATGTCATGGATAATGAACTTATGTTAGGATTTCGAAAATGTGAAGGCGTATCTCTTGAAAAATTTAAACGAAAATTTGGCAGAAATATGGAAGATTGTTATCCTATTAAACCTCTTTTGAAAAATAAAGACTTAAAGGAAGAGGAGGGATACATCTTTATACCTAAAGATAAATTTTATATTATGAATGAAATTTTATTAAAAATGATTTAAAAGGTATAGAATAAGAAAAAAAGGAAACCTTAAAAGTAGGTGACCTTAATGAAAAAAATCTTATTCTTTTTATTTTGCTTTTTCTTACCAACTATAGTATTGGCAGAAAGTATCACAGATTTAGAAGTTTTAAATGGAACTCTTTCTATTCCTTTTAACAAAGATAATAATTTATACTCGGTTACTTTAAATGATAATGAAGAGGACTTAAAACTTTCCTATGATTTAAAAGATAAAGATGCAACCTTGGATATTTTAAAAGAAGACAATAAAACTACTTTGCATGTTTTAAATTCGGATCACAGTGAAGAAAATTATGTTTTTTACATAAATAAAAAAGAAGAAGCTACTCCTGTTTTTAAAGAAACATATGAAGAAGATGAAAAACCAAAAGAAATTCCTCATTTAAAACTATATGTTTCTCTCGCGTGCTTTTTTATTATTGTGATCTTATTTAAATTTATTGTTTTATAAAATCACTTTTTTCATATGATTTACTATGAATCATTTAATTGCCCATCGCGGTTTAAAAAAAGAAGCTTCTGAAAATACTTTAGAAGCTTTTGAAAAAAGTATTAATAATTCTTTTTATAGTGGTTTTGAATGTGATGTACGAACCACTAAAGATCATATTTTTGTAATATGTCATAATCCGATTTATAAGGGTAAAATTATTTCTTTAACAAATTATAAAGAATTTAAAAAAGATAATTTGCCAACTTTAGAAAATGTTTTAAAATTGAAAACAAATAAAATTATGATACTGGAAATAAAAGAGATAAATTGTGATATTAATCGGTTAAGTATAATTCTTCAAAAATATGATTATCAAAATATTTATGTTATGAGTTTTTATAATAAGATTATAAATAATCTTTCTCTAAAAAATTTAAAAATAAAAGTTGGAGTTTTAAATTATGTATTAAATAGTGAAAATGATTATCAAAACTATGATTTTATATGTCTACTAGAGAATATCATGACTCCTAATTTAGAAAATTATTTTACTTGCCAAAATAAAGAAGTTTTTATTTATGGTATTCACAATTTAGAAAAATTAACGAAAGAATATAAAAAAAGTTATTTTATTACGGATGTAGTAGTAGAATAACTTTTTTCTTCGTCTGTTAATCCAAGGATATAGTCTGCGGAAACATCTAAATATTTGCATATTTTTATTAAATAACTTACTGGCATCATATTTACACCTTTTTCATAACGAGCATATTGCTGTTGCTTTAAACCAATGGCTTCAGCTAAATCTTTTTGACTAATATTTCGACAGTCTCTAATCCATTGTAATCTTTGGGTATAATACATAAAACCTCCTAATACGTTTATACTATGATTAACAACAGAAATGTTGACTAGTGAACACATGTGTTGTAAAATTATAAAAGAAAGTAGATGATAGGGATGAATAAAAAGAAATTGGGTATATTTATTGTTTTATTAATCCTTGTAACATCTATTAGTCTTTCTTATGCTTATTGGCAATTTAATAAGACTCAAAAAGATTTCAATGCTGCAGGAACTAACTGTTTTTCTTTAACTTATACAGATAATACGGATAGTTTAATTTTAGATAATATTGTTCCTACTGAAGATGAAGAGGGGTTAAAAGAAAAAGGATATTCTTTTACGATTAAAAACACATGTAATACCATAGCTACCTATGAAGTGAATTTAGAAGATATCTTATCCAGTAGTGATATCAAACATATGCCTAATAAATACATCAAGGTATCCTTAAATGATAGTACTCCCAAAGTCTTAAATACCTATGAAGAAGTAAAGACAACTATTTCTAATGCCACGAGTTCCTTTAAATTAACAAGTGGTTCTTTAAAACCTGATGAAGAAGCCACCTATGAATTAAAACTTTGGATGGATAGTGAAACTCCAGCCATTGATGAAGTCATGAACGCTACTTTTGAAAGTAAGATAACTGTAAATACCTCTTATATCGAAGAAGAAAACTTAGCTAATGATATTACCATTATTGCAACTAGTCAGAATGAGGGTTATTCCAAAGAAAAAGAAACTTTCATGATCGATATTACAAGTACCAATAAAAATATCATCGAATATAGTTTTAATAATCAAAATTGGACAAGTGTTACTCCAAGTAAAGAAGTTGAATTTAATTATGATTTTACAGAAGAAAAGAATTACACTTTATATGTCAAAGATGAAATAGGTAATGTAAAAACAATAGAAATTACACCTGATAAATTAGATCAAACCTCTCCAGAAATTAATATAGAAACAACAAATAACCAAGAAAGTTATACTTTAACCATTAGTTTAAAAGATGAAAAAAGTGGAGTAGATAGTTATCAGATAACGACTAGCAAAGAAGAACCTGATAGTTGGCTAACTTATACAGATACACTAGAAAAAGAAATTACTGAAAACGATATTTACTACGTATGGAGCAAAGATAAAGTAGGCAATATAAGTTATAAAACTATCGTAGTAGATAAAATTGATAAAACATCTCCAACGATTACCTTATCAAATACTTTAACAGAATGGGGTATTAAAGATATTATAAAAATTCATTTAACTGATGATGTATCAGGTTTAGCTGGTTATCAAATTATGACCAGTCAAAAAGAACCTACCGATTATATTTCTTTAGATAATCGTTTAGAAGAAGATTTAACGTATGAGGTTACCGAAAATGGAACTTACTATATTTATGCTAAAGATGCCTATGGACATATTTCTTACAAAGAAATTACAATAGATAAAATAGACAAACAATCACCAAGTCAAAACTTTGATATTGAGTCAAGTGTTTTAGGAGAAAATAATTGGTATCAATCTTTAACTGTTAAAGCCACTTTAACAGACAATCAAAGTGGTGTTTCAAGTGGAAAATATTGTGTAACAACAGAAGAAAGTTGTACGCCAGATAAAGAGGCAACGATTAATAATAATGAATTTACTGTTTCTTTAGGAACCAATTCTTTATCACAAAAAGTATGTGTAAACAGTACAGACAAGGTAGGAAATGTTTCTAATACAACTTGCTCAGAAAGCTATTTTGTAGATGGTATTAAACCTAATGCTAAAATAAACGCTACTGTTTCTGGAACCAATATTACAGTCAGTGCCAAAGGATCTGATGACGAAGGAAGTGGAATTGCCACTTATTACTATAGTAAAGATGGCGGTACTACTTATGTAACAAGCAAAACAGCAAGTTATACCTTTACTAATTTAGATAAAGGAACATATCATTTGGCTTTAAAAGTAGAAGATGAAGCAGGAAACTTATCAGAAACAGAAGAATTAGAACAAAGCACGATTTATCCAGAACGTGCAACAACCTTTATCAGCAATTTAGTAAGTGGGGCAGATTCTAGCTCTACAGACGTTTATACGGTTCCAGGTAAAACAAGTGATACTTGTGATTATACCTTAGCTTATGATGGAACAAGTGATAACAATTTAAGGTATGTGGGAGCTAATCCATGTAATTATGTTACATTTAATGGAGAAACTGCTGGCTGGAGGATTATAGGTATATTAAATACCCCAGAAGGACAAAGAGTAAAATTAATTCATGAAAGTTCTATAGGTTTTTATAGTTGGGATAACACCTCTAATTCTACAAATAGTTATGGCCTTAATAATTGGACGGCTAGTTCATTAAAAGATATTTTGAATAGTGGAGTCTATTACAACCGTGAAAGTGGAAACTGTCCATACGGTCCAAATGGTACCACAATAGCTTGTGATTTTACAAATAATGGTCTAACATCAGATTCTAAGAGACAAATTGATACTGTAACGTGGAATCTAGGAGGTACATCAGCTTATAATAGTGCTTCAAATGGATTAGTAAGTCATTGGTATTCATATGAAAGAAGTTCAAATACTTTTAGTGGAAATGCGACCGTATGGACTGGCAAAGTAGGTTTGATATACCCTAGTGATTACGGTTATGCCACAAGTGGTGGAAACTCATCTTCAAGATCATCATGTTTAAAAAATGCATTGTATACATGGAGTAGCAATACGTCTACCTCAGATTGTTTTAATAATAATTGGATTTATGAATCTAATTTAAATCAATGGACTTTAACTTCACGCATAGATCATGATTATTATGCTATTCGTGTTACATCCGATGGTTTCGTTGATAGTCACTATGTTTCCAATCATTATGGCGTTCGTCCGACAGTTTATCTAAAAGTGAAAAATTTGATTGTTAATGGAGAAGGAACAAAAGAAGAACCGTATGAAATACAATTAGAAGATGAATATAATCGCGATCTTTCAGAATGTGGAGGAACAGCAGACTGTGTTCTTTCTAATGCTTCTAAAAGTGATGAGATAGCTACAGATGATCCAGATGGTAATGCTAGATATGTTGGCGAAAATCCTAATAATTATGTTTATATAGATAATGAGTATTGGCGTATTATAGGCTCTTTTAAAAATATAGATGATGGCACAGGAACAAAAGAAACGAGATTAAAGCTTATCCGTGATGAATCTATTGGTGAATTTTCCTGGGATACATCTGATTCGACTGTTAATAGTGGTTATGGTGTTAATGAGTGGAGTCAATCGGATATTATGAAATTATTAAATCCTGGTTATTTGACAGAATCTGTGGGCGGCTCTTTATATTATTATAGTGAATCAGGTAATTGTTATAATGGAACATCTAATACTAGTAGCAGTTGTGATTTCACTAAAGTAGGATTAAAAAATGATCTGAAAAATTTAATTGGAGATGCAATATGGAATACAGGAAATATTGGCAACGATGGATGGTCCACATCCGAAAAAGGTTTATCTAATCATTTTTATAATGCCGAAAGAAGTAATGTTATTGAGAAAATATGTACAACTGGAAGTTATTGTAATGATACAGTAGAAAGAATAACAACATGGCAAGGTAAGATAGGATTATTATATCCAAGTGATTATGGGTACGCAACATTTAGTTCTAACACAAACAATAGAAAACAATGCTTATCTCTGGAATTATATAATTGGAATAAAAGTGAAAATTATATATGTAAATCCAATGATTGGATTTATAATAAAACGGATTGGAAATGGTGTATGACAGCTATTCAATCAACTTCTAATTCTTACGGTGTTTCCCATATAGGAGCAGGGGGGTCTATTGGTAGTTTTTATGCTTATGCTAATGGTTCAATTAATCCGGTTGTATATTTAAAATCATCTGTCCAAATTGTATCAGGAACCGGTTCTAAAACAGATCCTTATATTTTAAAAGATAAAAATGATTATAACGAAGATATGAAATCGTGCGGAGGAACAGCAGACTGTGTACTTTCTAATGCTTCAAAAAGTGATGAGATAGCTACAGATGATCCAGATGGAAATGCTAGATATATTGGCGAAAATCCTAATAATTATGTTTATATAGATAATGAGTATTGGCGTATTATTGGCTCTTTTAAAAATATAGATGATGGCACAGGTAAAAAAGCAACAAGATTAAAACTTATTCGCGATGAGTCAATAGGATCCTACTCATGGGACACATCTCTATCATCAATAAATAATGGCCAAGGTGTAAACGAGTGGAGTCAAGCTGATTTGATGAAACTATTAAATCCAGGATATGAAAATGAAGCGATAGGTGGTTCATTGTATTACAATAGTAAGTCCGGCAATTGTTATAGAGGATTAAATAATGCAACGGCAGCTTGTGATTTTACCAATAATGGTTTAAAAGAAAATTTAAAATTATTAATTGGTAATGCTCTTTGGAATACAGGAAGTAATGGAACAAACAAATATATAACATCTTCTCTTAGTTTACCATCTAAACTTTATGAATATGAAAGAAGTAATAATACAGGAAAATTATGTACAACTGGGACATATTGCAACGATACGGTAGAGAGAACAACAATATGGCAGGGGCAAATAGGGTTAATGTATCCAAGTGATTATGGCTATGCTACAAGTGGGGGCAATGGTACTACTCGCACTCAATGTCTCGAAACAGATTTATTTACTTGGAATAACACTAATACTTGTCAAACCAACGATTGGCTTTATAAACAGACACGACAATTTACTCTTACTCCTCATTATGCTACAGATATGTCTTATGCTGTATTCACAATTGTTAAATCAGGAATTATTTACAGTGGTAATGCCAGTGATTATGATGCCGTTTGGCCTGTTGTATATCTAAAGTCATCTGTAAAATTATCATCAGGTATTGGTTCAAAAGATGATCCTTATATTTTATCCGAAAGTTAAAAACAAATTTACAAAACACATAGAGGGAAGTCTTCTATGTGTTTTTTATTGAATAATTTAATAGGTAATTTTTTTGTTGTCAATTAATGATTGGTTTTATATAATTTAACAAAGGAGATGTTTCATTTGAAAACAAAAATTACAAGCAATACTTATTTAAGAGATATTCCAAAATATCGTCTTAAAATGTACTTTGATGAAGATGACTGCTATATTATTGTTAAAAAAATTATTGATTGTACTGAAAAGTTTATTATTAGAGATAATTTAATTGTTATTGATAATAATTATTATGTTTTAGAAGTAGTGCCCAAAAAAGAAAGCTATGCTATGCGTGTCTTTTTAGACCCTAATAAAAAGCCACTAGAGTATTATTTTGATATATGTGAAAATGCGCGTTTAGATGAAAAATTTCATATTCCTATGTATGATGATTTATATCTTGATGTGACATATGCTTTTGGAGAAATTAATATTTTAGATGAAGATGAACTATTGGAAGCTTATCAAGAAAAAGAATTTGATAAAGAAAAATTAGATCATATTTATAAAGTTAAAGATAAATTAGTAAGAGAAATCAAAGAACATAATAATCCTTATATGAATAAAGACTATACAAAATATTTAGAAGATATTTAAAAAGACTTTCCAATTTTTTTGGAAAGTCTTTTTTATAAAGTGTCTACATCAATAGTTTTAGAAGGTTTTCTACCGATTAAGGCATCTTTTAAATCAGATTCGCCTTCACCTAAGTCATCTTTGATATCAATAACTCTTAATACTTCTTCAAAACTTGTTAAACCATTAATGACTTTAATTAAACCATCATCTAATAATTTTAAAGTATGGCCATTTTCGTAAATGAGAACTCTTAATTCTTCTTTGGTTGCATTATTTACAATGGCATCTCTTATCTCTTGATTTAATACTAAAACTTCTTGTAAAGCAATACGACCTTTATAGCCTTTATAACATTCATCACAACCAACAGGTTCATAAATGTTTTCAATGTCCATTTTTAAAGCTTCTTTCATAACTCTTTTTTCATAATCGGTTGTTTTTCTTGGACGACGACATTTTGGACAAAGCTTTTTGCAAAGTCTTTGAGAAACGATAGCTTCTAGAGCAGAACCAAGTAAGTATCTTTCAACATCCATATCAACAAGTCTTTCAATTGTTGTTAAAGAGTTATTGGTATGGATAGTCGATAAAACAAGGTGTCCTGTGATAGATGCACGAACAGCAATACGAGCAGTTTCGTTATCACGAATCTCACCAATCATAATGATATCAGGGTCTTGTCTTAAAATAGAACGAAGAGCACTGGCAAAAGTAAGCCCGATTTCACTCATTGTTTGTACTTGGTTAATTCCTGCAATTTTCATCTCGACGGGATCTTCGACGGTGATAATATTTCTTTCCACACGGTTTAAAGATTGTAAAATAGAGTATACCGTAGTGGATTTACCAGAACCAGTGGCACCGGTAACTAGAATAATTCCATTTGGTTTATTCATAGCTTCTTTTAATTTATTTAAGTTTTCTTCCGCAAAACCAAGACTTTCTAATGAAGCTTGGGTAGCTGAATAGTCTAAAAGACGGATAACCACTTTTTCACCATAAACAATAGGAAGTGTTGAAACACGGAAGTCAAGATCTTTGCCATCGACACTCATTTTGATAGCCCCATCTTGAGGGACTCTTGATTCTGTAATATTCATACCAGAAATAATTTTAACACGTGTTACTAAATTTTTCTTAACTGCCGCGGGTACTTTAGCATATAAAATAAGTTCGCCATCAACCCTAATTCTAATATTTAGTACATCAGGGGTAGGGTCCATATGGATATCACTCGCTCTTTTCTTGGCTGCATCCACTAGCATTTCATTAACGATATCAACAATTGGTTCATTTTGATAATCATACTCTGTAAACATAAAATCATTTGCTCCTTTATTATTCTTTTTAATTTTACCATACCCCTTTCTAAATTACAATTTGTTGCCTAAAAAAATTTGCTTTTAACTCTTTTTTGACAAGACTTTTTAATGGGTATGTGATATTATATATAGGCAAGTTGAAGGGTGGTATTATGAAGAAAACAAATTATTTAGCAAAACAAAAAAGAACGGTTTATTTAATCTTGATATTTATTCTAGGCTGCATCCTTGTTTTATCCTTTTTCTTAAATACTTACTTACTTAAATTACAAAGAAAAGAAAGATTAGAAAAAATAGGCGATTATACGAGTTATGAATTATCTTATGAGCCTCAGAAAAGATGTCAACTTAAAGAAAAATTTACTTTTGAAGATAAAACTTTTTATTTTGATTGTGTAGATGAGGTGTACTTAAGTTATGGCTCTACCAAGATGACTTTGGAAGAAGCCTTAAAAAATAAATATTTAACTTTTGATGATTTAACCACCGGCCTTTTTGAAGAGGAAACGGATGAAGAAATATTTTATGAACATGACAAGACTAAAACAACTCCGGAATATCGTTTTATTGTCAATAAAGAAAAAAATACCATTACTTTTAAAGGAGCTATTGAATAACTTTTTTTAGAGCTTTAAAACTTAAGAAAACAACAAAAATAATATTAATAATTTCACTAAAAACAAGGCTATAAAGACCAATATGGCAAAAAGATAAGATACTTAAAGTGATAAGTTTTAAGATAACCCCAAAGAAAGTAATTTTAAAAGAGTCTTTGGCAAAACCACCGGCTTCTAAAATACTTGATAAAGGAGCTTCTAAATAGAAAAGAACAAAGAAAGGGGCTAGTATAAAAATATAGTCACTTCCAAGTGTTGTTTTATAAAGAATTGTTAAAAGAATGTCTCTAAAAATAAAAAGGAAAGTACTACTAATTATTCCAATGAAAAAAGAATAACTTAAGGCTTGTTTAATTCTTTTTTTTAACATCAAAGTATTTTGTTCGCTTTTGTATTTACTTACTTCAGGAATTAGAATTTGACATATAGCCATGATGAAAAAAGATGGCAAAGTAAGAAGCCCAATCGCATAGGCATTGTAAGCCGCATACTCTTTTAAAATATAAGAAGAAGTATAACCACATAAAAGTAAGAAATTAGTTAAGATAATTGGTTCTAAAAAGAAACCAATATTACCAAAGACACGACTAGACATAGAAGGAAGACTCGTTTCTAGCATCTCTTTGATAATTTTTTTATTCGGTTTTATATCCTCTTTTGTAAGACATATTTTTTTGGGTAAAAAAGCCATGAAAACTAAGATACTAATAAATTCTGTTAAGCCATTTAAAAGAATATAAGAGATTACTCCATACATAAGACCATAAGAAATGATTTTAGGTAAGATAAATAAGATAAAAAGAATACGAGCTATTTGTTCAAAAAAATTAGAAATCACATTCGGATGAACTTTTAATTTGCCTAAAAAATAACCTTTTAAAAAAGAAGTAATAGAGATAAATGGTAAAGTAAGAGCCATAGCTAAAATAAGAGGATAAACTTTAGGCTGATGTAAAAGGGTATTGGCAATAAAAGGGGCTAAAAGAAAAATTGTAAAAATTAAAATAATTTCTAAAAATAAGATAAAAAAGCACGTTGAAAAAAAGATTTTTTTACTCCGTATTTTATTTTCGCTGACCATTTTAGAAATACTAATGGGTAAAGCAAAAGAAGAAAGAGTAATAAAAAGAGAATAGGTGGGCATGACAATCGTTAAGTAACTGATACCTTCGGGAGTTAAAATACGGGTACTTAAAATACGAATAATAAAGCCAAATATTTTAGTGGTAATACCCCCTAATAATAAGATAAGAATGGATGTTTTAAAGGTGTCTTTTTTCAAATAATCACTTTCCTATTCTCTTTATTTGCTTTATAATATTATTATGCAAATGGAAAGTATTTAAGAATAGGTGATGACATGAAAGAAGAAAATTTTGCAAGTTTAGAAGAACTTTATCAAAAATTACTTCCCGCATTAAGAACGAAAAAAAATGAAATGATTCGTGAAAAATATTTATACATAACGGAAGATGATATTTGGCATTATTTATGTAAACATATATGGAAAGGACAAAAAGCACTTACCTTAGGTATTATGGTGGATGATATATTAAATACCGATAGTTTAACAATCTATCAACATAAAGGAGAAATGTATGCAGCCAATTAGTGTTAATAAACAAAGTAGTATCCGCCTAGAAGGAAGTAAAGTCCTTTATTTTGATCCTTTAGAAGTAAAAACAAGACACGACGCCGATTACATTTTTATAACACACCCTCATTTTGATCATTTTTCCTTATTATCTATTTTGGAGTTAAAAAAAGAAGGAACGGTTATCATAACGACCAAAGATATTGTGGAAGAATTATTAAGCGTTGGTTTTGATGAAGAGTATATTATGGTGGTGAAACCTAATAAAACTTATAGTTTAAAAAATATAGAATTTAAAACCATACCGGCTTATAATCTTCATAAAAAAAATCATCCCAAAGCCAGTGGTTGGGTTGGTTATGTTGTTAATTTAGATAATGTGATTTATTATATCATGGGCGATACTGATGTCACAAAAGAAGCCAAAGAAGTAGAGTGTGACGTTCTTTTTATCCCAGTTGGGGGAACGTACACGATGGATTGTTTAGAAGCAGCGACTCTTACGAATTATATTAGCCCAAAGCTTGCTATTCCCATCCATTATGGTTATGTGGCAGGTTCTATTAAGGACGCTTTAGTGTTTAAGAAAAAATTAGATCCCACGATTCATTGTGAGATTTTACTAGAAGAAGAAAAGGATAAGAAAAATCATGCCTAAGAAAGTAGTATTAATAACAGATATTCATGGGCTTTTAGAACCCCTTCAAAAATGTATGAAAGAAATTACTTTAGAAAAACCAGATGCGATTTACTGCCTTGGTGATGCCATCGGCGATGGACCAAATCCAGAAGAAGTTTTAAATTTATTAAGAAAAAATAAAGTTACCCTTATTTTAGGAAACCAAGAATATTATGAAACACTTGGTATGGCCCCTTTTTTGTCTTACTTAGATTTGGAAAGAATGCAAATGATTGATTGGACAAACAGTAAGTTATCGTTAGAATCCAAAAATTGGCTAAGGAATTCTCCTTGTTTTGTCGATTTAACTTTAGGGGGTAAAAAAATTGGGTTATGTCATTTTGCTGGGGATGTTCGATCAGATTGGTTAAATCATGGGCAAGCTCATTTTCAACAAAGAATAAAAAATGGGGAGAATGGCGCGGAGTTATTTACGTATACCAATTCTAAAGAACAAATAAAATATTTAAAAACTTTAATAAAAAGATATGGAAAAAGTGTGTATGTTAAAAATATTTTAGATACTTTAGAGCACCCTTTATTTAATGGGCAATCTTTATTTTCCTATGATGCTATTTTTGAAGGTCATGTTCATTTTGAAAAGCCATCTCAAACATATAAAGGTACCACTTTTTATACTTTAAGAAGTTTAAGTATGGGCTATGCTGAGAAAGAAGAAGATGTGGCGTGCTATTATGTACTTGAAGAAGTAAATGACGGTTTTACTTTTACGCGTAAAAATGTCTTATTTAATCGTGATAAAATGCTTCAAACCATTAAAGAAAGTGACATGCCATCGAAAAAAATAATAAATAAATATGTAAAAATATAGAAAAGAGGTTTACGATGCAAACAGACGAAATTTTTAATAAATTACTAACAAAATGTGAGGAATATTATAATTCTGAAGAAATTAGAAAAATAACAGAAGCTTATCAATTTGGTTTACAAAAACATGCGGGTAAAATGAGATTAAATGGTCTTCCTTATATGACTCATCCACTTGGTGTTATGGAAATTCTTTTAGATATGTGTGTAGATGCCGAGACTATCATGGCTTCCTTAATTCATGAAACTATGAATCATGCTGGGGCTACTAAAGAAGAAATTGAAAGTCTTTTTGGGACCGATGTCGCTAATATTGTCTGGACCATTTCTAAAATTAACCGTTTAGAGCTTCAAGATGATTCTGAATACTCTGCAATGAACTTACGTAAAGTTTTAGTAGGAATGAGCGAAGATATTAGAGTTTTATTTTTGAAACTTGCTGATCGTCTTCATAATTTAAGAACCGCAGATGCTTTAAGTGAAGAAGATCGTAAAAGAAAAGTGAATGAAACTATGACGGTTTTAATTCCAATCGCTCACCGTCTTGGTATGTATAAAATTAAAGGTGAAATGGAAGATTTATGCTTAAAGTATAGTAAACCAGATGTTTATAATGATATATTAGAACGTTTAAATGCTACCCAAGAAGAATTAAAAGAAAGCTTAAAAGATATGGAAAATTCTATCAGTGAAATGTTAACCGAACAAAATATTCCTTTTCATATCAAAAGTCGTGTAAAAAGTGTTTATAGCATTTATAACAAATTAAATAATGGGAAAACTTGGGAAAAAATTTATGATATCTTAGCTTTAAGAGTCATTGTCGAAAAGGTAAGTGAGTGCTACTTAACAGTTGGGCTTATCCACGCTAAATATAGACCTATTCCAGGACGTTTTAAAGACTATATTGCTATGCCTAAAGCTAATATGTATCAAAGTTTACATACCGGTGTTTTTGGCAGTGATGGTCATCGTTACGAGGTTCAAATTAGAACCGAAGAAATGGATGAATTTGCCGAAAAAGGTGTTGCTTCTCACTTTGCTTACAAAGAAAAACATTATGTTAAAAGCATTATGGAACAAAAGTTAGAAATTTTTAGAAATTTAATTGAATCCAGTGAAAATTTATCAGACGCCCAGTTTGCAAGTGAAATCAAAAGTGATTTGTTAAATGATAGTATTTATGTTTTTACACCAAAAGGAGATGTTTTAGAACTTCCTAAAGGTTCTACACCCCTTGATTTTGCTTACCGTATTCATACTGGCGTTGGCGATAAAACAGTTGGTGCTATTGTAAATGACGCCATTGTGCCTTTAAATTATGAACTTCAAACCAACGACATTGTAAAAATTAAAACAAGTTCAACTGGTGTTCCTAATAAAGAATGGTTAAATTTTGTCAAAACAAGTCATGCTCGTAATAAGATAAAAGCTTATTTTAGTAAACAAGAAAAAGACATTTATACCGAGAAAGGTAAAACAATTTTAAATAATGAACTTAGAAAAAGACATCTTTCTTTTGATACGGTTTTATCTAATGAAAATGTTAAAAAGATATGTGCCGATTTAAAATTAGAGAATGTAGAGGATATTTATTTTTCTATTGGATCCTTACGTTTCACTGCCAGTTATATCATTTCTTTAGCTACTGAAGAGAAAAAAGATGTTAGAGATGTTTTAATAGAAAAAGTCTTAAATAATGATGGTAAAAATACCAATCATAAAAAAGAACGAGGCATGGTTTTAGTTAACGGTGAAGATGGTATTATGACTAATCTTGCCAAATGTTGTCATCCTATTTTTGGTGATGAAATTGTTGGCTTTATCACAAAAGGCGAAGGCGTTACCGTTCACAGAAAAAATTGCCAAAACATTAAAAATGAACCCGAACGACTTATTGATGTCAGTTGGAATAGTCTTAAAGAATCTTCTTATTTTGCTAAAATTTTAGTAACCTGTGAAACCGGTAAAAATTATTTATTAGATATTATCGGCAAAGCAACGAGTAAAAACGTTTATGTTGATGCGGTAAAAACAAAAGCTAATTTAACAGAAACTCTTTATGAACTTACCGTTAAGACTAGTGGCAAAGAAGCTTTAGAAGGATTCATGAATAGCTTGATGACCTTCCGTTTTGTAAAAGAGGTGACTCGTAAGTGAGAGTTTTAGTTCAAAGATGTGAAAATGCGAGTGTTACCGCCAATGGTAAATTGACAGGTACTTGTCAAAGTGGATTAATGCTTTTGGTTGGTTTTACAAAAAGTGATACCGAAGAACATATTTCTTATATGACAAGAAAAGTCTTAAACTTACGCATTTTTCCTGATGATAATGGAGTAATGAATAAAAGCGTTTTAGATGTCAAAGGAACGGTTTTACTTGTCAGCCAATTTACACTTTATGCAGATACTAAGAATGGCAATCGTCCAAGCTATATGAAAGCCTTAAATGGGGAAGAAGCTATCAAACTATATGATAAATTTAAAGAAGAACTGTCTAAACAAATTCATGTTGAAACAGGTGTTTTTGGAGCGGATATGAAAATAAGCTTCACTAATGTTGGACCGACGACTATTTGGTTAGAAAAAGAATAAAAAATAGCTGTCAATTACATGTCAAATGTCTTTTAGAAATGAAAAGACTTATTCGCAATTTTATAGACGTCTTTGAAAATATTTGATATGCTTAATATGATAACGAGGTGAATTATGAAATCATATTATTTAACAGATGTGGGGAAAGTCAGAAGTCATAATGAAGATAGTGTTTTAATTATTCAAAATGGCAGTGGGGAAACTTTAATGCTTGTTTGTGATGGCATGGGCGGACACCGCGCTGGCGAAGTGGCTTCTTCTTTGGCTGTTACCCATTTTGGCAAAAGATTTCAAAAACTCAGTAGTGTGGGTTCAAAATTAGATGCAGTAAATTGGCTTAATGACAATATCAGCGAGATTAATGAAGAAATTTTAGATTATGCCAAAAATCATTTTGATTCTACTGGCTTAGGCACCACCATTGTTTTAGCTTTACGAACTGATAACTTTTTGATTTTTGGTAATATTGGAGATTCTTCCGGTTTTGTTTTAAAAAATAATCGTCTTCACAAAGTCACTAAAGATCATACTTTAGTAAACTTATTAGTAGAAGCGGGAGATATTACTGAAGAAGAAGCAAAAACACATCCTAAGAAAAATATTTTGATGAAAGCTTTAGGTGTTGGCGAAAATATTGACATGGATATTTTTGAAGTAGAAACCGATGTCGATGGGATTTTCCTTTGTAGTGATGGTCTTACCAATATGTTAACTGTAGAGCAAATTGAAAAAGTGCTAGATGAAGAATTATCTGTGGAAGATAAAGTGAAAAAATTAATTAAAAAAAGTAATGCCCGAGGTGGAATTGATAATATCTCGGTTGCCTATTTAGAAATATAAAGTGGGTGTTAAAATGATAATGAAAGGGCAAAAAATCAGTGACCGTTACCAAATCATCAAGGCAATTGGTGAAGGAGGTATGGCAAACGTTTATCTTGCTTATGATACAATTTTAGACCGTAATGTCGCCGTGAAAGTATTAAGAGGAGATCTTGCTAATGATGAAAAATTTGTAAGAAGATTTCAACGTGAAGCACTTTCGGCAAGTAGTTTATCTCATCCTAATATCGTAGAAGTTTATGATGTGGGAGAAGACGCCGGCCAATACTACATTGTGATGGAATATGTGGAAGGAAAAAATTTAAAAGACTTAATTAAAAAAAGAGGAAAACTTACTTTAAGTGAAGTCATAGATATCATGCTTCAAATTACCGATGGTATGAGTGTAGCACATGATTCTTATATTATTCACCGGGATATTAAACCTCAAAATATTATGATTTTAGAAAATGGTATGGTTAAAATCATGGACTTTGGTATTGCGATGGCGATGAATAGTACTCAGCTTACACAAACAAACTCAGTGATGGGTAGTGTTCATTATATTCCGCCAGAACAAGCTAATGGTAAGGGCGCTATTTTACAAAGCGATATTTATTCGATGGGAATTGTTATGTATGAACTTCTTACGGGAACTCTTCCTTATCGAGGTGACAATGCCGTTGAAATTGCTTTAAAACATTTAAAGGAACCTTTACCGAGTATTCGAGAAATTTTACCAAATATTCCAACGAGTGTTGAAAATATCATCATTAAGGCGACCGCGAAAAATCCTAAAAATCGTTATGCTGATGCTAGAGAAATGCATATGGATTTATTAACGTGTTTAGATGAGGAAAGATTACACGAACCTAAGATTACATTACCTTATCCAGAATTTACAGAAGATAAGAAAAAAGAAAGTAAGAAAATTTTAAATGATGAGCCTGTAAAACCAAAGAATATAAAAAATGAAAAAAAAGAAGATGATGAAGGTGAAATTTTGGCAAAACAAATAACAAAAAATGATTTAAAAAAACAAAATAAACTGTTAATTGTCTTGGCTTCTATCTTTACTTTTTTAATTGTAGCCATTACAACCATAGTGATTTTAATACCTGCCTTAACAACGAATAAAGAAATTACAATTCCTGATGTATCTGGTTATACCGTAGAGGATGCTTTAAAAACTTTACAAGACGCTGGCTTTAAAGTGGCAAGTGATCAACAAAAGACAAGTTCTGATACGATTCCTTATGGAAATGTTGTTAAAACATCTCCTCTTGCCAATACCAAAAGAACAAAAGGTACCGAAGTTACTTTATGGGTAAGCGAAGGAGATTCTAAAATCACCTTAGAAGATTACACAGGTAAAAATTATTTAGAAATTAAAGGTAAATTAGAAGCCTTAGATATTCAAGTTTTAGTGGAGAAGAAAAGTACTACAGATGAAAATGTTGAAGAAAACACGATTCTTTCTCAAACACCATCTGCCGGAGAAAAAGTAAGTAAAGGAGACTATGTTACCCTTTATATTCCAAATGTAGATAAATATCCTGATTTTACAACGGGTAGTTATACTTATAATGATGTCGTAGATTATTTAAAGAAATATAATGTCACTGTTAATAAAATTGAAAAAGAAGATAACTCTCGCGAAGCAGGCATTGTCATTGGTCAAAGTAGAGAAAAAGGTAGTCGTATTGTGGAAAATACAAGTATAACCATCACAGTTACTAAAAAAGGATCATCTACTACGACTCCAAAAGATGATGACGAACAAACAGATAGCGAAGGGCGTGTTTGTGGTACAGAAGGAGCAACATGTTAAAAGGACAAATCATCAAAAACATAAGTAACCATTATCTTGTGAAAACGGATAATGGTTCTTATGAATGTGTACCAAGAGGAAAATTTAGAGCTCAAAAAAAGACTCCTTTAGTCGGAGACTATTGTGAAATAGATGAAGAAAATAATTACATTCTAGAGTTATTGCCACGTTTAAATGAACTTTCAAGACCGAGTGTTTGTAATGTTAATTATGGTCTTATTGTGACGTCTATGAAGCAACCTGACTTTAATTTTCTTTTATTAGATAAAGAAATTACTTCTATTATCTTAGCTAATATTAAACCAGTTATCTGTTTCACTAAATTAGATTTATTAGAAGATATTTCTTTATATGAAACTGTTAAAAAATACTATGAAAGTATTGGTATTCCTTGCTTTCATAATAACGATTTAGAAGCTTTAAAAAATTATTTAGCGAATTCTTTAGTTGTTTTAACAGGTCAAACCGGGGCTGGTAAAAGCACTTTATTAAATAAGTTAGATAAGAATTTAAGTCTTAAGACAGGGGAGATATCAAAAGCTTTAAACCGTGGCAAACACACCACTAGACATACAGAAATTTTTACTGTTGATTCGATTTCTTTTTGTGATACTCCAGGTTTTTCAGCCTTAGATATTTTAGATTCTTCAAAAGAAGATGTTAAAAATGCATTCTTAGAATTTCAAAAGTATTCTTGCGAGTTTAAAGATTGTTTTCATTTAAAAGAACGAAATTGTGGGGTGAAAGAAGCCGTGGAAACTGGTGAAATTTTACCAAGTCGTTATCAGTCTTATGTTCATATTTTAGAAAATTTACCTAAAAATAGATATTAGAAAAAGTCTTGCGATTTTGCAAGACTTATTTTTTTATTGGCTACCCTGGCTGGATTCGAACCGGCGAAATGATGGGGTCAGAGCCCATTGCCTTACCACTTGGCGACAGGGTAATAATTTAAAAAGCCTCTTTAAAGGCTTTTATATAACAATATATGGTGTCCCCACACGGGCTCGAACCGTGGACCCACTGATTAAGAGTCAGTTGCTCTACCAACTGAGCTATGGAGACATTTATCACTAGCAATTAAAATTATATCATATATTTTAAAAAAATAAAGTCTAAATTAAAGCATTTTATAATATTTTCTATTAGTGAATAAGGTTTTATGGCAAAAATCAAAATAAAAAACTGCCTTTAAAGCAGCTTATAAATTTTAATTTGTTATCGTTTTTAAATTAGCAATATATTGCTTCATAATGGTTAAATACGTTTCATTAGCTTTACGACTATCTTCAGAAAGAGTATTCATAAAATCAACAGGCATAGATACTGCAGAAGTATCTTTTTTAATATCCTTTAAAACATCAGATTCTTCTACACCTTTTTTAGTTAAGACATATTTATAAGTACCTGCTTTGAAATTACTTTTTAAAGAAGCTAATGGAGAACTATTTAAACTGTAATCTTCTAAAGAAATTACTTTAAAACCATAATTTTCTAAATATTTGAAAGTATTAGAATCAGCTATTAGAATATGATTATTACTATTTTTTGCATTTTTAGCTATTGATCTAATTTCTGCATCCATAATAGATAAAGTTTCTTCTAATGTTTTATATTTATTTTCAATTTCTTCATTAATATATTTAGAATCAATTTGTTCTTGTAAGCTATCTTTAATATTAGCGGCTAACATTAAATAATTACTTGGGCTAAGCCATAATTCTTCCACACCATAATCATATTTTAAAGCGTAGGCAGCATCAATAATTTTAAGATTTTTATTCTTTTTTACTAAAGTATTAGCAATTTGTTTTTCACTTGTTGTTCCATTATAGATAAAAAGTGTTCCTTTACTAAAATTATCAATTTGTTTTTCGGTTAAAGTGTAATCATCTACGTTAGCCCCATCTGGATAAATAGAAGATGATGTGGAGTGATCACTATAAAGCGTGGTGGCTAAATATTCAATCGGATAAGTTGTAGTATAAATACTGGCATTTTCAAGATTATTGCAGCCACTAGCTAAAAGTAGTAAAGACCCTAAAATGATACTATAAAAAAACTTTTTCATTTTCCACCTCCTTTTATTCAAGTGGTTGATAGCCATAAATACCATGAGGACGACACTTTAAAATTCTTTTAAGTCCTAATTTCATTCCTTTAAAAGAACCATACTTCAAAATAGCTTGTTTAGTATACTCACTACAAGTGGGAATACATCTACAATAAGCGTGAGATGATAATGGTAATGTTTGATAAAAATTAATTAAAGAAATAAGTAACTTTTGCGTAGCTATCACCTAAAATCATTTTACTACAAAAAAACTTACTTGTAAAATAACTTTTCTGTGTGTATAATTTTGAAAGGAGGTTATGAAAATGAACTTTGAAGAATTTTTTGAAAAATATCATATTCAAATAAAAAATTTAGAACAAATGCAAACCGCGTTTACACATACATCTTATGCCAACGAACACCATTTAGAATCTTATGAACGTTTGGAATTTTTAGGAGATGCAGTCTTAGAACTTATTACAAGTGAATATTTTTATTTAAACACTGATTTAAGAGAAGGCGATATGACTAAAACAAGAGCAAGTTATGTTTGTGAACATGCTTTAGCTACTTATGCCAAAGAAATAGGTTTAAATAAATATATTAGAGTTGGTAATGGGCAATTAGATAATGTAAATGATACCATTATCGCAGATGTTTTTGAAAGTGTTTTGGGGGCTATTTATTTAGATTGTGGCTTTACAGTTGCTAAAGAATATGCTTTAAATATCATTGTTCCTTATATTGAAAGAAAAGAAATATTTTTATCTGATTATAAATCTGCTTTACAAGAAATGGTTCAGACCGATAAAGAAAGTTTAAGCTATGAACTTGTAAGAGAAGAAGGACCAGCTCATGATAAAACTTTTGAAGTCAATGTTGTTATTGATGGCATTGTTTTTGGAACAGGCATTGGCAAAAGTAAAAAAGAAGCCGAACAAAAAGCAGCTTGTGATGCTTACCGGAAAAGGGCTAGATAAAGATGAAGTTAAAAAGTATTCGAGCATTTGGTTTTAAATCCTTTGCAGATAAAATAGATATTGAACTTAAAACAAATATAACAGCTATTGTAGGACCTAATGGCTCTGGCAAAAGTAATATTGTTGATGCGGTTAGATGGGTACTTGGCGAGCAATCTGTAAAAAGTCTTCGTGGTGCGGGTGCTATGAGTGATGTCATTTTTGCTGGTAGTGAAACAAGAAGTCCTTTAAAAAGATGTGAAGTGGCTTTAACATTTGATAATACGGATCATTTTTTGAACACGGATTTACAAGATGTGGAAGTAAAAAGAGTCCTTTATCATACAGGTGAAAATGAATATTATATTAATAATAGCAAAGTTCGTTTAAAAGATGTCACTAACTTATTTTTAGATAGTGGTGTTGGTGTCGATTCTTTTAACATCATTAGTCAAGGGAGTATTGAATCTATCGTAAGTTCTAAACCATATGATAGAAGAGTAATCTTAGAAGGCGCGGCAGGTGTTTTAAAATATAAAACACGTAAAACAGAAAGTGTTCGTAAATTAGAAAAAACTAAAGATAATTTAGAAAAAGTAACCTTAGTAACTGATGAACTGGCTTTATCAGTAGAGCCTTTAAAAGAACAAAGTATTAAAGCTAAGAAATATTTAGAACTCAAAAAAGATTTAGAAGGCTTAGAAATTAGTTTAACAACTTATGATATTAATCAAATTCATGAAGTTTATAATGTTTTAGCTAAAGAAATGGAAGAGTTACAAAGTGAAAAAGAAATACTTGAAGTAACGAGTACCAAAGATAACAACGAAACAGAAAGCTTAAAATTAAAACTTTTGCATTTAGAAGAAGATATCGATAAAAAGAATAAAGAACTTATTTCTATTAATGAAAATTTAGCAAAGATAAGTTCAGAATACACGTTACTTTTAGAAAGACAAAAGTACGAAGTGAGTGAAGAAAAAGTTAATGAAAATTTATTAACTTTGAAAGAAGAAGAGGTCCGTCTTTCTAAAGAGCTTTCTCTTTTACAAGAAGATATTACTAAATTAGAGACAAACTTGAACCACTCTCGAAGAGATTTAAGTGACTTAGAAGAAAAAGATTCTTTACAAACTTTAAGTGAAAGACATTTAAACAATGAGTATGAGGAATGTTCTCGTAACAATTTGATTTTGAAAAATAAAATAAATTTATTAGAAGCTAATATTGAACAAGATATGTCTTTACCTGTTGCTGTGAAAAATGTTATTAATCACCCTCATTTAAGAGGTATTCACAAAACGATTGGTAAAAATTTAAATGTTAAAGAAGAATTAACAACAGCTATTGATATTGCCTTAGGAGCTTCTTCTAACTTTATCATTTGTGATAATGAAGCTTGTGCGAAAGAAGCCATTAATTATTTAAAAAATAATCATTTAGGTCGTGCCACTTTCTTTCCTTTAAATGTTATTAAAGGACGTATGATAAGTAAAGAAGATTTAGAGATAGCTAAAAAAACACCAGGATTTTTAGGTGTTGCCAGTGACTTAGTTTCTTATGACGAGCTTTATCATAATATTATGACAAACCAATTAGGTAATGTTTTAGTAGCTCGTGATTTCGAAGCTATGAATCATCTTGCTTCTTCCCTAAATTATCGTTATAGAGTCGTTACTTTAGATGGTGAGATCATGCATAGTGGTGGTTCTTTAACCGGTGGTTCTATCAAAAAACAAACTTCTGCTTTAACTGAAAAGAAAGATTTAGTAAATGCTCAAAATGCTTTAAAAGAAAATGAAACTACATTAAAAAATATTTTAAGTAAAAAAGCAGAACTACAACAAGAAAGTGAAGAAAGAAAAGAAAAAATTTCTAAATTAGAAAAAGATATTTTTTATCAAGTAGAACTACTTAAAAATAAAAATAAAGATAAAGAAGAATATGAAAGTAAATTAACTTCTTTAAAAGAAGATATTTCTTCTGCAAGTATGTTAAAAAATGGCACGGTAGCTTCTTCTATTGTTAGTATTTTAGATAAGAAAAAGAATGTTGAAATTGAAAAAGAAAAAATAACCCGTGATTTGACAGATTTGCAAAAAGAGAAGAGTGAACTTTCCTCTTCAATTTCAGAATTAGAAAATAAATATCGTGAGAAAAACAGTAATTTTCATAAAATTGAAAATGAAATTAATAAACATGAAATTGAAATTGGTAAGTTAGATACTAAAATGGATTATTTACTCAATATTTTAAGTGAAGATTATCACATTACTTATGAAAAAGCCAAAATGGACTATGAACTTGATATTAAAGAAGATATTGCTAGACTAAAGGTAAAGAGTCTCAAAAATGAAATACGAGCTTTAGGAGACGTCAATGTCGGTAGCATTAGTGAATATGAAAGAGTAAATGAACGTTATGAATTTTTAATGACCCAAAAAGAAGATCTGGAAAAATCTTGCGAAGATCTTTATAAAATCATTGATGAGATGGATGGCGTTATGGAAACTCGTCTAAAAGAAGCGTTTCAAAAAATAGCAGAAGAGTTTTCTATAGTATTTAAAAAAATGTTTAAAGGTGGACGTGGTGAATTAAGACTTACCGAACCTGAAAACATTTTAGAAACCGGTATTGAAATAGTAGCGGAACCTCCTGGAAAGAAATTAAATAGTATTCAACTTTTATCTGGTGGTGAAAAAACTTTAACGGCTATTTCCCTTTTATTTGCAATATTAAATGTCTATCCTGTACCATTTTGTATTTTAGATGAGGTAGAAGCAGCTTTAGACGAAGCAAACGTTGATACTTTCGGTAAATACTTACAAGAGCAAAAGGATAAAAGTGAATTCTTACTGATTACTCATAAGAAAAGAACAATGGAATATGCTGGTACTTTATACGGCATAACGATGCAAGAACAAGGTGTTTCTAAAATTGTAAGTGTTACTTTAGAAAATAAAGATATGTAAAATAAAAAACTGAACGTCTTTTAAAGATATTCAGTTTTTTAAATTTCTCGCATTTTGTCACGATTTTTAAAAGGATTTTTAGGATCAATTTTATCTATAAATAAAATGCCATTTAAATGATCAATTTCATGTTGAAAAGCAATAGCAATGTCTTCACGAACACGAATTTGAAATTTGTTTCCTTCAACGTCATAAGCTTCTACAGTGAGTCTAGCAAATCTAGGAACGATTCCTTCTACGGGACGATTAATAGATAAACATCCTTCACCTTCGCCAACAAATATTTCTTCTTCACTGTGAGCAAGAATTTTTGGATTAATAACAATATAATTTTTGAAAGTATGATCATCTTTTTCTTCAACAATAACAAAAATTCTTTTTAATGAGCCAACTTGAACAGCTGAAAGTCCCATGCCTGGTCTTAAATTATATTTTTCTTCATATTCTTTAATTTGACTCATAGTAAGATAAGTTATCATATCATTAATCATATCTTTATCTTCTTTAGTTAAAGGAAAGGTAACTTCCTTACTTGTCATTCTTAATTTTTTATCATATTCTTCTAAAATATGTATCTTTGGTAAATTCATATACAACACCCCAAAACATTAATATTGTACCACAAAAAACTAAAAATAAAAGAAAATTTCGTCAGCAACCTTTTAGCTATGTTATAATAAGCAAAGTATATAAATATAGAAAAGAGGTTTTTATGTTAACAATTTGTGATAACTTAAAAGACGCTAAGTTTGTAACGCATGATAGTAAATTTCATGCAGATGATGTTTTTGCCACCATCTTTTTAGAAAAAGTATTTAAAGATATTACTTTGTATCGTGCGAAAGAAATCAATGCTAGTCTTTATCCAGATAAAATAATTTATGATATTGGTTTTGGTGAGTTTGATCACCATCAAGCTGACTCTAAAGTAAGAGAGAATAAGGTAAAATATTGTTCTTTTGGAAAATTATTTGAAAAATATGGTAAAGATTACTTAAAAAGTCTTGGTGTTAAAGATATTGATTATGCTTATGATCTTTTTTTACATGATTTTGTAATGCAAATTGACGCTTATGATAATGGGATGTTTCTTCCAAATCCTAATGATTATAAAGTTTCTTCTTTATCAGAAGTAGTGGAATATTTAAATCCTACATGGTGTGAAGAAAAAAGCTATAATGAAGCCTTTTATGAAGCTTATCAAATCTTTAAAGTGATTTTTGATAGAATTGAAAAAAGAACTTTAGATTATTTAAAAGCTAAAGATATAGTAGAAGAGAAAATCGAAAAGAGTAGTAACCATCTTCTTTTATTAAATGAGTATCTTCCTTATAGTAAGGCTGTTTTAGATAGTAAAAGCAAAAACGCAGAAGATATTTGGTTCGCTATTTTTCCTTCTAACCGAGGTGGATACGTTATTCATACGATTCCCAAAGAAAAAAATAGTTTTGAACTTCGGTGTCCTTTAAAAGAAGAGTGGGGAGGTAAAGAACAAGAAGAATTAGAAAAACTAACAGGAGTGTTAGGTTTCCGTTTTTGCCATAAAAATCTTTTTATTGCCGCTTGTGATACTTTAGATGGAGCTATAAAAATCGCTAATTTAGCAATGAATCAAAAAAGGTAACTCAAAACGAGTCACCTTTTTATTTATCTTTAGTTGTTAGAATTGTTATTCCAATTCCAGCCAGCTCCTATGATGATAACAAGTAAAATGAATAAAACGATCCAAATAGCGGCGCCTGCACCATAACCAGAAGTGTATCCGGCATATCCTGTGCTATAACATGGAGAATATCCGCCACCCATACCACCATAGTAACCATTATTACCATAATAATACATAGTATTACCTCCTAATCTATCTACTATATTTTATACATCTTTTTAAAAAGTGATATAAAATGTATATTATTTTTTGTTTAATAAATGTCAACTATTTTTTAAAATAACTTTGTATCTATTTATTTTTGTGATACGATTATGATAAGGTGATACTATGAAGTCCTTAATGAAAAAAATAGACAGACCTCTTTTTTTTCTAATGTTAGTTTATATGATTTTGGGAATTGTGATGATTTTAAGTGCCTCATCAGTGTCGGCAGTATTAAGATATCAAGTTTCCTCTTATTATTTTTTTATCCGACAAGTAATATTTGTCTTGTTTTCTTGCTTTTTAGGATTTTTATTCGTTTTAAAATATCCTACACGCAATTATAAATGGTTTGCTCCCATTTATTTAGTAGTTGTCGTAGCTTTACTTCTTTACGTTTTTGGTTATGGTGCGATTGCTGGGGGAGCTCAAAGCTGGATAGATTTTGGTTTCTTTAATTTGCAACCAACTGAGTTTGCTAAAACCGCTTTAATTTTATATATGGGTGTTTTTTATGAAAAAAGTTTAAAAAGAAAAAAAACATTTTTGTATAATTTTATTCCTATTGTGATTGCTCTTTTTATTTTTATTTTAGTAGCAAAACAACCGGATTTTGGAGGAGCAGCTATTATTGCTGGCATTGTCTTTTTTACTTTTTTAAAAGTGCCTTTTCCGGATAAAAAGAAAGTAAATATCATAAAGTATATAGGTATTGGATCTATTATATTCGCTATTGTTCTTCTTTATAGTGGTTCTGATATTTTTAATTCTTCTCAGTTATCACGTCTTAAGTTTGCGGCTCCTTGTAGCCGTTATATGGACGATACAGGTTATCAAGTTTGCAATGGCCTTATTGCCTATCATAATGGTGGGCTTTTAGGTGTTGGACTTGGTAATTCTAGTCAAAAATACTTATATTTACCTGAAGCTCATACCGATTTTATTTTTCCTATATTAGTAGAAGAATTAGGACTTTTAGTAGGTATTTTAGTTTTAATTGGTTATATTTTAATTTTATATCGCATTTTAAAAATCGCTAAATCTTGTGATAATACCCGTAATTTTATTATTTGCTATGGAACATTTATTTATATCTTACTTCATTTAGTCATAAATTTAGCGGGGTCACTCGCTTTAATTCCTTTAACCGGAGTACCCCTTCCATTTTTAAGTTATGGAGGAAGTTATAATATGAATATTATTTTAATGTGTTTTGTGCTTCAAAGAATTGCTATTGAAAATAAAATTAACGAAGAAAAAAGACAAATTAAAATGATGACGAGCTCTTAAAACATATATTTGAAGAACCACTTTTTTAGTGGTTTTTTTCATTGTGAAAATCTTTTCTTTTAAAAATTAAGTTGTTTGCTTATGAAGAAATATGATATACTTAAAAAGAGAATAGAGGGAATAGTATGCAAGAGAATTCGAATCCTTTAAAATATCCGAGCATTGGTTTATTTATGTCTTTTAAATCTGTGATGGAAGTTATTATTTATATTTTTGAGTGTCTATGGCGTGGTATTGTTTATGTTTTTAAAGATTTGCCAACCTTTTTATGGCAACATGCCAGTGTAAAAGTATCAGAAGCCGTTGCTCCTGTAAATAAAAGTGCAAGTTCTAGTGCAAGCACAAAGACAAAAAAAGAAGAAAAGCAAAAAAGTGTTTTAAACATGGATATTAATGATCTATTAAAAAACACATCTTTTATGAAAAAGAAAATCGAGGGCCTTGAAAAAGAAAAGTTAAAACTTTTAAATGAATTAGAAACGACAGGTAAAATTAGAAGTAAAGAAGCTCAAGTATACCGTTTTACTGCCAAAAATAGAGAAGGTAAAATTGAAACAGGTATTATGAACAGTTTTTCTAAGCTAGATGTTAATACCTTTTTAGTACAAGATGGCTATGATGTTTATAAAATCGAAACAAGTGATCTTATTAATTTAATTTATGGTAAATCAAGTCTTTTTTCGGTTCGTTTAAAAAATAAAGATTTATTATTTTGGCTCACACAGCTTTCTACTTATTTAAAAAGTGGTATTCCCCTAACAGATTCTATTAGGATATTGAATCGACAAATGAATAAAAATGCTACTTATAAAAGAGCTTTTCAATCTATTATTTACGAGTTAACCATGGGAGAATCTTTTTCAAGTGCTCTAGAAAAACAAGGAAATATGTTTCCAGCTCTTTTAATTAATATGATAAAAGCCGCTGAAGCAACAGGAGAACTGGAAGAAACCTTGGATGATATGGCTAATTACTATGAAGAAATAGAAAAAACTAGAAAACAAATGGTATCGGCATTAACTTATCCCACTATTATTATGATTTTTGCCTTAGCGGTTATAACATTTATTATGGTATGGGTAGTTCCTCAGTTTGTTAATATTTATGAAGAAGCAGGAGCTACTTTAAATGGCTTTACTGTTCTTATTTTAAATATCAGTAATTTTTTACAAGCTAATGCTTTAACTCTTATTTTAGTTATTGCTTCCGTGATTCTTGTTCTTGTTTTACTTTATCAAAAAATAAAAGCTTTTCGAAAATCCTTACAAACTTTTGCTATGAAAATACCTATTATCGGTAAAGTTATCATTTATAATGAGATGACTATTTTCTCAAAAACATTTGCTTCTCTTTTAAAAAATAATGTTTTTATTACAGATAGTATTGATATTTTAAGTAAAATAACAAATAATGAAATTTATAAAGAAATTATGTATAATACCATCGACAATATTGTTAAAGGTGATAAAATAAGCCTAGCTTTTAAAGATCATTGGGCTGTTCCAGATGTTGCTTATTTTATGATTGAGACAGGTGAGTCAACGGGTCAACTTGCAGAAATGATGAGTAAAGTAAGTACTTATTATCAAGAAATGCACCGTTCAATGGTTAATAGTTTAAAATCATTTATTGAACCAGTTACCATTTGTTTATTAGCTGTTATTGTCGGTATCATTTTAATGGCCGTTTTAATTCCAATGTTCGATTTATATGGACAACTAGAATAGGTGATGTTATGAATTTATTTAATGGAATAATGTGTTTTATTTTAGGAAGCGTTTTAGCTTCCTTTTATGGAGTGATGGCAGAAAGGCTACCCCTTGGTAAATCCATTGTTAAACCAAGAAGTCATTGTGACTATTGTAATCATCCTTTAGCTTTTTATGAGTTAGTGCCAATTTTTTCTTATTTATTTTTAAAAGGAAAATGTTCTTCTTGCCATCATAAACTTCCTAAAACAATGCTAATTACTGAAATATTTCTAGGACTATCATTTTCTTTATCTTACTTTTATTATGGCTTTTCTTATTATTTTTTAATATCTCTTTTTCTTTTTTCTTTATTTGATTTGATTTTTTTAACAGATATTAAATATATGATAATTTTAGATTCTCCTTTAATTGTTAGTGCTGTTGGTATTTTTCTATTACAATGGTTCTTTTATGGTCTTTCTTTTGCTCTTTCAAGAATCCTTGCTGGTGTCATTTTATTTTTCTTTATGTTTTTTATCGGACTTTTAGGTAAATTTTTATTTAAAAGAGAAGCTTTAGGAGGAGGAGATATCAAACTTTCATTTCTATTCGGACTTATTTTAGGTCTTCCTCACGGTTTAATGGCTCTTATTTTATCTACTTTTTTGGCCTTACCATATGCCACCTTTACTTTATATTCTTCTCATACTAAAGAACTTCCATATGGCCCATTTTTAATTAGTGCTTTATGTTTAGTTTTCTTTTTCTATGATAAATTCTCATGGTTTTTAGACTTTTTGTTTCAAGTTAGATTTTAAATAAAGTTGTAATTACCTAGATTTTGTGTTAGAGTATAGCCGATTTGACATAAAAAAGAAGTATTTTTGCTTCTGATTTTATAATCAATATTAAAATAATGGCTTTTATAAAAGAAGAAAGAAGGGTAATTATGAAAGAATGGTTATTTGAAGAAAATTTGAAGGCGAATTTAAGAAATCCAAATGTAGGTGGTTTAAGCGAAGAAGCAATCATAACTTCTTATCTTTTTGGCAATGTACCTCTTTTAATTTGTGATTCTCATCCATGGGCTAACCAATTAGACAAACTAAAAAAATTTTGTGATAATTACGAAACAATATTTATTCGTTGTGCTACTCCTGCTAGTATTGGCGGAATTAGTGTATATGATGATCGAATAAAAAGTACGGTAGATGCCCCACCAAATTGGTATACCAAACTTAATGAAAGACGTTATCTTGACCATATTCAAATTTTGTTTTTAAAAGATTTGGATCTAGCTTCTAAAGATTTAATTCCATGCATCGTGGATAATATTTTTCTTGGAAGATGGGAACTTCCTGAAAATGTTCGCATTGTTGCTACCGCAAGCAAAAAGTTACCTTTAGAAAATGAACTTTCTAATTATTTTGCTCAAATAAGTACTGATCATTTACACTCATTTGAAAATTATTTATTTTGGAGTCAAGTATCTAAAAAACCAGTGGGATCTTATCCTGAATTAGCTAATTTGGAGATGTATTCTCTTATATGTGAATTTATTCAAAGTGAACTTTCTAAAAATAATAATATATTTATTGTATCAAAAGATGATCAAGAAAAATTAAAAGAAGTTGGAATGCCACTTACACCTTATTCATGGAAAATGGCTTCAAGACTACTTGTCGCGAGTGCTAATCCAAAAGTGTTAGAGTCTGTTATAGGTAAACCATTAACAGATAAATTTACTGAATTTTTAAAACAAAGATATCCTTTACAAGATGATTTAGGAGAGGCAAGAAAACTTACAAGACATGAATTCTAATTTTTATGCTGTCAAAGAAATTTTTCAATGACAGTTTTTTTTATGCTTTAAAATAACTTCCTATAAATATCTTCACTTTTTTTAATCTATACTTTCGAAAAAAAATGTGATATTCTTTTATAGTAGAAGAGAGTAAGAGTAGTAGATGATTACAAGAAAAAACAACATAAACAACACTCTTAAAAAGTTAAAAATAGAAAGAGGTTCAAAATATGAATAATGAAACGGATAATTTAACTAAAAAAGAAGATACTAAAGAACTTAATACCTTGAGTGACTTAGCCTTAGAATCATTAGAAAATATTGCTAATGAATATCAAAGTGAATTTGATGAACATATGAAAGATTCGGATTTAATTTTTAAAACAGAAGTGGAAACAAAAGAGGAAATGAAAAAAGAAGAACCACCTAAGAAAAAGAAACCTTTAGATAAGTTAAAGGATTGGTGGAAGTCTCTTGATAAAAAAAAGAAAATCATCTTTTCTATTGTTGCTGTTTTAATCGTCTTATTAATTGTAGGAGTTATTGTTTTCTTTGTTTTAAAAAAAGATGATTCTTCTTCCTTAAACAATCCTGATGTTATTTTAGAAAAAGATAATTATCGTTATGAGAATGGAACACTTATTTTACTTGATAAAGATGGTAAAGAACTTGGTAAATATGAATGTGTTAATAAAGATGAAAAGCAATGTGAAGTGGCTTTCTTAAATCAAGATACCGTGATGGATACCACAAGACTTGAAAATGAAAAAGAAGAAGCTTTACAACTTCGTTCCTCTATTTATCACGATCGTTTTGTTTTCATTCGAGATACAAAAGATGAAAGTGTTAAAAGTTATATTTTATATGATCTTAAAGACGAAAAAACAGTAAGTACTGTCTATGATGTCTTAACAAGCTATCAATATACGAATGATATCATTATAAAAAATGAGGAGAGCAAATACGGTTTAATAGAATTAACTGAAGAGGAAGCTAAAACGGTTATTCCGGCTACTTATGATGAATTACACATTATTCCTAATCAAGAGGAAGTAAAACTTGTTTCTGTTCGAAAAGATAACAATTCTTATGTATCCAATTTGGAAAATAAACCTTTAACTAAGGCTTTCAATGAAACCATTGTGAATGCTAATGATAAATACGTGGTAACGAAAAATAGTCAAAATAAATATCATGTTTATGATTATAATGCTAAAGAAGTAAGCAAAAATGATGATCAAGACTATATTGTTTTATTAAAAGATATCATGATTTCTGTTCGTCAAAACAAGTTATATGTTTTAGATTATGAAGACAATTTATACAGTATGAAAGATATCGAATTAAAAAGTGATGTTTATAATAAAACAGAAGTTTATAATGATGATTTAAAACTTGTAAATACTAAAAAATCATTTGATTATGAATTAACAGACGATATTCTTCTTATTAATGTTTATGATAATGATGAGAAAACAAATTATAATGTTAATTTAAAAGAGGGAAGATTATCTAAAAATTTAGCTTTCTTAAGCTATTTTGATGGCTCTTTATATATTTATGGTGACAGTAGTAAAAAAGAACTTTTAGGTTCTTACCGTTGCAACAATCAAAATACCATTGAAAATAATACCCAAAAACTTAGCAATTGTACTATAGCTAGTGATTCTGTTTACAGAGAAACAAATGGTAATGTGAAAGAAACGGGAGATGCCAAAGAAGGTTACATTCCAATTATTGGTAAAAAATATGCCTTTATTAAAGATGGCTCTAGCATTTATTTAGTTGACTTAAGTAATACAACGAAACCTATTAGTGAATTTTCTAGCGTAGATACTTCTTCTTATACAGGTGGTGAAGATGTAACTTTTATTACTCCTTCTAATTTATACTTTATTGCTGTTTCAAAAGCTAGTGGTAAATACGGCGTTAATAAAATAACGAGTGATGGCGTAAGTTCTGTTATTCAATTTAATAAATCTGAAATTAAACGTTTAGGCGACTACTTTGTGGTGACAGAAAATAATAAATATTCTTTATATGATAAAAATGGTTCTAAACAAACTGAAGATAAAGCTTCTCCAATTGTTGATTATTACAAAAATTATTTGAAAACTTTTAAAGATAACATGTTCTTTGTTCATTCATTTGATAAAGAAATAAGTAGTACTGCTTATAATTATGTAGAACTTTATGATGATTTTTATGCAGCTGTTATTAACCATCGTGTTCATTTATATCGTTATGATGAGCCGAATAAAGAATACATTTATGAAGTAAATGGGGATGAAAAAGGTGAAAATGGTCTTAAACTTTTAACAGATCGCTATTATGGTAGCAATGTCAATGCCTTTAGAATTACTTTTGATAGTAAATATATTTATGTCGAAATTGGTAATACCAATAATACTTATAATGCTCCTTTAAAATTCTTATTAGATGGTAGTTATGTAAGTGAGAAAGAAGAGACGACAGATGGACAAGAAAATAACTAAAAGTGCAGGGATAACGATTGTTATTTTACTCGTCCTTTCTTCCTTTTTAGGAGGATATGGAATGTTTTTGCATCATTCTAAAAAACAGATCGTTATTAATAATGAAAAGCCAAACACGAATAAAGAAAAATTTTTTGATAATAAATTATGGTTTTATACGGAAGATGGCGAGTTAATTGGTAATTATGAATGTACTTCTGATGATTGTGATATTGCTAAAAATACCGTGACAGATGGTACATATAAAAAGACTTTTATTAATTCTACAGATTACGTTAAAGTTATTCAAGATAGATATGCTTTTATCACGGATGATGGAATAACTTTCTTATATGATATAAAAACAAAATCAGCTTATAAAACAACAACTTATAAAGAAGTAAAAGACTATGGTCAAGGACTAACTAATGACAATGTTATTTTAGCTGATATGGATGGCAATTACGGTGTAATGAGTTTTCTAAATATGCCTCATATGATTATCTCTTTTGAAGATAATTATGAGTTTGTTGGCCTTTCTTATGAAGAAAGTGATGATCTTTTAAATTCCGATTATTTTATTACCTTAAAAGATGGGGCTTGGAATATTATAGATACTAATGATGCAACTTTAACAGAAAATATTACAGAACCTATCGTAGCTTTTAATGGCGATGTGATTATCATTGAAACCCTTAATAATGATAATGTTTTGATTGATTATAATAATAATGAAAAATTAGATATTCGTTTTAAAAAATTATCCTTTACAGGTAAATATTTAAACTGTACGACGAATGATGACACCTTTTATGTTTATGACTTAATGAATAATAAAGTGATTAGCGATACTTTCTCGTTAGCGGGTAATGAAGGTAAAACAGTTTTAGAAGAAACAAATCTAAAAGTATATGTTGGTAATAGTTTAAGACAAACTATTAAACTATCTTGATTTTTAAGTGATATGCTGGTATGATATTTAGGAAATGCGAGGAAGTTAAAGGAGTATAAAATCGATTTTTTAAAGAGAGTTTATGGTTGGTGCAAATAAACAAAAATCATTTTAGAAGGTTGTTAACGAATGCATATAGGAGATGTCTCCTTTATCAAGAAAAAGAAAAAATAAGGATGGTACCGTCAAACTTTGACTCCTTTGTGGGACCATCTTTTTTTATTTTAGAAAGGATTTGGTTTGATGAGAGAAGTTTTATTAGTTACTAAAACAGGAGAGGTGTTTTCAGGTGTTCCTGAGTCAGAAAATATAAGACATGATATGGTAGCTGCTGAAATTTTAAAACAAGAGATAGATGCAAATTATCAAGCACAACCAGAAACTAAAAGCATGTATGACAATTGTCTTAATGCAGCAAAATTTTATCAAATGTTAGCTATTATGGACGATGTTAGCGATTTAATTGCCTTTTTTCCAGACGTTATATCTTCAGAACAAGTGGTTTATTTTGTTGAAAATTTTGCAGAAGAGTTAGAAGAAGGAGTTAAAAGATTTCATCTTGCAAAATATGTCGCAGCTCGTGATAAAATAAAAGACATAAATAGTAAAGATCTTTTAAAACTTTACGCTAAAATAATGGAGGAAAAGCAAAATGGACTTAATCGATAAAAAATATAATCATTTAGAAGTAGAAGAGGGAAAATATAATTCTTGGAAAGAACAAGGATATTTTGAAAGTGGTAAAAATGAAGGAAAACCATTTTGTATTGTTATTCCACCTCCAAATGTAACAGGAAAATTACATCTTGGCCATGCTTGGGATACATCTATTCAAGATATTATGATTCGTTATAAAAGAATGCAAGGCTTTGATGCTCTATGGGTTCCTGGAATGGATCATGCGGGTATTGCTACGCAAGCAAAAGTTGATAAAAAACTTCGTGAAGAAGGAATTGACCCTCGTAGCATAAAAAGAGAAGATTGGTTAAAAGAAGCTTGGAAATGGAAAGATGAATATGCTTCTAATATCCATCGTCAATGGGCTAAACTTGGTTTAAGTGTAGATTACTCTAAAGAAAGATTTACCTTAGATGAAGGTTTATCTAAAGCAGTTCGTAAAGTATTTGTTGATTTATATAACGAAGGTCTTATATATCGTGGGGAAAGAATGATTAACTGGGATCCTGTTGCTAAAACAGCTTTATCAAATGAAGAAGTTATTTATAAAGACGTACCAGGTAATTTTTATCATTTAAAATATCCTATTAAAGGAACAGACGAATACTTAGATGTGGCAACAACTCGTCCTGAAACAATGTTTGGCGATATGGCTGTTGCCGTTAACAAAGACGATAAAAGATATCAAAAATATATTGGTAAAACAGTTATTTTGCCTCTTGTAAATAGAGAAATACCTGTTATTGCTGATGAACATGCTGATATGGAAAAAGGTACGGGTTGCGTTAAAATTACTCCTAAAAGTGACCCTAATGACTATGAAGTAGGTAAAAGACATAACTTAGAAGGTATTGATATTCTAAACTTAGACGGTACCATGAACGAAAATTGTCTTTCTTATGCTGGTATGGATCGCTTCGAATGTCGTGAAAAATTATTAGAAGAATTAAAAGAAAAAGGTTACTTACTCAAAGTAGAGCCTATCGTTCATAGTGTTGGCCATTCTGAAAGAACCGATGCTATGGTCGAACCTATTGTTTCTAAACAATGGTTTGTTAAGATGAGACCTCTTGCAGATGCCGTTTTGGAAAATCAAAAAAATAAAGAAACTAAAGTTAAATTTTTACCAGCTCGTTATGAAAAAATAATGAATCACTGGATGGAAATTACGTATGACTGGTGTATTTCAAGACAACTTTGGTGGGGACATCAAATACCAGCTTGGTATAAAGATGATGAAATTTATGTGGGGATGGAAGCACCTAAAGAAGAAGGTTGGGTTCAAGATGAAGACGTTTTAGACACTTGGTTTTCTAGTGCTTTATGGCCTTTTTCAACACTTGGTTGGCCTTTAAATACAGATTTACTTTCTAAATATTATCCAACGAATGTATTAGTAACAGGTTATGATATTATTCCTTTCTGGGTTAATAGAATGACTTTCCAAGGTCTTCATTTCACAAACACTCGTCCTTTTGAATATTGCTATATTCATGGTTTAATTCGGGATAAGCAAGGAAGAAAAATGAGTAAAAGCCTTGGTAACGGGGTAGATCCTATGGATGTTATTGATTCTTATGGAGCTGACGCTTTAAGATACTATTTAACAACTTCTACTGCCGGTGGAACCGATTTAAGATATGATGAAGAAAAAGTAAAAAGTACCTGGAATTTCATTAATAAAATCTGGAATGCCTCTCGTTTTGTCATGATGAATTTAGATGGTTTAGATGAAAAAGAAGAACTCACTTTAAATAAAGAAGATAAATGGATTTTAACAAAATATAATGAAACGGTGAAAGCCGTAACAAAATATATGGATAAATTTGAATTCCAAAATGTGGGTACCATTTTATATCGTTTCATTTGGGAAGATTTCTGTGATAAATATATTGAGATGGCAAAATTCCATATGAGTGAAAATACAACAAAACTTGTTTTACGTAAAGTTTTAGTAGGTATTTTAAAAATGCTTCATCCATTCATGCCTTTTGTAACAGAAGAAATTTATCAAAAAGTTTTAGAAACAAAAGATACTATTATGTTAAGTGAATATCCAAAATATGACAAAAAAGAAGTGTTTAAGGATATTTCTTTAGAAGTTGATGATGAAATGGAGTTCATTCGTTTATTCAGAAATATGAAAGCAGAACATAATATTGGCAAAGAATATCACGTTTTATTAAATAATAAAGAAGATTATAGCTTTATTATGCAAATGTTAAAAATAACAGATCATATAGCTTCTGAAAGTCAAAGTCAAAATAAATATGAAGTAGTTTATAAAAACTACAATATGACTTTATGTGATGAAAAAGAAGAAAGCAAAGAAGATATTGAGAAAAAAGAAAAAGAAATATCTTCCTTAAAAGCAAGTATTGAAAAACGTGAAAAATTATTAGCAAATGAAAACTTTGTGAAAAAAGCTCCTGAAAAACTTGTCAAGGAAGAACAAGAAAAATTAGAAGCTGAAAAGTTAAAATTAAGTTTATTAGAGAAATAAAAAGAAAGTCAGGTTAAAATCTGGCTTTTTTTGCTTTTCTATGCTACCATTAAGATGGTGATAAAAGTGAAGTCTAAAAAGAGGTATATTTTATTTATATTGTTTTTCTTATTGCTTATTTTTGCCACTTATTATTTTATTTTAAAAGATTATTCTTTAGAGGCTTTAAAGATTTCTTTACAAAACTGTCATGTTGCCATTTTATCTTGGGGCGTTGTCTTTATGTTTTTTTATGCTTTTTGGGGAGCTTTCTTCTTAAAAAGAATGTTATTTCATTTTGGCAAAAAAACAACTTTATTAGCTTCTTTAGGTTATGTTTGTACAGAAAATTATTTCTCAGCCATCACTCCTAGTAGTATGGGCGGTCAACCAGTAGAAATGTATGAAATGAATAAAGATAATATTCCTTATCGAATTAATAGCATTATCATTCTTCTTAATACTATTCTTTATAAAATTGCCTTAATATTATTAGCTTTCATTTTGTTTCCTTTTTATTTTCATTCTTTGTTTTCGATTAATAAAGTTTTTATGATTTTAGTGATATTAGGTTTTGTTACAACAATTTTAGTTATTTTCCTTTTCTTACTTCTTGTATATAGTCGTAAAATATTTCCAAAATTTATGTTGAAATTAATTCATTTAGGAAGTAGGCTTCATCTAATTAAAAATGAGGAAAAGAAAAAAGAAGAATTTCAGAATGCTTTAAAAGATTATGCGGCCTGTGCCGAACTAACCAAAAAGAAACCACTTATTTTAGTGGAAGGTTTATTTTATATGATTCTTCAAAGGCTTTCTTTACTGGGCGTTAGTTACATTATTTATTTATCTTTTGGCCTTCATGATTATAGTGTTTTTTATTTAATTGCCGTTCAAGTAGGAATTACCCTTGCCAGTGATTTTGTTCCTTTCCCTGGTGGCGTTGTGGTTAGTGAAAACCTTTTATTAGCTGTTAACGAAGCTGTTTATGGACCATTACTTGCCACTTCTGCAATGATTTTACTGAGAACTTTAAGCTTTTATTTATTTGTTATTTTATGTGCAATAGTTTATTTAATATTTCATTCCGTTAAAAGAAAGAGAGTAGTAGATTTATGATAGGAATTTTTGATTATACAACGTTATTTACATTTTTAGGAACTTTATGTGGCATATTAAGTATTTATTTTTCTATGTCTGGTTCTATTTTATATAGTTTATTAAGTTTGATGGCCTCTGGACTTTTTGATTCTTTGGATGGTACTGTAGCGAGAACTAAAAAGAATCGTTCTGATTTTGCTAAAAGATATGGGATTCAATTAGACTCTTTATCAGATGTCATTTGTTTTGGGGCGGCTCCTTTGTTTATTGGTCTAAATGTTGCCAAAGATCATATGTGGTTTCAAGTTTTGTGCCTAATTTATCTTTTAACGGCTATTTCTCGTCTGGCGTGGTTCAATGTAGATGAAGAAATTAGAAGAACAAAAGAAACGACATCAAGAAAGTATTATACTGGTCTTCCTGTGACCCCGGCAGCTCTTATTTTTCCAACGATTTATTTACTTTTTCATAATTTCACAGACGTTTTTTCTTATATTTATGTATCAAGTATGATTATTGTAGCAATACTTCAAATATCAAAACTTAAAGTTCCTCATTTAAAAGGAAAGGGTGAGATTGTATGTGTGATTTACGGGATAGTTCTTCTTGGAGCTCTGATACACTTTTGTATGTAAAAGAATATCAAGAAAACAAATTTTTATCTTTTCTTTATGAAAATTATTTAGGTCAAAAACTACTTCCGTTGGTTACATCAAAAGGTTTAACCACTTTAATGGGTAAATTTTATGATTCTAAAATATCTAAAAAAATAATTCCTAGTTTTATAAAGGAAAATCAAATGGATATGAAGCCTTATAAGAAGGAGGATTACACTAGTTTTAATGATTTTTTTACAAGAGAAAAAAAGAGAATAGATTTTTCTAATCATTCCAGTGATTTTTGTTCACCATGTGATGCTTATCTAAGTGCTTATCGTATAAATTTTCAAAGTGAATTTAATATAAAAGGATTAGAATATTCTTTAGAAGATTTGATTTTAAATCATGGTTTGGCTAAAAAATATAATGAGGGCTTGTTATATGTTTTTCGCCTTATTCCAACACATTATCATCGTTATCATTATTTTGATGATGGTAATCTTTTATTTGCTAAAAAAATAAATGGGGCTTTTCATACTGTTCGAGATGTTGCATTAAAGAAAACACATGTTTATTTAGAAAATACAAGAGAGTATTCTTTTCTTGAAACTAAAAATTTTAAAGATGTGTTATATATCGAAGTTGGAGCTTTAGGTGTTGGGAAAATCTTTAATCATTATCAAAAGACTTTTAAAAAAGGAGAAGAAAAGGGGATGTTTTTCTTTGGTGGCTCTACAGTGATTCTATGCTTTATGAAAGATACTTTAAAAGAACCTGTAAAGTTATTAGAAAGATCTTTAAATGGCGAAGAAGCTGTGATAAAATGTGGACAGAAAATAGGTGAACTTAAATGAATAAAAAAGGTTTTACATTAGTGGAGCTTGTTATTACCATTGCTCTTTTAGGTGTCTTGGGTATGGTTATTGTTTCTAATATGAGTGGTATTTTAAATAAAGAACAAGATAAACAATATGATCTTTTTAAATCAACTCTTACCAAAGCTGCTTGTAGTTATATTCATTTGAATGCTGGCAAAACAGTTCGAAATACATGTGTAACCAAAGGAAAATGTTCAGTCGCCGTAAATGTATTATTAGAACAAGGTCTTATTAGTGATGATGATTTAATAGACCCTAGAAAGCAAGCTAAGATTTCATCTAAAACTTATGTTGCAATTACTTATCAAAATAATGAATTTACTTGTTCTGTAGATTCTTTAGATTCAAAATAAAATAGATACCAGTTTCTAAGTAATAGAAAAGAAGACTTATTCGTCTTCTTTTTCGTTTAATAAATTTTTTTGATATTCATGATAAGCAGTTATTTCTATGTCATCTTCAAAAGGATTGTATTCTAATCTTCTTTGTTTTAATATTTCCTTGATTATTTTTTCTGTAAAATAAGGATTACGAATAAATAAAGGACCTAGAAGATAAGTACCATAAAAATGTTTCTTTAAAATACCATCTTTTGTTTCATTAGGAGCATAACCTGTTCCAGATTTAACCGTAAATAAGTTTTTTTCGTGAACATTTTTTAAAACAGAATTTCTATTTTCAAAACCAATAACTTCATCTTTTAAATCTTTCATTTCAAATACTTGTTCTCCAACAATACGAAAATCTGTTTCATAACTTTGATATTTAAATAATCCTAATGTTTCATATTTAACATCATCTATCGTAGTGAAGCTTTCTCCGAAGAAATCTAAGGCATTTCCTGTGACAAAGAAAAATTTATTTTTATTATAAGCCTTCACAATATCTTCTTTTCGTTTCATTAAATCGTTTAAGGTAAGAAGAAAAGAGTCTTTAGAACCGCTTCCGATATAAAAAATATCATAATCATCAAATTTAATTTTATCATCAATGCTTAAATTGTGAACAATAACACGAACATCATGGCTTTCTAAATGGTGAGTTAAACATCTTACATTACCATGTTCGCCATATAAATTCATAAGATCATAATATAAATGTGCTATTTTAATTGTTTCCATTATTATACTCCTTTATTTTCTTTTTGATGATTTCTGTCATATCAAAACATACCATAGTATAAATATCGCCGGTTGATTCTTTTTTAACCGTATCAATTAAATCGTTTAAGTCATCAATAAGAACGATTTTTTTGGCTTTAATTTTCGCGTATTTAAGTCTTACTAAAACATCCCATTTAAACCGACCAATTAAAAATATTTTCTCGATGCTATCGTCATTTAAAAGTTCAAAATCAACATCCCAAAGCCAGCTTAAATCGTTAAATTTATATCTTCTTGAAACGTTATCAAAACCTAGAATAACACTTTTTTGACCTTCTTCATTTATGATATAGCGTAAGGATTGATAATAACTTAAAGCATTTTCATTTTTACTTTCAAGCATTAAAACATTACGATTATCAATTTTATATTCAAGGCCTCTTTTAGATTCAATCATATCATCATTTAAAGCATATAAAATTTGTTTTTCTTTGATACCTATTGTATCTGTAAGAGCATAAGCGGCTAGAGTAGCATAAGCTGTAAAAAGAAAATTTTTATTCAAACAAACTTCATTATTGTTAATTAACATAGTTTTATTTTTTAAATCAACTTTAGTTGCTGTATAATCAGGAGTTCCTCTTTTAAAGTCACAGTTTTGGCAATAATAAGAACCAATATGACCATAATGGTAATAATAATAAACAAGTTTTTTATGACACTTTGGACAGTAAGCATTATCTACTGAAAAGTTTTCTTTTTTTGAATAAGAATCTTTTGTTTTGTTAATACCATAAGTAACGATTTTACCTTTAAAATTAATCTTTTCTTTCATAAGACCTGGATCATCTGCGTTTAAAATAAGAGTTGTTTTTTCATCAATGGCATTAAAAATGGCATCATAGATAAGATCTGGAGAACCGTTTCTAGCTGGTTGATCACGAGTAATATTAGTTACCACAAGATGAGTCATTTTATTTTTGCCAAAAGCTAAATGCAAGTGTCTTTCATCAAGTTCTAAAAGTAAAACATCATGTTTAAATTTACCTGTTAGGGTACAGCTATTTAAAACCAAGGTAGTAATCCCACGAATACCGTTACTTCCAGAAGCATTGTAACTCACATCTAAACCAGCATCCGTTAAAATGTGATAAATCATCTGGGTTGTGGTACCTTTACCACTAGAACCTGTGACACCAATCACATATTTGGGATATTTAATTTTTTCTAGGACATGTTGATTCATATTGTAACTGATAGCTCCTGGAAATTGACTACCATTTCTATGAAATAATTTACAAATGAACGTCAATGCTTTGTTAACTATAATTTGTAAAGTTGTCATCATCTTTTCATCACCTAAAAGAATTATAGCAAATACCTTTTCATTTGACAATAAAGATGCTAGAATAAAAACGTGATATAAATGAAAAATAGAGTTGAAGAGTTTTTACAATACTTGACAGATGTGAAGATGGCATCACCAAACACAGCATTAGCTTATCAAACTGATTTAGATGAGTTTGTTTTATTTTTAAAGGAAAAGAACTTGTCATATTTATCTTTGACAAAAGAAGATGTAAGAACATATTTAAAATTGTTAGATCAAGAAAAATATAAAAACAAAAGTATCGCTAGACACTTAAGTGCTCTTCGCAGTTTTTACCGATATTTAGAACAAAAAGGCTTGATTGAAAATAATGTTTTTGAAAAAATTCATAATCCTAAACTAAATAAACCTTTACCTAATACTTTAAATTATGAAGAAGTAGAAAAGCTTTTACATTTTGATCATCTTGAAACACCTTGGGATATCGAATGCTATCTTGTTTTAGAGCTTCTTTATTCAACGGGTCTTCGTGTTAGTGAATTATCAGATGTTAAATTAAAAGATATTAATAGATCAGAAAGAATTATTGTGGTTAAAGGAAAAGGCCAAAAATATCGTACCGTTTATTATGGTGAGGTAGCGAAGGAAGCTTTAAGTAAATACCTTGACGTGCGATCAAGCTTATTAAAGAAAGAAAAACATGATTATTTATTAGTAAACCAAAGAGGAGGAAAATTAAGCCGAAGTAGTATTTTTAAAATGATAGAAAAAAAGGCAACACTTTCAGGTATTAGTCATCATTTATCACCTCATACTTTGAGACACACTTTTGCTACGCATCTTCTTTCTAATGGGGCAGATATTAAAACAGTTCAAAGCTTATTAGGCCATGAAAACTTAGGAACCACAGAAATTTATACTCATTTATCTAATTCTTATTTACAAGAAGAGTATCGTAATAAAATGATGCGGCAATGATGTATTCTTTGATGATACAATAAGAGATAATTCATTAAATAAAACTATCATTTTATTATATTTCTATATATATATTTTAGATCACGACTATACAAAAGTAATAAAATCATAACTATTAAATGAATTTTGTGCTATAATAGAAACCAATTTTTAGGGAGGATTTATTATGAATATTTTAGTAATTAATCCGGCAAACAAGCCATTTACAAATAGGTCTATTTTGGCAGAACCATTAGATGTATTACAGATAGCAACAGTTATTAATAAAAAATTTAATAATGTAAAAGTAATTGATATGGATGTTAATAGAATGGCCAACGATATTAATGAATATTTATTAGATGAAAATATAGTTGTTTTTGTTTATGATTATCAGTTACCATTACATACTTCTGAAGCAATACAAAACATTTTTGAAACAATTTATAATACAAACAAACCTAGCAAATTTATAATGATTGGAAAAACATCCGCTCATTTTTATCAAAAATTTTTAGATAATGGTATAGATATTGTTATTAAAGGAATAGCAGAAGAAATTATTGTTGATGTAATAGAAAATATTAATAATCTAGAAAAGTTAAAAAGTATTCCTAATTTAGTTATTAAAGCTAAAGAAAATGTATACATTACTGAAAAGAAAATTTTAACTAATGATTATAATCACTTACCAATTCCCAATAGAGATTTGCTGGATATTACTAAGTACATGGATACAAGAACTATAATCACTTCAAGAGGCTGTGTGGGAACTTGTAAATTTTGTACTACCCCATATTATTTTGGTAAGTGGAATGGAAGAAATGTTAAAGATGTTATAAACGAAATAGAAATGTTAATAGAAAAATATCATACGAAGAAAATAATTTTTTTAGATGACAATGCCACGGTTAATAAAGAGCGAATGATTGAAATTTGCAAAGAAATTGAAAAAAGAAATATCAAATGTTTATTTGGTGCTTTATGTAGTATTAAATGTTATGACAAAGAACTTTTAAAATATATGTATAAAGTTGGATTTAGATGGGTTCATTATGGTATTGAAACTGGTAGTGAAAGATTATTGAAATTAATGAATAAAGAAATGGATATTAATTATATAAAACAAGTAATAGAAGAAACAAAGAAAATTGGTTATAGAATTAGAACGAGTTTTATATTAGATTATCCATCATCAACCAAAGAAGATATTATAAAAACCAAAGATTTAATTTTATCCATCATGCCTCATGAATTAAGACTTCATTATTTAGCGTATCGTGTTGGAACACCTTTATATAATGAAAACAAGGATATTTTAAATAAAACTCAATATATACATAGTAATAAACCAAATATAGAAAATAACGTTTTAACTAATGAAATAAATAATCTTATAAAAGAATTAGAAAAAGAAAATTACAATATAGTTTCGAAAGATATAGATTGGGGATTGTTTGAACATGCTGATAAAAATACTAAAATAGCAGCATTTACTCCAATAAAGTACGGGATGTGTTGGTATGAATAGATTAATAGGGATAACAGGCGGAATGTCATCAGGAAAAACTACAATATGTCATGATATTTTAAAATATAATCTTGATTACATTTATGTAGATGTAGATATTTTTAGAAGAAGTTTATACAAAAATGATTTATATGTTTCAGAATTGAAAAATGTAATACCTGAATTAAAAGAATATGATGAAATCAATTCTTTGATTTTGAATAAATATATTTATAGCAATGAAGAATATATGAAAAGATATAAAGTAATATTATATAAATATTTATTTAATTATTTAGATTGTATTGATAATAAAACAATAATTGTGGATTGGGCTTTGATACTTAATGATAACTTGCAAAATCATTTTGATAAAATAATCTATGTTACTGCTTCTGATAAAACAAGATTAAAAAGATTAAGTACAAGTGATTTATCAAAAGAAGATATATTAAAAAGATTTGAACTTCAAAGAATAGATAATTTAAAAAGATACCAAAGTGATAATTTTTTAATAATTAATACTGATAATAGTTATGATATAAACATAATTAATGAATTCTTAAATAATATGGAATGCAAATTTACTTTACCAAATAATGAAGGTAAAGCAATTTGGGAAATTACACACCAATGCAATTATAATTGTTCTTATTGCATATTTTCTTGTAATAATAAAAAGATTGATGGAGAACTAACAACAAAAGAGTGTTACCATATTATAGATGAATTGGTTTTACATAATTTTAAACATTTAAAGATAACTGGTGGTGAACCATTTTTAAGAAAAGATATTTTAGAAATTTTAAAATATGCAAGTGAAAGATTAATTACAGATATATCAACTAATGCTTCGTTAATCACTCCTGAAAAAGTAGAATTACTAAATCAGTTAAAGTTAAAAATGATACATGTTAGTTTAGATGGAAATAAATTGGAACATGAATCAGTAAGAGGAAATAATACTTACGAAAGAACTATAAAAGGTTTAGAAGCATTAAGAAAATCTGTTAATAAAGTTAGAATAGGTTCTGTTATACATAGGGATAATCAATATGATTTAGAAAGTTTGATTTTGGATTCCGCTTGTTTAGAAGCAGATGAAATAATCTTTTCAATAATGGAACCGGTTGCAGGACAAAATAGAACATTAGTTAAAACATTATCAAATGAAGTATTAATTTCTCAAATTGATGAATTAAGAGAAAAATACAATAAACAAATAACAGTTAATTATAATTTTGGAAAACAACCTAATTTTGTTCAAAAATGTCCTGCAGGAGATAGATTTTTATATATAAATAATTTTGGAAATGTAAGTCCATGTCCTTGGGTATTAGAAAATGATAAGACATGTATAACAACTAAATCATTAAGAAATAATTCTTTAGAAGAAATTAAACAAGATAAAGCATTAGTAAGATTTTTAGATGCTAAAAATAGAGGAAAATGTTATGGAAAGATTTAATAGCATTTATCCTTTTACTTCTGAGAATATTGCTGGATATATGAAAGAACTAGATTTAACGGACAAAAAAGTTATTACTGTAACAGGTTCAACTGATCACATACTAAATGCCGTATTACAAGGGGCAACAGAAATAACAACATTTGATATTAATCCGTTAACAAAACCATATATGGATTTAAAAATTAGCGCTGTAAAGAATTTATCTTATGAAGATTTTGTATCATTTCTTTTATTTGAAGACAAAATGAATTTGAATTATAATACTATTTTAAATTTAGATATGCCCAACGAAAGTAAAATTTTTTGGATAGAACATTTGGCAAAATTTAATAATAATGGGATTGAATTAAAAAATTCATCATTATTCGTTACAAAATATTTTAATCCTTATAGTAAGCTATATCAAAATTTATATTTATCTAAAAATAAATATAATTTATTAAAACAGCGGATAAAAGAAACAAATATTAAATTTATTAATGCAAGTTTAAATGATTTGAGATTAGATGAAGATTTTGATTATATGTTTTTATCTAATATATCTGACTACTTAAACTTGATGTATCGCAGTGATGAATTAAAAAAGTATAGAGATTTATTAAAAAAATTTCAAAATAGAGTAAATACAATATATTTTGCCTATTTATATGACATAGGAACTTCAAATCCTAGAACAGAAATAGATGATTTAAGAAAAGTTAAAAAAATATTTTCAAACTTCCGACGAGTCGAATTTAAAAGTGCTTTAGAAGGAAGTATACACGATAAAAAAGATGGTGTTTTAATTTTAGAAAGAGGAGGAAAATAAAATGTCAGAAAGTAGAAATAATAGTGAAAGTAGATACACTCCATCATATATGTCTAACTCAAGTGAAAGTAGAAATGATGGGGAAAGTCATCGTGATTTTAGAGAACAGTCAAATAATAGCAGATATAATAATTTAGAAGATATTGATTCTTTAATAGAAAAATTAGAAAGCGAAATGCTTAATATCGCATCCAATAATCCTAAAATCAATCAAGCGTTATCTCAAAGAAAACAAAAGATTGAAGAATTAAAAAGATTAAGAGATGAAGCTAAAAGAAGAACAGAAGAGGAAGAAGTATTAAGAATGTTAGAAAGATCTAATAGTGAACTAGATGATGCTATAAGTAGTGTCAAAAAATTAGTTCGAAAACCTGCAATACCTAAAAAAAATTATGCTAGTTCTAGTTATCCATCATATAATAGTTCAAGTGAAAGTCACAACTCTGGTGAAAGCAGATGGTAAGATGAAAAATCTTTATAAAAATTTGCATTCTAACCAAAAAATATTAATATATGAAATGTTAAAAAGAGGAATAAGCGTTGAAATATTAGATGAAAATTTAGAATTAATAAAATCATCTTATAATGGACATGATGAGTTAATATATGATAGAGATTCATCTATAATGCCATATAATATCTCAGTACTTGCTGGAGATAAAGGAATTACAAAACATATATTACAAAATAACGGGATTAGTGTTCCAATGGGTGAAGTATTTAATGTCACTGATTCTGATTATATTTTAAAAGCTTTTAAAATATTTGATTGTCCTGTTGTCTTAAAACCAGTTTTTGGTTCCCACGGATATGATGTTTATACTAATATCACTTCTGAAAGCGAATTGTTAAAAGCGATAGAAAAGATAATGCAAAATAAGGGACAAAAAACTAAAGTGTTAATCGAAGAATATTTTGAAGCAAAAGAATATAGAGTGTTTATTACAAAAAATAGGGATTATGCAGTTTTGCACAGAGATCCTGCCCATGTTTTTGGCGATGGAATTCATAGTATAAAAGAATTAATTGCTATAGAAAATTATCGTAGAATGAATCCAAGAACAAACGCCTTATGTGAAATATTAATTGATGAAGAAATGTATAAATATATTAAATCAAATGGTATAAACATGGACACTATTCCAGATTATGGAGAAAAAATATATTTAAGACCAAATTCTAATGTTGCTATGGGTGGGATATGTGAAGATTATACGGATAGAGTACATTCTGATGTAATTGATATAGGAATGAAAGTGTTAGAGGCTTTTCCTGGTCTTCCGTATGTTGGAATTGATTATATGACTAATTCAATAGAACAAGAACAAAATGATGATAGCTATAGAATAATTGAAATAAATACAGTACCTGGAATACACATGCATTTTAGACCGGCAATAGGTAAATCGCAAAATATTGCTAAATATATAGTTGATATGATTTATCCAGAGACAAAAATTATTAAAAAAGGTGATGAAAATGAATACAAAAAATCTCTTAAAAAATTCTAAAGCGTACTATGAAGATAATGATTATTATGAAATTTTTAGTGCCGCTGAGGATGGAGAAAACAAAGTTGAAAAGTATTTAAGCAGTATTTGTAGAAATAAAATAGTTTTAGATGCAGGCTGTGGCACCGGAAAATTTTTAAATGTTTTAGAGAAAAATTCTCAAAAATATATTGGAATAGATCTATCAGAAAAGCAATTAGATAAAGCAAAAATTAAAGCAAAAAAAGAAACATCAGAATTTATTTGCTCAAATTTATCAAATATTAATTTAGAAAGTGATCAAGTAGATTTGATAGTTTGCTCATGGGTGTTAGGAACAATTATTGATTTAGATGAAAGAAATAAATGTATTAATGAATTAAAGAGATTATTAAAATCTAATGGAACAATCATATTAATTGAAAATGATGAAAATAGTGAGTTTGAGGAAATAAGAGACAGAACTGAAAACACTAGAACAAAAGATTACAATAATTGGATTTTATCTAATGATTTTACAGTTGTTAAACAAATAGATACATATTTTGATTTTAATTCCTATAGTGAAGCCAAGAAATGTTTTGAAGTAATATATGGTCCCAAAATAGCGAATAAGATAAAAAATAATAGAATAGATCATAAAATAATAATATTTAAGTATCAAAAGTGATAAGAGTAACATACAATCCAAAAACTTAAAGAAATTAAGAAAAGTTTATGAAAAATAAAATTAGCAAATAGGTTTTAATGAGGACAAAGTTATGTCCTCAAGATGTTTGAATCAATAAAAATATTTTTGAAAGTACCTAAGTAAAATAAGGTGGCACCATGTTTTTTTAGTCGTCCTTATAAATTACTTAGTTTTTTTTGTTTAATGATTCTTTAATTTATGTTTCTGAATAGGATGGCACTAGAAAAATGTTTGAATTTTAGATAAAATAAAAGTAGTCGTAAGAATTACGAGAATATGAAAACTTAGGGATCAAATAAATTTATACTCATTTATCTAATTCTTATTTACAAGAAGAGTATCGTAATAAAATGATGTGGCATTAGTATTTTTAAAAAAATAATCAATATATTAAAAATTTAGGCACTAAAAAGATGAAAGGAAAGAAACATATGAATGATATTTCTAAAAAAAGAGCACAAATTATTGGCAAAATCATGCTGATAGTTCTTACTTTAACAATGCTATTTCTGCTAGTTAATGGTTACGTCATTACAAAAGATTATGAAAAAGTGTCTGCTACAATGATTCGCGTTGAAACAGAGTATAATATAACAACGTCATCTTCTGAAACAAATTGGCATCAATATGAAGTATATCAATTTGATTATAAGGGAAAACAATGGGAGGCTACTAGACCGGCATTGTTTAATTCAAAATTATATATAGGGAAAAAGAGAATTATTAAAATTGATCCTCAAAATCCCACGATTTTGGAAGATACCTCTAATAGAACGATAGAAATTATAGTTTTATTATTATTATGTCTATTTAGTTTATATATCGTAAGGAAAAATGAGAAAAAATAACATACTTATTTAAAAAATGTTGACGATTTCTTATAAAAAGGGTTAAAATAAAGAAGATCTTTTTAAGAAAGAGACGAGTAAAAAAGAATATTTATAACAAAGAGAGAGCTAATGGGTGAAAATGCTTTTATAATACTTTTTGAAAAACAACTCTTTATATCCTTAAGACGGTTGAACCGATAAAACTAATTTTGAGAGTACCTAGGTAAAATAAGGTGGCACCGCGGCTTTTTGAGTCGTCCTTATGAATTACTTAGGTTTTTTTGTTTAAAGAAAGGAATGAATAAAAATGTATTTAATGGATATTTATAAAGATGAAGAAAAATTAATAGATAAAGAAATTAAGGTGAGTGGTTGGATTCGTAATCATCGTCATGGTTCTAACTTTGGTTTTATTGATTTATCAGATGGAACTTCTATTAAAAAACTTCAAGTTGTTTATGATACGACTTTACCAAATTTTAAAGAAGTAGATACCATTAACTTTGGTTCTTCTATTGAAGTAGAAGGCATCTTAAAAAAAGGAGAAGGAACCCAAAGTATTGAATTAAAAGCAACTAAAATCACTTTACTTGGAGAATGTGCGAAAGATTATCCTTTACAACCTAAAAAACATAGTAAAGAATTTTTAAGAAGTATTGCTCATTTAAGACCAAGAGCTAACTTATTTCAAGCAGTCTTTCGTATTCGTTCTTTAGCAGCCTTTGCCATTCATGAATACTTTCAAACAAGAGGTTATATTTATTTTAATGCTCCTTTAATTACCGCTTCAGACTGTGAAGGAGCTGGCGAAATGTTTCAAGTAACAACAATACCTTTAGATAAGATAAAAGGAGAAGTAGATTATAAAAAAGATTTCTTTGGTAAGCAAACTTCTTTAACCGTATCCGGACAACTAGAAGCTGAAACTTTTGCCACCGCTTTTTCAAAAGTTTACACCTTTGGCCCTACTTTTAGAGCAGAAAACTCTAATACAAAAACGCATGCCGCAGAATTTTGGATGGTAGAACCAGAAATTGCTTTCTGTGATTTAGATGAGTTAATGGATATTGAAGAAGATATGTTAAAACATATTGTTTCTTATGTTTTAGAGCATGGCAAAGATGAATTAGCTTTCTTAGATAAATTCGTTTCTAATGGCTTAATTAACAAACTAGAAACATTAACTAAAAGTACTTTTACCCGTGTTACTCATGAAGAGGTTATTACTATTTTAAAAAATGCTAATCAAAAATGGGAATTTGAACCAGAATATGGAGAAGATATTCATAAAGAACATGAAACCTTTATTACAGAATATTTCCATGGCCCTGTTTTCATCACCGATTGGCCTAAAGATATTAAAGCCTTTTATATGAAACAAAATGAAGATGGTAAAACTGTTCGTGCTGTAGACCTAGAAGTTCCTTTATCCGGTGAACTTATGGGTGGTAGTCAAAGAGAAGAAGATTATGACAAACTTTTAAAACGTATGGAAGAACTTCATATGAATACAGAAGAGTTAAAATGGTATACCGATTTACGCAAATACGGTACGGTAGTTCATTCTGGTTTTGGTATGGGCTTTGAAAGGCTTTTAATTTATCTAACAGGAGTTGATAATATTCGTGATGTTATCGCTTACCCAAGAGTTCCAGGTTCTTGTGAATTCTAGAAAGGATGTTTATGAAAGAAAATATTTATCGTGATTGTGAAATCAAAGACTTAAAAAAAGAAGATATTGGTAAGACGATTACCGTGAGTGGTTGGATTGAAAATATTCGTGATCATGGCGGTGTCTTATTCTTAGATCTTCGTGACACTACGGATACTTTACAAATTGTTTCTAATGATGATACGATGTTTGCCCATCTAAGTAAAGAAAGTGTTATTAAAGTAAATGGGGTTATTCGCCATCGTAGTGAAGAAACTTATAACTCTAAACTAAAAACAGGTGAAATAGAACTTCTTGTTTCTTCTTTAGAAGTTTTAAGTCGTTCTTTAAGTGTTTTACCATTTGATATTAGAACAAGCAAAAAAGTAAGTGAAGATACGAGATTAAAGTATCGTTACTTAGATTTACGTAACAAAGAAGTGCAAAAGAATTTTAAATTACGTAGTGATGTCTTACATTTTCTACGTAACAAAATGTATGATTTAGGCTTCACGGAAGTTCAAACTCCTATTTTAACAGCTTCTAGTCCAGAAGGTGCTAGAGACTTTGTAGTTCCATCAAGAAACTTTAAAGGTAAATTTTATGCCTTACCTCAAGCTCCTCAAATATATAAAGAACTTTTAATGGTTGGGGGCATTTCTAAATATTTTCAAATAGCACCATGCTTTCGAGATGAAGATACAAGACGAGATAGAACGCTAGAATTTTATCAACTGGATATGGAAATGAGTTATGTGACCGAAGAAGATGTTCTTTCTTTAGGAGAAGATGTTTTCTATGATGTCTTTACAAAGTTTTCTAAAAAAGAAGTAAGCCCTAAACCTTTTAGAAGATTAACTTACAAAGAAGCTATGGATAATTATGGAACAGATAAACCTGATTTAAGAAATCCTTTACTTATTAAAGATATTACCGATATTTTAAAAGATACGACTTTTAAACCTTTTCAAAAAAGTTATATTAAAGCTATTTTAGTTTCTGATATTGGGGATAAATCAAATAGTTGGTTTAATGAAATCGTAGATTATGCAAGCTCTATTGGAATGCCTGGTATTGGTTATCTTACTTTAACGAGTGATAATACCTTAAAAGGACCTATTGATAAATTTTTAAGTGAAGAAGAACGAAAAAATTTGATTTCTGAGTGTCAAATGAAGCCTAATTCCGTGTTATTTTTCATCGCTAATCGAAACCTTAAATTAGCTTTAAAATACGCGAGTTTAATTCGTATTTATCTTGGTGAAAAATGTGCTTTAATTGATAAAAATAAATTAGAACTTTGTATTGTTAAAGATTTCCCAATGTTTGAATATGACGAGGAAAAGAAAAAGATTGATTTTTGTCATAATCCATTTAGTCTTCCTCATCATGGTATTAAAGATTATGAACAAAAAGATGTTTTAGATATCTTAGCGTATCAATATGATTTTGTTTGTAATGGTTTTGAAATGGCTTCTGGGGCGATAAGAAACCACGATTTAGAAAGTTTAGTAAAAGGCTTTGAAGTTGTTGGTTATACTAAAGAAGAAGTCAAAGAAAAATTTAATTCGATTTATACAGCTTTCCAATATGGTTGTCCTCCTCATGGAGGAATGGCTCCAGGAATTGACCGGATATTGATGCTTCTTTTAGATGAACCAAATTTAAGAGAAGTACAAGCATTTCCAACAAGTACGACTGGTATGGATAACTTAATGGGTTCCCCAAGTAGTCTTACTGAAACACAATTAAAAGAACTCGGTATCAGAGTAAGAGAGGAGAAGAAAAATGAATAAATTTACAAAAGAAATGATTGATAGTTATGCAGATAAATTACTTATTGGCTTAACGGATGAAGAAAAAGATATGATAACTCTTGAATTTGATAGCATTGATAAAAGTATTCAATCAGTTTTAGAAATACCTAATCTAAGTGAAGTAGAACCTATGACACATACTTTAGATGATTTTGTCTATGAATTAAGAGAAGATGAACCAGAAGAATCGGTTCTTATTGATGATTTATTGAAAAATAGTGGCGATGAGGACGGTGCCTACATCGTCGTACCAAAGGTGGTGGGATAAATGATGGATAAAAGTATTAGTTTCTTACATGAAAAATTAATTAATAAAGAAGTGACAAGTGATGAACTTGTTAAAGAAGCCTTAGAAAAATCACACGAAGTACAAGCTTCATGTAATGCCTTTGTTACCATTTTAGATGAGGCCAAAGGTGGCGAAGTGACAGATAGTTTATTATCTGGTATTCCTTATGGTGTTAAAGATAATTATTCTACGGCGGGTGTTTTATCAACAGGTTCTTCTAATATCTTAAAAAATTATGTACCATTTTTTGATGCAACCGCTGTCAAAAATTTAAAAAAAGCCGGTGCTATTATGGTTAATAAAACGGCTTTAGATGAATTTGGTATGGGTGGAACCGGAACGACTTGCCATACAGGTATCGTTACAAACCCATGGGATCACACAAGAATGACAGCGGGATCATCTGCTGGTTCTGCGGCTGCTGTCGCGGCTGGCGTTTATCCTTATGCTCTAGGAAGTGACACAGGAGACTCTATTCGTAAGCCTGCTGCTTACTGTGGTATTGTTGGTTACAAACCTACTTATGGTATGATTAGCCGTTATGGGTTATTTCCTTTTGCCTCTAGTTTAGATCACTGTGGTGTTTTAACCAGAAGTGTTTTAGATGCTGCAATCGTTGTGGATGCTATGAAAGGTATCGACAAAAATGATATGACAAGTTTTGATAGTAAAGATATTCATTTAAAAGAAGCTCTTCAAAAAGAGATACCTTTAAAAAAAGTTTGCTATATTAAAGAAATATGCGATATGGATCGTTACCCTAATGCTAGTGAAGAATTAAAAAGTCATTTAGAAAACTTCCATAATACTTTAAAACATTTTAAAGATTTAGGTATTGAAGTGGAAGAAGTATCTGTTGACGAAAAACTTTTAAAGGCTGTAGCAAGTGTCTATGTTATTATTTCTTGTGCTGAAGCAAGTAGTAATATGTCTAATTTAACTGGTATCATTTTTGGACCAAGAGGAGAAGGCAATAATTACATTGATATGATGAAAGACGCCCGTACTAAAGGATTCTCAAGTTTAATTAAACGTCGTTTTGTAATAGGTTCTTATGTTTTACAAAAGGAAAATCAAGACCGATATTTCCATAATGCTCAACGTGTTCGTCGTTTAATTGTGGATACTTACAAAAACTTATTTAAAGAATATGATGCGGTTATTTTACCAGTCGGATCAGGACCTGCTAAAAAACTTAGTGAAGCTAAAAATATTTTAGATGAAAATACCCAAGTTTTAGAAGAACATTTACAAATTGGTAACTTTGGTGGCTTCCCATCTATAACCATTCCTGATGGCTTTGTAAATGGTTTACCTGTAGGTGTTAATATTACGGGTAATTGTTATGAAGATGAAAAAGTTTTAAAATTAGCTTCTTTACTAGAAAGCCAAATGAACTATAAAGGACAAATTGCCAAGGAGGTAGAATAATGAGTAAATATATTGCTAAAATCGGTCTAGAAATGCACTGTGAGATATCAAAAACAAAAAGTAAGGTATTCTCAAGTGCTCGAAATACTTATTCAGATGAACCAAACTCTTCTGTAAGACCTTTAGATATGGCTTTTCCAGGAACTTTACCAGTTGTTAATAAAGAAGCTGTAAGACTTTCTTTAATGGCTTCCATGATTATGCATTGTTCTCAGCCAGAATATATGTATTTTGAAAGAAAAAACTATTATTATCCGGATTTACCAAAAGGTTTTCAATTAACGCAAGAAACAAAACCAATTCCTGTTGGTATTTATGGTTATGTAGATTATGAATGTGACGGGGAAATGAAACGTGTCCGCGTGAACAATATTCACTTGGAAGAAGATGCGGCTAGTCTTGATCACTATGAAACGACATCTACAATTGATTATAATAGAGCTGGAGTCCCTTTACTAGAACTTGTTACCGAGCCAGATTTTCATTCTGCCAATGAGGCAGTTGCTTTCCTAGAACATATGCGTCGTACTTATCAATATGCTGGTATTTCTGATGCCGATACTAAAAAAGGTCAAATCAGATGTGACGTGAACGTATCTATTATGGATAGTAGTCTTGATGAAGAAGATCCAGCAAACTGGGGTACTAAAATTGAAATTAAAAATGTTAACTCTTTCGGTGGTGTAAGAGATGCCATTAACTATGAAATTGAAAGACAAACAGAACTTAAAGAAAATGGAACTTATGATGAAATGCCTCAACAAACAAGAAGATGGGATGAGGATACTTTTAGTACTATTTACATGCGCAGTAAAGCGGATGCAGTTGATTACAAATATTTTGTAGAACCGAATATTCCTAAATTTAAAATTAGTCCTTCTTGGTTAGAAGAAATAAGAGCGTCTATTCCAAAACTTGCTCATGAACGTAAAGAAGATTATATGAAAACTTATGGTTTATCTTCTTATGATGCTAATGTCTTAGTGAAAGATAAAGCTATTTCAGATTATTTTGAAGAATGCTTAAAACTTTCTATGGATCCTAAAACCGCTTCTAACTGGATAACTGTTACTATTGTAGGCGAACTTAATAAAGAAAATATAGAAATTAGTGATTTTTTCATTACACCAGCTTATTTAAAACAAATTATTGATGGGATTAAAGATGGTATTTTATCTTCAAAACAAGCTAAAGAAGTTTTCTACAAAGCACTTGAAGAGAAAAAAGAGCCTAAAAACTTTATTAGTAAAGAAAACGGCCAAATCTCAGATACTAATGAGCTTACTTCAATTATTGTAAATATTCTTGATAAAAATCAAACTCAAATTGAAGCTTATAAAGCGGGTAAAACAAATTTATTTGATTATTTTGTTGGTCAAGTTATGAAAGAGACGAGGGGAAAAGCCAATCCTGTTTTAACAAAAGAAATTTTAACAACAGAACTTGCCAAAAGATAAAAAAATTAAAAAAATAACGGTGCACCGTTAGTATTTTCTAAAAAAGTGTGATATAATGTTTACAGATGAGAGGGATCTCATCTATAGCCTCGGCTATTAAGTCCTTAGTTTTTACTTAGGATAGGGTTTACGGAAAAATAGATAGACAATAACGTCTATCTATTTTTGTTATGCTAATAATCCTAAATCTTTTAAGAATTAATTTTTGATTTAGGATAAGGTTTGCGGATATCAGTAAGTCCTAATAAATAATCAATACTGACATCATAGAATTTAGCAAGTTTGGCAATTTTATCAACTGGCATGACTCTGATACCGCGTTCATATCTTGAATATTGCACTTGACTTGTTTTCAAAACTTTAGCAATATCAATTTGTTGTAAATCACGATCTTGTCTAATTTCTTTTAATCTATCTATATTCAACTATATCACCCAATACCATTTTTTCATATAACCAAATAGTTATCTTAAATTTATTACCATTCAGTTATATCTTATGAATAGTCTTCTAAATTTTTGATGAAGAAAATGATATTAAAAAGAAAGAGTGCAATGTAAATATTTTGTAAATATCGTTGCTAACAGGCTTATTTTATTGTATAATTTAATTACCAAGTGTAAGATAGTTACATAAAACCGACTATGGTGATATACGGGAATCAGAACCTTATGTGGTGTAGAAAACTAATCCATTAAGTGTATTAGGATCCTAAAATATAAGAGAGATGCCCACCTGCGAGAAAGCGGGGATTTTATCACGCTGACTTACATTTGGTTTTTTTATGAAATAAAGGTTGTGATGTTATGTTTGAAAGAATTGAAAGACTATTAGAAGAAGAGGTTATAAATAAAATAAAGGATACAAAAGTCTTGTTAATTGGTTTAGGTGGAGTTGGCGGATATACTTTTGAATCTCTTCTTAGAACCGGATTTAAAGAGATAACAGTTGTAGACAAAGATGTTTTTGATATTACTAATTTAAATCGTCAGATTTATGCGACGACAGAAACGATTGGTACAAATAAAGTCGACGCAGCCTTTAAAAGAGCCACTTTAATTCCTTCTAATACACTTGTCACAAAGATAAAAAAAGAATTAACGGAAGAAGATATTACTAAAGAATTTTTAGCTAATTATGACTATGTTTTAGATGCTTGTGACTGTGGACCCGTAAAAATAAAACTCATTGAAGTATGCAGTAGGGAAAAAATAAAACTTATTACTTGTATGGGGACAGCTAATAAAACTCATCCTGAAATGTTACAAATTGTTCCTCTTAAAAACACACAAAGTGATCCTTTAGCTAAAAAAATTCGTAATAAACTAAGTAAAAATCCTAAAGCTATGAAATCTATGTGTGTCTGCAGTTTAGAAGTTCCTAAACATCAAGCTCTTTTAGGTACTATTTGTGCTGTACCTATGGCTGCTGGAGCGATGATGTCTAGTTACGTTATTAATGATATTAAAAAAGAAGCTATCAATGATAAAAAATAGCTTCTTTTAATTTGTCTGAAACTTTATTTAAAGATAAACTTTCATAGATTCCTTCAAAAATAGGTAATGTTATCTTTTTATTTTTTAAAATAAGATTAATTGTTTCTAAATTGGCTAAACCTTCTACTGTATTTTTAAGAAGGTATTTTTTTCTTTTATTTGTCTCATTCATTAAGGTCCCATAAGTGAAATTTCTAGAGTCATTCATAGAACAAGTAAGAAGTAAATCACCTAAGAAAGGATAAATATCTTCACCTAGCAAACTTTGAAGTTCTTTAATCACTTCATTTAAATAGGTAAAATGGCTATTTTGAAAAGGATATAAAGAGTTTATCATTCCTGCTCCTATCGCATAGATATTTTTTAAATTATTACATATTTCCAAAGAAATTGCTTTTGTTATAAAGATAGGTTTGATAAATGATGGCCATAAAGATGATATTTCACTTTTTCTTTCTAAGTTATCCATTGAAAAAGTGATCGAAGTAGGGGACATTTTTTCTAACTCTTTAGCTAAATTAGGACCACCAAAAATAGAATAAGCAATTTTTTTATTATCTAAATATTCACTTATAAAATAAGGCTTTTTGGGTAGAAGACCTTTTGTTCCTACGAGCAAAATTTTGTTTGTTAAATCATTTTTTAATACTTGTTCTAATATCTTTTCTAAATAAGGTGTACTTACTAAAATGAAGATAAAATCATTATTTTGGATAGCTTCCTCTAAAGCATATGTCATATTTAAGTTTTTCGTTTTTAAGTGGGTGTTAGGACTCCACATCGTAAGGCTATTTTCTTCTTTTTCTTGCAAAACTTTGTATAAAGCTTTAGAAAAGGCACCATCGCCAACAAGTAAGATCTTGTTCATTTTATTCTCCTTTCATTTCATGCCAAAGTTTATTTAAATTGTTTTCATATTTGTTATCACGTGGATGATAATATTTTTTGCCTTTTAGATTTGCAGGTAAGTACTCTTGTTTTACATAAGAATTTTTATAATTATGAGGATATAAATAAGTTGTACTATTTGTTTTAATATGATCCGGAACATTTCCAGTGGAACCTCTTCTAATGTCATTTAAGGCTTCATCTAAAGCAACATGAGCCGAATTTGATTTAGGAGACAAAGCCATCTCTGTAATAACTGTACCTAAAGGAATGCGTGCTTCAGGAAGGCCAACTAGTTCTGCGGCGGAAATAGCCGCCATTACTTTGGGACCAATGGAAGGATTAGCAAGGCCAATATCTTCATAAGCAATCACACTCATACGTCTATAAATACTATCTAAGTCACCTGCTTCAATTAAACGAGCGAGATAATGTAAAGCAGCATCTACATCGCTTCCTCTGATCGATTTTTGAAAGGCTGATAACACGTCATAATGACCATCTTCGTTTTTATCGTGAAAAAAGACTGGTTTACTTTGAATATCCTTTAATAATTCCAAAGTTAAATGATGATCACTTGAAGCATAATAGGCTGTTTCTAATAAATTTAGAGCACTTCTCACGTCTCCACTTGAATACGTAGCAATATAAGAAAGAGCATCCTCTTCAATTTGACAACCTTCTAATTTAGCAACAGCTCTTTTAAGTCCTACCATAATATCTTCTTTCGTTAAATCATGAAGTTCAAAGATTTGTACACGACTTCTAATAGCTGGATTAATTTTATGATAAGGATTAGAAGTTGTAAGGCCAATTAAAGTGATTAAGCCAGATTCGATATGAGGTAATAAAATATCTTGTTTATCTTTATTCATACGATGTATTTCATCAACAATTAAAATTAAATTACCGTACATTTTAGCTTCTTCAATGGCAATGTCAAAATCACTTTTATTATTCATAGTTGCATTTAAGAATTTATAAGGCATCTTTAAATCATGAACAATCGCATTGGCAATCGATGTTTTACCAATACCAGGACGACCATATAAAATCATAGAACATAAATGTTTATTTTTTACTAAATTTGTTATAATCTTATTTTCTCCTACAAGATGTGTTTGACCAATAACTTCTGATAAGGTTGTTGGACGCATTTGATTTGCTAATATTTCCATAAATACCACCTTTGTTAAGTATATCAGTTTGACAACCTTTTGAAAAGACTTTATACTTATCTTGTGATAAATATGGAGCATGAAATTACAAATTATTTGGATTATTTAAAATATGAAAAAAAGTTAAGTGATAACACTTTAAAATCTTATACCAATGACTTAGAAGAATTTTTAAAGTTTTTTGATCCTTGTTCTTCCTCTTTAAAATTAGAAGAAAAAGATATTATTAACTTTCTAAAAACAAAAGGAAATAATGTTCGAACACGCTCTCATTATCTTTCTACTTTAAAAGGATTTTACACCTTTTTAAATGAAGATAAAGATATTGAACATAATCCATGCAAACAAATACCTTTTCCCAAAGTGAATGAAAAATCACCTAATTACTTAACGTATGAAGAAGTGGATAAATTGCTAAATTTTCCTTTAAAAACGGTTTATGACTACCGGACCAAAGCTATGTTAGAAGTCTTATATGCCACCGGTCTTCGCATTAGTGAACTTGTTTCCTTAAAAGATAAAAATATTGATTTTCAAAATGAATGGCTGCGTATTGAAGGAAAAGGCAAAAAAGAAAGAATTGTTCCTTTAAATGAAACTTCACTTTATTACTTAAAATTATATTTAGATAACTATCGTTCTAAACTTAAAAAGAAAGGTAAAAATTACGATGAATTATTCTTAAATAACCGTGGAACTCCTATCACAAGACAAGGAATGAATAAATTATTAGGAGAGATTTCTTTAAGAACAATTGATCGACAGGTAAATCCTCATATGCTACGTCATTCTTTTGCTACTCATCTTCTTTTAAACGGGGCTAATTTACGCGTTATCCAAACGTTTTTAGGCCACAGCAGTATTACTACCACGGAAATATATACTCATTTCACATCGGTTAAAAATAAAGAAGAATATGATTCTTTTCACCCTCATGCCAAAAAATAAGGAAGAATTTGTATCATTCTTCCTTATTAAATTAGTCACAAGATTTTTCTTGATTTCTAGATTCACGTTTTTGATTTTGGTTTTGATTTTTACGTTCTTGTTTTCTAGAATTGTTTTTTTGATTTTTTTTCATATTTTATTTTACCTCCCAGTAGTATTATGGATAAAGATTTAAAAAAGATACACGAATTAAATAACAAATATTGGAAAAAAAGAGACTTGAGTATTTTTATGGTTTTAGGTAGAATATAGAAGAAGGGGAGGAAGCTTATGAAAAATAGTAAATATTATTTGATAGCCACAAATGGACTAATTGGCAAAGTTTTAAAATTACCTAATATTACTGAAGAAAATGAAGACTTTTTTAAAGATATTTCTATGCTTGATTTAGTATCTATGGATCAATCTAAAGAAGAATTTATAAAATCCGTTTCATTATATAATGAAGGTATTTCTCTTAATAATGATACCGATTTATTTGTTTTAAGAATTGCTAATAGTACAGAAAATTTTGTGACTTTACATACATATGAATTAATTTTTGATTATCCATTACCAGAAAGACTAACTTCTTTAAAAAATAAACTTTATTTAGGCTTAAAAAGAGAAGCTCTAGAAAGACTTTCTAAAGTAAAGAATCCAAAATCAAGAACTATTTCTTTAAAGAAAGATGCAGATTTTAAAAATTATGCTAGAGTAATCATTCGAAATATTACTAGTAATTCTAACGCTTTTAAAGTACACTTTAATCTAGAAACCTGTGCTTGCTTAGATCCTCAAATACTAAAGCAACTTATTGATTATAAAGATTTTAAAGAAGATAGTATATTAACTGAATTACAATCATATAAAAAACTAAGAGGTTTAACTTTAGAATATTTAAGTTATTTAAATAAAACACCGTTTGATAAAAATAAGATTAAAAGAAGAATAAATTATTATTATCCCAGAACTATTTTTGGCTTTAGAGGTTCTGAGGGAATAATGACTATTAATGATGCTCGAAGAGATTTTAAAGAAAATGCTTTGCATACTAAGTTAATGAGTCCTAAAGAAAGTGAAGCTTTCATAACTTTTGAAAAATTATCTCAAATAAAACAAATTAAATTGCAACCATTTGATAATCCAAAATTAGAAAGAGTTTATTATAGTGTACCAAATAGTGAAGAAGATGGCTTAGACGCTGTCATGGAACAGATGGATGCCAATGATATTTATTCTTCAAGTCCTGAAGATCTATTAAGAATAGGTTATTATAGCATCGAACAGTATTTAGAAATTAAAAAGAAAACTTCTAGGAAAAGAATTTAAGACATACACTTTATTAGGTGATACTATGTCTTTTTTTATTCCATTTCTTTTGTCGTCACTTGCAGGATTATCAACAGTATTAGGCACTTTTGTGATTTTTTTCAAATGGCAAAGAGAAAACATTAATAAATTTATAACTTTTTGCTTAAGCCTTTCATTAGTGATAATGATTGGTATATCTGTTTTAGAATTAATACCAGAAGCCAGTTTTATTATCTTAACTAGATTTAAACTTGTTAAAGGAATTTTTCTTTCTTTATTAATCTTCGCTTTTTCTGTTTTAGCGATTCGGTTTATAAATCAAAAAATAGAGAAGGGAAGAGGAGATGTTCCTTTATATCGTTTAGGTGTTTTAAGTATGATTACTTTAATGCTTCATAATTTACCAGAAGGAATACTTACGTTTTTAAGTAGTTATCAAAACATTACCTTAGGCCTTCATATTAGTATAGCTATTATGCTTCATAATATTCCGGAAGGTATTAGTATTGCAGTTCCAATTTATTATGCGACAGGAAGCAAAAAGAAAGCTATTAAAATGACCTTTCTATCAGGAATAGCGGAACCATTAGGTGCCTTATTAGCGTGTACATTTTTAAGAAATTATATTTCATCAGAATTAATTGGATTTATTTTATTATTTGTGGGTGGCATTATGATTACCTTAGCTATTGAAGAATTATTACCAAAAGCTATATCTTATCATCAAGAAAAATATTTAATTTTCGGAGGTATAATAGGTATTATATTATTATTGATAAATCATTTTTTATTATGAAATAAATATCGCAGTTTACATAATATAGGTTATGAAACTTTTACAAAAGTATAAAATAAAGCTTTAAAATTAATTCTTAACAATTACTTTATTTCAATTTGATTAGTATTTCCTTTATTATGATGTTACCATATCTAAAATATTATTTTAATATTATTGATTTATTAAACTTATTTTTAAATTATTAACAACATAATAATGTTTTATTAATTTAGATTAAAAATATATAAATTATATATAAATACATCAATTTAGAACCTTTTCTAATTTGCAACGAAAATATTTAAAATGGATAATTATCCATCTCGCTGCAAATTTTAGCAAAGAAAAATATCTATTTATCTAGATATTTATTCATCTGTGTTCATAATAGATCCACGTGATTCAATTTCTGCAATTTTTTCAATAATCTCTGAAGCATTGGATTCATTCATTTCAGAATAGCCAAGTTCTTTTAAAGCTTGTGTTCTTAATGTAAACAATTGTTGAGTACGACTTAACTTTTCTTCTTTTTGTTTTTCAATTTCTTGAACAAAACGTTTATGCGATAGGGCAAGCTTGCTACGTGAGGCTCCCCCATTATTATAAAGCGTTAGGGCAGAGTACAAAATTCCTTCAAAAATGAATTGTCTATCTTCATTAAACTTGAATTCTTCTGGATTGGTAAAGCCAGTTGCCTTTGACATATATCCAAAAATGTATTTTATTTCAGGAACATTATCCATAGATTGTAACATATGATATAAATATAAAAAGGCATAATAATTCTCTTGTTTTTTCTTCTCGTCCCCTAGTCTTTCACGTAACAAATTTAAGATATTTGTAATTAATATTTGAGAATCTTTATTAAGATTTTTTAAATCAAAATAATTAGAAATATTGGAAGTACCTTTGACACTGGTATTAAGACGATTTTCAACACTCATAAGATAATCTGTTGTTACTTTGATAGAATCGATTGTTTGATTATTTTCATCGTTAATATCTAATAAACGGTATAACAAAATCTTTTTTTCTTTAGGCCATTTATTAATATCATCAAGTTCAAGATAATTATAAACCATTTGTCTTGATACCCCTAAATACTTCGCAAGTCTAACTTTAGAAATTCCTAATTCTTGTAATAATTCATTTAATCTGTTCATTTCATTTGCCTACTCTCTTTTATTTAATTTACATTCTAATTATAAGGCACTAGACACTTTTGTGTCAAGTAAAAGTAAACAATGAAAATAAATCTTCAAATAAAAAATATGGTACTTTTTAATTATTTAAATACCATATTTTATCGTCATTTTTATAGATTTCTTTAATAACACCACTACCGAAGCAAACATCCCCATCATAAAAAACACAAAATTGTCCTGGTGTCACGGCTTTCACGCCTTCTTTATAAGTAACATGTGCCATATTGTCTTTTAATAATTCTAATTCAATAGGGTACTCTTCTCCACGATAACGAAACTTAGCTTGACATTTTGTTGGTGGGTTATCAATGGTAATATTTACATCTTCTAAAAGACAACTATCACTAATTAAATATTTTGAATCATCACCAAAAGCAACATATAATTCGTTTTTAGCTACGTTTTTACCACATACATAATGTCTTTCTTGGAATCCCGAAAGGCCCACATTACGTCTTTGACCAATTGTATAATTCATAAGACCAGTATGAGTACCAATTACCTTTTTAGTTTCTACATCAATGATATTACCTGGATTTGGTTTTAAATAATTACGGATAAATTCTTGATAGTTTCTTTCTCCAATAAAACAAATACCCGTGGAATCTTTCTTTTTAGCTACATTTAGACCACACTCTAAAGCAATTTCTCTTACTTGTTCTTTATGAAGATCTCCTACTGGGAATAAAACATCTTCTAGTTGTTCTTTACTTAGCTGAGCTAAAAAATAAGTTTGATCTTTATTCTCATCAACACCTTTTAAAAGTTTACCATCTTTAAGTCTAGCATAATGACCAGTAGCCATAAAGTCAGCTCCTAGACGTTTGGCTTCTTTTTTAAAGACATCAAATTTAATATATTTATTGCAAAGCAAATCAGGATTAGGTGTTCGCCCTTTTTTTAATTCGTTTAAAAAATAAGTAAATACATTATCCCAATATTCTTTGATAAAATCCACACGATGTAAAGGAATACCAATAATTTCACATGTTTTTAAAGCATCATTATAGTCTTGTTCCTGAGGACAAATATTATTATTTAAAGTAGGGTTACCAAGAATATCATTGTTAAGTCCCGCATCCCAATTGCGCATAAATAAACCCTCTACTTCATATCCTTGTTGTTTTAATAAATAAGCACTTACTGCAGAGTCTACTCCCCCACTCATACCGACAATTACTTTTTTTGCCATAATACCAGACCTCTTTTTCATTAGCCTATTTTATCATATTTCCAGAAGAAAAGCAAAAACGTTTAAAATTGGCTTATTAAATAAAAGTAAGAAAAAATCGTATAAAGTTTGCAGTAAAATAAGTAAGCCACAGCTCTTTGTCATAGAAACAAGATAGTTTGTGGGATTGGTTTTATAAATCATTTTGCCAATTGTCTTTCTGGTAATATTAAAACACTTAATAAAAAAGAAATATAAAATAATTAAATAAAATAATTGAGTAACAGTAAAAAATACAATAGCATATACCAATCCTTTTATTGATAACGTTAGGCTAAAAATACCTAAAAGAAAACCTAAAGATAAGCCTTGGTAAAAGATAAGAGTACAAAGTAAAGGAAGACCTATGATAAAAAATGAACCTATAAAACTAATAACTAAAAAGAAAAAATGAATATATATGTAGTTAAACTGTAAATTTTGACGATTATTTATATAATAATAAACATTATCTTTTAAAATATATATTTTTTTAAAACTTAGGTATAATCCGACTAAAGTGCCTATTAAAGTGAGAATGCCCATAAATAAAAAAAGATATTTCTTACGACTTAAAAATTTTTTTAAAATCGTCATCTTATCACCTATCTGATTGTATGTTCTAAAGTAAGTTTTTATGTACTTTTTTAGTAGTTTATGATAAAGTTATAATGAATTTTATTTAGAAGGAGACGATAAGAATGAGTAAAAAAACAAGACAAATTGTCACTTGGATTACTTTAATTATTATGGTATTAGGTATTGCTGGTAGTATTATTGCCTATGCTATTTCATAATTATTAAAATATAGATACTTTAAAAATGGTAATCCAGTTATTACCATTTTTTTATGTTAGTAAACCACCATAATATAAGTGAGGTGATAATTTGAAAAAGTTTTATTTAAGTATGTTCTTATTTCTTTATTTTCTTTTTCCTAGTGTAACACTCGCCTATTCTGATAAAGTAGTACTTGGTGGTGATAATATAGGTATTCAAATTAAAACACCAGGTGTACTGGTTGTTGGTTTTTATAAAGTAAATGGTTCTTATTTAAAAGGAACACCAGAAATTAAAATTGGCGACTATATTTTAAAGGTTGGCGATACCGAGATTTCCTCTGTCAATTCTTTAAGTGAAGCTATTTTACAAAATGTTAAAGATAGTCAAGTAAAATTAACTTTGAAAAGAAATGAACAAATCATGAATATTACAATGCCTCTTCAAAATGTTGATGGTATTTACAAGACAGGTCTTTACGTCAAAGAAAGCATTACTGGGCTTGGCACATTAACTTATATTGATCCTGATAGTAAAATATATGGTGCTTTAGGGCATGAAATCTTAGAAAGTAATAGTTTACAATTAGTAGAAGTGAAAACTGGTCATATTTTTGAAAGTCCCGTGACAAGTATTCGTAAAAGCACAAGAGGTAATGCTGGAGAGAAAAATGCTGAATTTCACTTTAATAAAGTATACGGTTCTTTAAATAATAATACTAGACACGGAATATACGGGATTTATGAAGATACCATCCCTACTAATTTTATTCCTGTCGCTAAAAACGAAGAAATTAAAATTGGTGAAGCCAAAATTTATACCGTTTTAAATGGTCAAGAGAAAAAAAGTTATAAAATCGACATTACATCTTTGCAAGAATATAATGATGTTAAAAATATTTCTTTTACCGTGACAGACGATAACCTTATTAATACCGCGGGAGGGATTGTTCAAGGAATGAGTGGTTCTCCTATTGTTCAAAATGGTAAAATTATTGGGGCTGTAACCCATGTTATTACAGATAATCCTATTACCGGTTATGGAATATTTATTACAACGATGCTAGAAACAGGAGATAATCTCTTAAAAAATTAGAAAGAAAAAATCAAAGGAAAATAACAACCTTTGATTTTTAATTTGTTAGTATTGTTTACCAAAATATATTTTATATTTAGCTTTTTCACCACAGTATGCACAAACGCCATCGTTAATTTCTTCTTTAATACAACGACTTTTTAAACCGGTTTCTTCTTTAATTTTATCTTCACAAGAAGTATTTCCACACCAAGGAATTAAAATGAAACCTGGTTTGTTTTGAGCAATATCTTGAAATTCTTCTTTCGTTTTTGCTTCATAGATCATACTGTCACGTCTTTTTAACGCTCTATCATACATATTATTTTGAATTTCAACTAATAGCTTTTCTACTCTTTCTTTAAAAGCAGAAATAGAAATTGTTTCTTTTTCTAAAGTATCTCTTCTTACTAAAGTAATTTCATTATTTTCTAAATCTCTTTTACCTATTTCTACGCGAATAGGAATACCTTTTACTTCCGCGTCCGCAAATTTAAATCCTGGTGATTTTTCAGATTCATCAATTTGATAAGTGATTTCTTCAGGAAGAGTATTTGCTAATTCTTTTACGGTATTTAATACTTCTTCATCTTTACCAATAGGAATAAACACAACTTTAGTAGGAGCAATATTAGGAGGTAATACAAGTCCGTGATTATCACCATGCGTCATGATAATGGCACCAATCATTCTCGTTGTCACACCCCAGCTTGTTTGATAAGGTGTTTTTAAAGTATTGTCAGTATCTAGAAACTGAATACCAAAAGCTTTGGCAAAATGTTGTCCAAAATAATGACTCGTCCCATTTTGAAGTGCTACTCCATCATACATCATGGCTTCAATTGTATAGGTTTCTTCGGCTCCAGCAAATTTTTCTTTTTCTGTTTTACGTCCTGTAATAACGGGTAGAGCAAGAATATTTCTTTGAAAGTCTTCATAAACTTTAAACATTCTAAGTGTTTCATTTCTAGCTTCTTCGCGAGTTCTGTGAAGAGTATGACCTTCTTGCCATAGTATTTCTCTACTTCTTAAAAAAGGTCTTGTTGTTTTTTCCCAACGAACAATCGTGCACCACTGATTATATAAAAGAGGTAAATCACGATAAGACTTTACAATATTTTTGAAGTGTTCACAAAACAAAACTTCACTCGTAGGTCTAACACACATTCTTTCATCTAATTTGTTTTCCCCACCATAAGTTACCCAGGCTACTTCAGGAGCAAAACCCTTAACATGTTCTTTTTCTACATTTAATAAAGATTCAGGAATAAACATGGGCATTTGAACATTTTGATGACCTAATTTTTTAAATTCTTTATCTAATATTCTTTGCATGTTTTCCCAAATCGCGTAGCCATAAGGGCGAATAATCATACTTCCTTTGACACTAGAATAACTTACTAAATCTGCTTGTTTTAAAACATCTGTATACCAAGTGGCAAAATCAGTATCTCGATCAGTTATTTTCGTTACTAGTTTGCTCATTTGTCTCATCTTCTTTCATTAAAAAGTCTTTCACTTCACCGTCTGTTCCAATGATTTTATTCACTTGCTCGGTGGCATTATCCAATTTTTCTTGACATATTTTAACTAAATTCATAGCATCTGTATATTTACTGATAGCATCTTCTAAAGGAATATTGCCATTTTCTAAATCTTTAATGATACCATCTAAATTATTTAAAGCGGTCTCAAATGTCATTTCTTTCATAATTTATCTCCTCTACTTTCACTTTTAATGTTCCTTTTGCTAAGGTAACATCTAATTTATCATTTATATTAATTTTATTAGTATTTTTAATAATTTCGTTATCTTTTTTGACAATAGAATAACCTTGTTCTAAGATATTTAATGGATTAAGTAATTTTAAACTTTGAATCGTATAATAAAGTAATTGTTTCTTATCATTCATGTATTTAATAATTTCTTTTTGTAAAGACGCTTTGATATCTGAATATCTTTCTAAAGATTTTTGATAAAGAACCTTAGGATTGTTCAAAATATAATTACCTTTATACTTATCTAATTTTACTTGTAATGAATTTAAGTAATAGGTATAACTTTTATTTAAATTATCTGTTAGATTATCTAATTTCTGCATTTTTACTTCATATAAAATATGCGGATTTTTTAACACATAATGGTTACTTAAAATACTAAGCTGGTGTTTAGACGTTTGAAGTTTAGATAAGAATAAGTGATTAATTTCTTCTTTCTTTTGCGTCAATATTGTCATAACTTCTTCTTTGGTTGGCACGGCCATTTCGGCAGCTCCCGTTGGAGTCGGAGCTCTTCTATCAGCTACATAATCAGCAATCGTAAAATCAATCTCGTGGCCAACGGCACTAATAATAGGTATTTTAGAAGCAAAAATAGCTCTTGCAACAATTTCTTCGTTAAAAGCCCATAAATCTTCAATGGAACCTCCACCACGGCCAACGATTAAAACATCTAAATTGTAATGATTGGCTAAGGAAATGTTTTTAGCTACATCTTCGGCTGCTGAAACCCCTTGAACTAAACTTGGAAAAAGAAGCGTTTTAGCGTATGGAAATCTTCTTTTTAAAGTACTTAAAATATCTTTAATAGCTGCACCTGTTGGAGCGGTAATAATACCTATCTTAGTAGGATATTTAGGAATCGGCTTTTTATATTTTAGGTCAAATAAGCCTTCACTGGCTAGTTTCTTTTTTAACTTTTCAAATTCTATATATAAATTTCCTAAGCCGTCCATTTCCATTTTTTCAATATATATTTGGTAATTTCCACCCATAGGGTAGACAGAAATACGACCTGTTACTAAAACATTCATACCATCTTCTGGTTTAAAATTTAAAGTAGAAGCAGCACTTTTAAACATAATAGCACTGATTCTTGATTCATCATCCTTAAGTGTTAAATAAAGATGCCCAGAAGAATGATGTTTAAAATTACTAATTTCTCCTTTTAAATAAACTTTCTTTAGAAAAGTATTTGTATCAAAAATATTTTTAATATAATTATTAATTTCAGCAACACTTAAATATTTTGGAATCATAACTCACGATCCTTTGCTAAACTACACATTTGTTCATAATGTGGAATATAAACTTTTAAAATTTGTTCAGCATATTTTTTTAAGTTATCATTTTGATAAATATTTATAATCCGTTCCATCGCTTCTTGAATATTTTCAGGTGTTAAAATATTCTGCTGACGATAAAATTCTTTCTTAAAATCATCTGATGATGAAGAAAAATATTGTTCAAAGTCTTCATAAATATTTTCGATATTATTTTCATAAGATTTCATAGAATTATTTTTATCTAAATTTGTAAAATTACGATCAAAGCTAAGATCAATATCATATAAAGGAGACAAAGTATAATTACCATAAATATCTATTATTTCCCAATTTTTAAGATGGAAATCTTTATTCATTATCATAAATGAAAACAAATAACGTTTCGTTAAATCTTTGACAATTCTTTCAGTAATAATTTGACCATTCCCTTTATTTCTAAATTGAAAACTTAAGGCATCCCAAATAAAATTTAAAGAATTACAATTTACATGGCGACGATTAAATGCTTCCATCATTCCTTCTAAGTAGCCATCATGAAAATCCTCTTTTTCTTCCATGGTTAATGGCGTATCTAACCACAAATGTAATAGATTATTAGAATATAAGTGTTGTAAGTAATCAATAACAATTTCTTTACCTGATAAAATATTGTCGTCATATTTAATGTAGTTTGATGACATTAAACCATAAGTATTTGAGCCAACATCAACAATTTTAGAATGAACAGTTTCAATACCAACCATTCTTGCTAATTCTTCTCCAATAATTTGAATAAATATTTCTTTGGAAATACCTGTTTTTTTAGAAATTTTTAAAAAATAATTTTCTCCTTCAATATCATTTAACCAATAACCTGTATAATAACTGCCACATAGATCATTTGGAATAACTGTGTTATTTTTAATAGCTTTTTGCCAATTTGGAACTATACTTTTAAGACTTACAATTCCATTATTAACTTCCATTAGGACTCCTTAACAAATTTATCTAAAGAAGCATTAATCATATCAGCAAGTTCTTTATCGGTATAAGTCTTAGCAAGTTCCACCGCTTCATTTATAACGACAATAGCAGGAGTATCCATATATTTAAGTTCGTAAAAAGCCATTCTTAAAATATTAGCACCAGCTTTATCTAAACGATTTATTTTCCAATTACTCAAATAAGAATTACATAATTTGTCAATCTCGTCTAAGTGATCAGTGACACCATTAACAATTTCTGATACAAAATCATTTTCAATTTCTAAATTATCTTTTAAAATTTCATCAACATTAATAGGAAGTTTGTTTTGTCTTAAAATATCAATTTGATACAAACATGTCATACAAACTTTACGTGCTTCACTTCTATTAAGCATCTAAATCACCTTCATTCCTAACTATTTTATCAAAAAATGTAACAAGTTACTAGGCTAAATCAACCTTTTTGATAGCATTTCCTAAAACAACAAGACTATATTTTAGTGTAATTTAAGTGTCAATATATTATATTTTATTTTTTTAAAGTTTATTTAAAGGTATAATAAATTCCTGAAAGAGGAAATTATGGATAAAATTGAAATTACAAAGAACGATTTAGAAAAACTTAAAATAATTGGTAAAGGCACTGAAGGAACAATTTATCAATATAGTAATGACGAGCTACTTAAAATTTATCATAGTAGTTCTGATTATATGCAAGTAAATATTCGAAATATTATCGTGGATGAAGATGGTGTCAATATAACTCCTGTCAAAAATGTTACAAATACTGGTGTAAAAGAGCGAGCTATACAATATTTTGATGCGGAAGGTGTTCGTTTAGCTAGAGAAGAATCTATTATTAAAGCTATTGAACTCCAAAAAGATATCCATTTAACTAGACTTCCTCAAAAACCTATCTATTTAGATGGCAAAATAAGAGGGTGTTCTTTGCATTATCATAAACCTGATATAAATATTTATAATGTGATGAATATTCCAGTTTATAAATGGCGCCTTAAAATCGTGAAAGAAATCTTAAAAGAAGTAAAAGAATTAACTGATCATAATATTTATCATATTGATTTGTGTCAACATCCTACTAAAGAAAGTAAAAACACCAATATTTTACTTACCCGAAATTTTCATCCAGAAATTATTGATATTGATGGTCATTCAGCCATTTATTCTGCCAAGCCAAACGAAAATTATCAAAGATTAACTGACTTTTCTTTAAGTGTTTTAGTTATTGAATTATTATCTCGGGAATATATTGACAGCTTTTTGGACAATCCTGATGATGCTGATCTTTATGAGTTAATTGGCGGTAAAATTCCAGAGGTTTTAATTGATGATTTTTTAAATGAAACATTAACCTTAGAAAAAATCAATAAACATTTATCCTGAAAAAAACTTAGTAAAACGCTTACTAAGTTTTTTCAATATGTTACTTACTTTCTTTTTTTCTGGAAAGAATAGAAGTGTCTGGTTCTAGTTCACTATTCGTTAAAGAGAAGTAAGAAAGGCACCATCTATAACATGGCATTGATAAAATTAAATCAATATTTTCTTGTAAAAAGGCTTTATCTTGATTTAAAATAGCTTGATTAATTTGACGATAAATTTCTCTTCGATCTTTATAAATAGCTAGAATTTCTCTATCGGTCTTACCTTCACAAGATATGTAAAAGATATCCGCTTTATAAATTGCTCTTTCTCTTAATGAATTTCCTACGTCTGCCATACCAACCACAGCATCTATTTTCATAATATTATTAGGATTGAAATCGTGTAATAATTTTTGAATAATAGGCATATCTTTGATTTTACAATTTCTCATAGGTACATCAAGTATTTGATTTAATCTTTTCATGCTTTTATGGCAAGCATAATATAATTCAATAAACGAATTTAAAGCATTAGTATAATCGCTTGCATATAAGATTTTCAAAATAATTTGTTTTACTTCTAGACCGTTTTTTAACTCACCATACTCATCTGGTAATCCAAAGCGGTTAATATAATAAGTTTTAACATTGTCTTCCATAATAATCACCTTTCTAAATTATATTATAGCACACTTATTTTAATTCTTCTTTTAATTCATAAATAAAATTGATAGCTTCTAAAGGAGTCATGTGTAAAATATCGGCATTTTTTAACTTCTCTTTAATAGGATCTTCTTTTTCTTCTGGAAATTCCATCACGAATTGAATTTGTTCTTCATTTTTCTTCTTTTTCGTTTGTTTTTCATGTTGAGCCAAAATATCATTGGCATCACTAATAATTTGTTCAGGAAGTCCAGCTAATTTGGCAACATGAATACCATAACTTTTATCTACGGCACCATTTTTAATTTTATGTAAGAAAATTAAATTGCCATTTTCTTCTACCGCACTTACATGAACGTTTTTTATAGAAGGGATTCTACTTTCTAGAGCTGTTAATTCATGATAATGTGTTGAGAAAAGGGTTTTACAGCGAATATGTGTTGCCACATAAGAAAGAATACTTTCAGCTAAACTCATACCATCATAAGTCGCGGTTCCTCTTCCTAATTCATCAAATAAGATTAAGCTATCTTCTGTCGCATTACAAATCGCATTTTTAGCTTCTTTCATTTCAACCATAAAAGTAGATTCCCCGCTTACTAAGTCATCACTAGCCCCAATACGAGTAAATATCTTATCAACAATAGGTAAATTAGCGGATGTAGCTGGTACAAAAGAACCCATCTGTGCCATGATTAAAATGATAGCTAATTGTCTCATATAAGTAGATTTACCACTCATATTAGGACCTGTAATCAAAAGAGTATTAATGGATTCATCCATGATACAATCATTAGAAACATATTCTTTGTTGCTTACTTTCTCGATAACCGGATGACGACCATTTTTTATTTCAATTTTATGATTCTTATTTAAAGTAGGTCTTACTAAATGAAGTTCTTCAGCATCTACAGATAAGGCTGTAATGGCGTCTAATTCTGCCACTAAGTTAGCTGTATCTGTTAATTTCAAAATTTGTTTTTTAATCGTTTCTTTAATTTCACAGAATAGACGATATTCTAAATCAATAATTTTTTCTTCAGCATTTAAAATAAGGGCTTCTTTTTCTTTCAATTCAGGACTAATATATCTTTCACATCCCGTAAGAGTTTGTCTTCTTTCCCAATGAAGGCTTTCTGGAACATTATTAATTTGTCCTTTGGTAATTTCAATGTAGTATCCAAACACTTTATTAAAGCCGACTTTTAAGTTTTTAATGCCTGTTTCTTCTTTTAAGTTGTTTTCGATACTCGCGATAAATTCTTTACCACCACTTCTAATTTTCTTTAATTCATCTAATTCTTGATTATACCCTTCTTTAATAAGATATCCCTCTTTAATCGTGACAGGAGGGTCTTCATAAATGGCTTCTTCTAATAAGTTATATAAATCTTCATGAGTATCAATTTCCATATCAAAATGTAAATTACAAACGATTTCTTTAATTTTTGGCAGTTCTTTTAAGCTTTGTTTTAGTTGTAATAAATCACGAGCATTTAAAGAACCACAGGATACTTTGCCACACAATCTTTCAATATCATAAATATTGTATAAAGAATTACGAAGTTCATCTTTTAAAATGAATTCTTGATTTAATATTTCAATTTTATTATAACGTTCTTCAATAAGAGCTTGATTTTTTAAAGGATTCATCAACCAAAATTTTAGTTTTCTAGAACCCATACTGGTTTTAGTTTTGTCTAAAAGCCAAATTAAGGAATAAGTTCTTTCTTTAAGACGAAGGGTTTCAACTAGTTCTAAGTTACGAACCGTGTGAACATCCATCATTAAGTAATCATCTGGAATAACAACTTCGACGGGTTTAAAGTGAGATAAGTCTTTTAATTCTTTAACAACTAAATAATGCATTAAGTGTTTGATAGCTTCTATATAATGTGGTTCTTCGACATTTTCATAAACAGATTCATAAGCATTTTCTAAAAGTTCATCATCAAAAGACATTTCAATGCCATAATTTCCTTTTAAGCTTGCTTGAAGCTCGTAATCTAAATCTCTTTTAATAACAACCTCTAAAATATTTAGATTTAAAATAGTACTTAATAGTTTATCTTTTTGATGAGGTAGAATAGAAACGTAAATACTACCCGTTGATATATCGGCATAGCAAAGAGTATATATATAAGAAAAGTCTAAGATACTGGCAATATAATGGTTGTTGTGTTCATTTAATAATTCTAAATCAACAACGGTTCCTTTACTAATAACTTGAGTAACACCTCGTTTTACCATACCTTTTGCGTCTTTGGGATCTTCTAGTTGCTCACATATAGCTACTTTATAGCCTTTGTTAACTAGCTTTTCAATATATGGCTTTACAGAATGAAAAGGTACTCCACACATAGGAACTCTTTCTTTAAGCCCGGCATTTTTACCGGTTAAAGTAAGTTCTAGTTCTCTAGAAGCTGTAATTCCGTCTTCAAAGAAAAGCTCATAAAAGTCCCCGATACGATAAAAAAGGAGTTCTTCTTCATACTCTTTTTTCGTGTCCATATATTGTTTCATCATAGGACTTAATTCTTCATAATTTACTTCACTACGTTTCATTCTCTACCACCCGTACTAAAGATTATAACATAATAATACACATTTTGTTAAAGAAAAATCAAGGAATGACCCTTGATTTTCACTAATTTGCTAATTTGTCACAGATAAGACTAGCAAGTTCCGTTGGATTTTCAATAGGAAGACCTTCAATGAGTCTTGCTTCCGCATATAAAATCTTAGTGTAGTCTTTTAAAGCTTCTTTATCTGTTTCATATAATGTTTTTAATTTTTCGGCAATTTTGTGATTAGCATTAATCTCTAATACTTTATTCGCGTTTATTTTTTCATCAGTTGGCATGGCATTGATAACTTTTTCCATTTCTATAGAAATATCCCCTTCAGATACTAAGCAAACAGGATGATTTTTTAGACGGTTGGTAAACTTAACACCAGAAATATCTTTTAAAGATTCTTTCATAGTAGCCAGTAAATCTTTACTATCTTCATTTAATTTTTGTAATTCTTCCTTTTCTTCTGGAGTATCCAAATTTAAATCTTCTTTGCAAATATTTACAAATTTCTTGCCTTCATATTCTCTTAAACTTTGGAAAGTAAATTCATCAACATACTCAGTACAATATAATATTTCATAACCTTTATCCGTAACTTGCTCTACTTGAGGCATAAGTTTAATCTTATCTGTTGTTTCCCCGCAAGCATAATAAATTGCATCTTGGTTTTCTTTCATTCTAGAAACATAATCTTTTAAAGAAGTCATTTTATCTTCATAAGAAGAAGCTAAAATGATTAAATCTTGTAATTTATCTTTGTGCATACCAAAGTTTTCATAAATACCGTATTTAATCGTAGCTCCAAAAGTTTTAAAGAATTTTTCATAATTTTCTTTATCTTCTTTCATCATACTTGTTAATTCTTTAATAAGTTTGGTTTCGATATTTTTAGCAATTAATTTTAAATTTTTATCTTGTTGAAGCATTTCCCTAGAGATATTTAAAGATAAGTCTGGAGAATCGACAACGCCTTTCACAAAGCTAAAATAATCTGGTAATAAATCAGCACAGTTTTCCATGATTAAGACACCATTAGAATAAAGTTGTAAACCTTTTTCATATGTTTTCGTATAAAAATCATAAGGAGCATGACTTGGGATAAATAGTAAACTATTAAAACTTACTAAACCTTCTGCACTTGTATGAATGACTTTTAAAGGCTTTTCATAGTCCATAAATTTATCACTATAGAAGGTATCATAATCTTCTTCTTTAATTTTTTTCTTATCTCTTTTCCATAAAGGAACCATATCATTTAAAGTTTCAATTTCTGTATGATTTTCATATTCGTTTTCAGTTCCTTCTTTTAAATGACTATGAGTAACTTCCATTTTAATAGGATAAGTAATGTAGTCAGAGTATTTTTTAATAAGTCCTCTTAAACGATATTCTTCTAAGTATTCCGAATATTTTTCATCTTCGGTATCTTCTTTCAAAGTTAAGATAATGTCAGTTCCATAAGTATCTTTATTAGCTTTTTCAATGGTATAACCATCAATTCCTTCGCTTACCCATTTATAAGCTTCTTCACTGCCATAAGCTTTAGAAATAACTTCTATTTTAGAAGCCACCATAAAGGCACTGTAAAAACCAACCCCAAATTGACCAATGATATCAATATCTTTTTGAGGCTCTTTTTCTTCTTTAAATGCAAGAGAACCACTTTTAGCAATCGTACCTAAATTATTCTCTAGTTCTTCTTTTGTCATACCACAACCATTATCTGTGATAGTTAAAGTATGTTTTTCTTTATCAGGTTTTACAAAGATTTCAAAATCTTTCGTATTAACTTTTATATCTTTATTGGTAAGAGATTCATAATGAAGTTTATCAATCGCATCACTTGCATTGGAAATGATTTCTCTTAAAAATATTTCTTTATTTGTATAAATAGAATTTATCATTAAATCCATTAATTTTTTTGATTCCGCTTTAAATTGCTTTTTAGCCATATTCATTCCTTCTTTCAACACTTAAAGTTATAGCACATTTATTTAGCACTGTCAATATATGAGTGCTAAATAAATACTTTTGCTTGATATTAAAAATGAATTTATTGTAACAATATCTCTATACTTTTTACCTTAAAAAATTATATAATAAATCTGACATATAAAAAAATATACAGCATAAATTGGATTAGGTGATCTAGATGAAATTAAAATTAAATAATCAAGAAATAGAAATTAAAAAGGCTACTCACTTTAAGGATCGACTTTTAGGGCTTATGGGCAAAACTAATATTAACTACGGGATTTTATTTCCAGAATGTAATGCCATCCATACTTTTTTTATGAAAGAAAACATTGATGTTATTGGATTAAATGAAAATAATCAAGTCATTTATATTTACCGTGATGTTCCTAAAAATAAAATTGTTAAAGTAAGTGATGAGCCTAAAAAAACTAGTATCTTAGAATTACCTAAAAATACTAGTCAAAAATTATATATTGGTTCCGTTTTAAAATTTATTCCTTAAATTCAAAAATATAATCCATGATTTGAACTTCGTCGCCTCTTTTGGCTCCTAGACGTTCTAATTCATCATCAATCCCCATGCCTTTTAATTTACGTCCAAACCGTAAAACAGCTTCTTTTTCTTCAAAACGAGTCATTTGGAATAATTTAGCAATTTCTTCGCCTCGAATAACCCATATGCCATCTTCTTTAGTAAGGGTGTATGGTTTTTCATTTTTAAAACGATAAATCACGGTAGATTCAAAATCATCGTTTTTATAAACTTCACTTTTAGGTAAAGTATCAATTGTCTTTTTTAAATAAAGCATTAATTCATCTAATCCTTCATGAGTAAGGCCACTTATTTCAAAGATGTCTTTATCAGGATATTTTGCTTTAAATTTCTTTAGATTTTCCTCATATGACGGTAAATCTTTTTTGTTAGCTAAAATAATTTCTTTTTTATTGGCTAAAGCATCACTGTAACTCACGATTTCCTTACGAATAATTTCATAATCAGAAATAGGATCTCTACCTTCTTCACTTCCCATATCGATCACATGAGCTAAAATAAGGCAACGAGAGGCATGTCTTAGAAAATCGAGTCCAAGTCCTACTCCTTTACTAGCTCCTTCAATCATACCTGGTAGATCAGCTAAAACAAAAGAAGATTTGTCTTTTAAAGTAACTACACCTAAGTTAGGACTTAATGTTGTAAAATGATAGCTAGCAATCTTAGGATTCGCACTTGTAACGGCATTTAAAATAGTACTTTTACCAACACTTGGCATACCAACAAGTCCGACATCTGCCAAAAGTTTTAATTCACATTTAATATACCGGATTTCACCAGGTTCTCCTAATTCTGAAAATTCTGGAGCTGGTTTTTCATGCGTGGCAAAAGCGGTATTTCCTCTTCCTCCACGGCCTCCATGGGCAACAATAACTTCCTCTTTATCTTCTAATAAATCAGCAATTACTAAACCTGTATCATCATCAAAAATAGTCGTTCCAACGGGTACTTTAATAATAATATCTTCTGCGTTAGCTCCACGTCTATTTTTGCCTTTACCATTTTCACCCTTAGTTGCTTTCACGATTTTATGATATTTTAAGTCAACTAGAGTTTTTAGACTTTCATCACATACAAAGACGATGTCTCCACCTTTACCACCAGAACCGCCATCCGGTCCCCCCATAGGAATATATTTTTCTCTTCGAAAAGAGGTACATCCATCTCCTCCTTTGCCAGCGATTAATTTCATTTTTACAATATCTACAAACATAGTAATACTCCTTTCTAAAAGCGTTTTTTTAAATTTGTTGGTAAAAGAATTTCTTTTTTAGCATGTTTTTTCATTAAAGGAAAATTTTTAACATCTTCTTCATTAATTAAAATTCCTGGATCTGCTGGAAAAAATCTATTCTCATGAAGAATTAAACCTTGATTTTGATAATAATGATAAACGGTTTTAGGATCTTCCTCATTTGCTAGCACTAAATGAAGATAACCATCTTCATGACCACATTTTACCGCTTTATCACAAGAATAGCCATAAATATGAGTTTTCAATATTGAAAATTGTTGATAAAATCTTGAAAGACTGTATAATTTTTGTTTTAAAAGTAACTGTTCTAATTTTATAAGCACCGGATTGAGTTCTTCCTGAACAGAAACTTTTCTGGTTTCAATATTAGCAAACTCAGGCATATCAGGTTCCTTGTAACTTTTACGTAGTAAAAAAACGGGTTCTTCATTAATATATAAGTTTTCTCCTTTATAGCTTGTCGCCATTTTAGTATATTGACTATCTTTTTCCTTTTTAATAGCTATATCCTCATAAGGTTCTAAAATAATTTCATTTTTTGTAAAATACATCCTATCCCTCCTTATAAATATTTTCGAACTGATAATGAATCATAAGGAGCTTCAAAGCCCCATGATAAATAAAGATTTTTTAATTTTTCATTTATAGCATACATTTTAGCTATTTCAAAATGTTCTTTATAATTTTTTTCAAATTCAGCTTTTTGCTGTAACGTCTTTAAAAGAATTCTTTTTCCTAAATGATAACCGCAACGTTGATATTCTTTTTTTACAAATAAACTGGAAATGTAAAGAATAGGCGCATGATTGCACACAAAACATCCTGCTACTATTTCATTTTCATAAAGCGCCATTAATCCTGTCATATTTCTTTCTGAAAATTCTCCTAAAGATATCGTTATTTCATCATTTAAAGCATCAAAAGAAGCATATTTTAATCTTTCCAAAGAGGTCACGATTTCCTTATCGTCGGGTATTATCTGAAATCTTAGTTTATTTTCATCAAACATAATAGTCCCCCTCTTTTTTTGCAAGTTATATTTTAACATAGTTTTATAAGGAATACAATTGTTTTGTTTTAGAAAAAAACAACGCTAAATCGCCTTGTTTTCTCTAATTTTTTGAAATTTTTCAAATAATTTTTGACATTCTTCTTTATCCATTTCCGGAGTATTAATTAAAGGATTTTTTAAATGTAGTTTTTCATATTTACTAAAACCTAAATGATGAAAAGGTAAAAATTCAATTTTCTCAATATTATTTATTTTGTTTAAATATAAAGCTAATTTTTTTAAATAATCATCATTATCCATCATAGAAGGAACCATTACTTGCCTTATCCAAACTGGCTTTCCACTTTTATTTAAGGCTTCAATAAATTTTTCAGACTCATCAATAGGATATCCTGTTAATCTTTGATAACCCTCTTTATCCGCGTATTTAACGTCAAACAAAACTAAATCTACTAAAGATAAAATTTTATCATAATCGCCTATACCAACACCAGCCGTATCAAGAGCAATATGAATATTTTCTTGTTTTAACTTGGTCATAACTTCTATTAAAAAATCTTTTTGTAAGAGAGGCTCCCCTCCTGAGAAAGTGACTCCACCATGATTTCTTTTAAAATAAGGTTTATTCCTTTTTATTTTACTGACAAGTTCATCTGAGCTTAAAGTATTTCCCTTCATCATCCACATTTCAGGGTTATGACAATATAAACATCTTAATTGACATCCTTTTAAAAAGACAACTGTCCTAATTCCAGGACCATCAAGAAGTCCAAAAGACTCGATTGAATCAATATATCCATTCATTATAGTTTCTCATGGAAAGTTCTTGAAATAACTTCTTCTTGCTGTTTTCTTGTTAAACGATTAAAACGAACCGCATACCCAGAAACTCTAATAGTTAAAAGAGGATACTTTAAAGGATTATTCATGGCATCAATAAGCATATCACGATTTAAAACATTAACATTTAAGTGATGAGCTCCTTGACCAAAATAACCTTCTAATAATGAAACAAGATTATTTACTTGTTCGTCTAAAGAACATCCAAGACTTGTTGGCACAATACTAAAAGTATTTGAGATACCATCTTCACAACATCCTTGATATGGAATCTTGGCTACCGAATTTAAACTTGCTATCGCTCCATTTTCATCACGTTGATGCATAGGATTAGCCCCTGGTGCAAAAGCAACCCCTTTTTTACGTCCATCTGGAGTGGCACCTGTTTTAGAACCATATACCACATTAGAAGTTATGGTAAGAACGGATAAAGTAGGATGAGCATCGCGATAGCATTTATGACTAGAAAGTTCTTCATAAAATTTTTCTAAAACTTCTTTAGCTAAATCATCTACCCGGTCATCGTCATTACCATATTTAGGAAAATCTCCTTCAATTTCGAAATCAATAGCTAAACCATCTTCATCTCTTATTGGTTTTACTTTAGCATATTTGATAGCAGATAAAGAATCCGCCACGACAGAAAGTCCTGCTACTCCATAAGCCATTAAGCGTCTTACATGGGTATCATGCAAAGCCATTTGTCCGGCTTCATAAGCATATTTATCATGCATATAATGAATAACGTTCATGGCATCACTATAAACAGAAGCGATCTCTTTAAGCATTTTAAAATAGTTTTCTTTAACAGTTTCAAAGTTTAAAATCACATCTGTATTTTTAGTAAAGCCATCAATGACTTTTTCTTTCTTGATTTCATCAATCCCCCCATTGATAGAATAAAGAAGTGCTTTAGCTAAGTTGCAGCGAGCTCCAAAAAATTGCATATCTTTTCCTTCACGCATAGCTGAAACACAGCAAGCAATGGCATAATCACTGCCATATAAAGGTCTCATGACATCATCGTTTTCATATTGAATCGCATCCGTTAAAATAGACATACGAGCACAATATTTTTTGAAATTTTCTGGTAATTTTTCACTCCATAAAACGGTCATGTTAGGTTCTGGAGCGGTATCTAGATTCGTAAGGGTATGCAAAAGTCTTAAAGAAGTCTTTGTTACTAAAGATTCACCTTTTTCCGTCATTCCGCCAATAGATGCTGTTACCCAAGTAGGATCTCCTGAGAATAACTCATCATATTCTGGTGTTCTTAAATGTCTTACTAAACGAAGTTTAATTACAAATTGGTCAATGATTTCTTGAACGTCTTCTTCCGTTAAAAGACCATTTTCCAAATCTCTTTCAAAGTAAATATCAAAGAAAGCATCGACTCTACCAAGACTCATCGCCGCCCCATTATTTTCTTTAACCGCGGCTAAATAAGCAAAATAGGTCCATTGCACCGCTTCACGAGCACAAGATGCTGGTTTTGAAATATCAAAGCCATAAGAAAGAGCCATTTTTTTCATATCGTCTAAGGCTTTATATTGCATAGCAACTTCTTCACGAAGTCTTATTAAATCATCCGTCATTGGGCCTATTAAATTATCCCAATCTTTTTTCTTTTCACTCATTAAATAATCGATACCATATAAAGCGACTCTTCTATAGTCTCCAATGATACGACCACGACCATAGGCATCAGGTAGTCCCGTTAAAAGTCCCACATGTCGAGCCTTACGAACACTTTCAGGATAAGCATCAAAAACACCATCATTATGAGTTTTACGAAATTCTTTAAAATATTTAGCGACGGTATCATCTAACTGATAACCATAAGCTTCGAGTTCTTGATGAACCATGCGAATTCCTCCATAAGGATTGACAATTCTTTTTAAAGGTTTATCTGTTTGTAGTCCCACAATCACATCATCTTCATCACAAATATATCCTGGAGCAAAACTATTTATGCCTGACATATGTTTGGTATCAATATCTAAAACATGTTTTTTTAATTCTTCTTTAAGTAAGTTTTCACAAGTACTCCAAACCTTTTTTGTTTTTGCTGATGGAGAAGTTAAAAAAGATTCCTCACCATCATAAGCTTTATAATTTTTTAAAATGAAATCTGAAACATTTATTTCTTCTGTCCATATTCCATCTTTAAATCCATTCCATTCTTGTTTCATTTTTTCCTACCTTTCACCTTTCAAGTATATCAAGATAAGTTTAGTTTTTAAAGTGTTGTGACATTTATTTGACATGAAAAAAATCGCCTTAAATAGCAATTTTTTAGTTTTCTTCAGGTAATTCTTTTTGATAATCACAGTTTAAACAATGAAGTCCATCTTTTTTAATAACAAGAACCCCTCCACAAGAAGGACATTTTTCACTAACTGGTTTATCCCAAGTAGCAAAATCACATTTAGGGTAATGACTGCAACCATAGAAAATCTTCCCTCTTTTTGTTTTTTTCTCAATGATTTTACCATCACATTTTGGACAATCCATAACTTCTACGACTTGTCTTTCTTCTTTTTTAATATACTTACAATTTGGGTAATTAGAACATGCGATAAACTCACCATATCTACCGTGTCTAACAACTAAAGAAGAACCACAAAGAGGACAATTTTCGCCGGTTTCTTTAGGCTGTGTTTTTTCCATTTTTGAAAAAGCATCTTCTACCATAGGTTCAAATTCATTATAAAAATCTCTTAAAACTTCGACATTATTTATTTTATCTTCCGCGATTTCATCTAATTCTGTTTCCATGTTAGCCGTATATTCAACATTTATAATGTTACTAAAAAACTCTTGTAACTTATCCGTGATTTCAAAACCCACTTTAGTCGGTACAAACTTTTTATCTTCTAAAGTGACATATTCTCTATCTTTTAAAGTTTGAATCGTTGGAGCATAAGTACTTGGTCTACCAATACCTAAACTTTCCATTGCCTTAATTAAAGAGCCTTCGGTATATCTTGGTTCTGGTTTGGTAAAATGTTGTTCTTTTTTCATTTCTTCTTTTTTAATTTGACCATTTTGATAAGTTTTAAAATCAGGTAAGATGGTATCTTTTTGATCTTCATATTTACTATATACTTTTAAATAACCATCAAATTTTAAAAGACTACCGGTAGTTTTAAATAAGTAATCATTATTAAGAAGTGACACCGAAGTATTTAAAAGTTTAGCTGGCGCCATGATAGAGGCTAAAGCTCTCATATAAATCATTTCATAAAGTTTATATTCTTCCGAAGTCAAAGATTTTTTGACCATTTCTGGGGTATTTAAAATACTTGTTGGACGAATACCTTCATGAGCATCTTGAATGTTTTCTTTTTTCTTAGGCACCTTAACATTTCCAACATATTCTTTGCCATAATTTTCTTTAATAAATTCTTTGGTTTCGGCTACAAAAGAAGGAGAAACACGTTCTGAATCGGTTCTCATGTAAGTAATAAGACCAATACTTTTACCATTTACTTCGACACCTTCATAAAGTTTTTGAGCAATTTTCATTGTTCTTGAAGAGGAATATCCTAATTTTGTGGAAGCCATCGTTTGCATCGTGGTTGTTTTGAAAACGGGTTTGCTATTTCTTAGCACTTCTTTTTCATTCACATCCGCGATATCAAAATAATCTTTTAAACTATCTAAAATTTGGTTAGCTTCCGTTTCATTTTTAATCGTTATCTTTTTATCTTTGTATTTTTCCAAAGTGGCACTGAAATCCTTAAATAAAGCTTCAATGGTCCAATATTCTTCAGGCACAAACGCTAGAATTTCTCTTTCTCTATCGACAATAAGCTTTAAAGCAACACTTTGAACACGACCAGCACTTTTACCACCGGTTTTACTTTGCATTAATTTACTTAAACGAAAACCAATGATACGGTCTAAAATACGTCTTGTTTCTTGACTCTTAACTAAATTATCATCAATTTTTCGAGGATTATCTAAGGCATTTAAAACAACATCTTTCGTAATTTCATTAAAGGTGACACGAACATAATTATCATCTTTGATATTTAAAGTTTCTTTTAAATGCCAAGAAATAGCTTCTCCTTCACGGTCGGGGTCGGTTGATAAGATGATTTCGTCCGCATCTTTTACTTCTTTTTTTAGCTCTTTTATCAAAGCACTTTTACCTTTAATAGGTACATAACTTGCTTTAAAATCATTTTCGACATCAACCCCTAGACCAAATTTACCAGAGGTAGCAAGGTCCATAATATGTCCCTTACTAGATACTACTTTATAGTCACAACCTAAAAAACCACTGATGGTTTTACTCTTGTGAGGTGATTCCACGATCATTAGTTTCTTCATTTTGTGCTTCTTCCCTTTCTTTTAAGGCTTTTTCTAAATAATCAAAATAATTGGTTGTAATAGCAAGCCTACTCATTTCTTTTTTATTATATATTGTTTGATTAATTTTTTTGATTTCTTCTGTCGTATAAGTTTCATCACCAAGATAAGTAATTTTGCTGTTTAAAGCGTCATAAAAAGCAATATCATCTATCCAAGAAGAATCATTAAACACGACTCTTCCGACATAATTTTTGCTTAATATATCTTCACCCATGTAAAATCTAGCATCATAATCTAAATCAAACAAATTAGCCAAAGTTGGTAATAAATTAATGTAAGACGTTTTATCTTCAAATACTTTGGCACTCAGTTTACTATTATATATGACAAAAGGAGTCTTTTCAATGTCATTGTAAAGATTCACGTCATAGGAAACGATTTTTGAGACATCTTCTTTAGATAGTCCATAAGGATAATGATCTCCATACATAACAATAACCGTATCATCTAAAATTCCTTCATTTTGTAAAGAATCGAGTAATACCCCTAAAGAATCATCGGTGATTTTAAGCTTAGATAAATAACGTCTTGTTTCTTCGTCATAACCTTCATCTTCAAAAAGGCTCATATATTTATCGCCTTCGCCACTTTTATAAGCATAAGACATATGCGCACTTACGGTTGTAATAAACGTCATGAATGGTTTTGAAGAATCTTTAGCAAGATTAACGACCTGTCCCATCATTAAGCTATCATTTGGCCACTCCACACCGTTACTGACATAAGGGATACCAAGGTCTACCACATTATAAAATTTTTCGCTTCCTAAATTATAATGATAAATACTTCTTTGATAATAGGTATCATCATAATCATGAAAGCTACTTGTTTTATATCCCGAAGCTCGAAAACGATTAAACATAGATTCAAAATAAGTATTATTTAAATAGGTATTTGTCGTACAAGTACTGCTTATTGCATAAAGACTTGTAATACCAGAAAATTCATTATCTGCAGTAGCACAAGTTCCTCTTGGACTATAATGGTTAGTCCAATACCAACTATTTTTTAGCATTCTTGTGAAATTTGGAAAATATTCAGCATTATCAATAGCATAATTAACTGATTCCATCATAATCACAATGACATTTTTCCCTTTAAAATAACCGGTATAGTCATTTTTTTCTGCTTCACTATTTTGGATAAAATAGGAATTTAATTTTTTATAAGTAGGATTTTGTTCTTCTTTTATAACTTCTAACCATAAAGCATCATCATCTTTTTCTTCTTCTAAATTGTCTGCTACTTTGACTTGATGAGGCAAAACAAGTTCTTTAAAATCTAAAAAGAAATAAGTAATTCCCCCAAATTGATTGATAGCAATAGAAGAATTAGTTGGATTTAAAACTAATTCTTTATTAGAAACTAATTGTAAAGGATTTTGAAAAAAAGGAATATAAATCGTTGAAAGCCATAAAACAATTCCTAAGATAGCTCCAGTTAAGTTAACCACAACTTGTTTTTCTTTTTTTGCATTTTTTTCTTTTTTAAAAAAGATTAAATAAATAGCATAAATACATAAAGGCGCATAAAGCATATAGCTTTCAGCAGGAAAGCTTTCTAAAAAAGCCTCGATGTAATCGGTAACAGCACTGGCTTGAGAAGCTGTATTTAAAGAAATAAACATTCCTAAATAATTGTGAAAGCCATATTGTCCCCAATCATAAATACTGACTAAAAATAGGCAAACGAGAATAAAAATATTTCTTTGTTTATTGGTTTTAAAAAGCAAAGAAATAAGATTCAAAATAGATACTAAAAGGACACTTGAAAAGAAAGTACGAATGGTTGCATAATCTAAAATAGGAAAATTAAGTAAGATTCGAAAAAGAATTTCTACGGCAAAGAAAAAGAAAATAGGTATCAAATAAGAAAGAACATTAATTTTTTTCATTTGTTTTTTCATTTATTTCACTACTTTCTAATACTTTTTGGACTGGTTTATAAGTAAAACGATAATCTTCTGTCACCCCATATTCATTTATTAATTCTAGATGTCTTTTTGTTGGATAACCTTTGTGTTTTTTAAATTCGTACTGAGGATATTTTTTATCTAATTCGCACATATAATGATCCCTGGTTACTTTAGCAAGAACACTCGCAGCTGCGATAGTAATAGATAAACCATCTCCATGAATAATTGGTTTAACAGGTACGTCCATATCTAAAATAGGCATAGCATCTGTTAAAATATAATCTGGTTTTATCTGCATGTTAGAAATAGCCTTTTTCATAGCCAAACGACTGGCTTCATAAATATTTATTTCATCAATCGTTTTGGCATCTACGATTCCTATACCATAAGCAATAGCATCTTTTTTGATAATTTCAAAAAATTTTTCTCTTTTCTTTTCACTTAATTTTTTAGAATCGGTTAAGCCCTCTAAATGATAATTTTTAGGTAAAATAACGGCTCCTGCAACGACAGGTCCGACAAGAGGTCCACGTCCTGCTTCATCCGTTCCACAAATAAATTCATATCCTTCTTCATATAAATCTTTTTCATAAGCTAATAAATCATTTGTCATATCTTACTTCCTATCAAAAGTGATCCCTTTTATTTTTTCTAATTTAATATCATTGATGATTTTAGTAGATACCCGTTCATAGTCTACTTCACCATTTCTCATTGCTCCAATTTTCTTACCAATAGTTTCATATGCTTCCATAATATTTTCATCGTCTACTTTTTCTAAGCCATAATACTCTTGTAACTTATCTGGATAATACATAGATAATTTTTTTAAAATATAAACAGCAATATCATCAATGGGTAATACTTCTTCTTTAATCGCTGTAAAAGACGCTAAATTATAAGCCACTTCATTTTGATCTAATTTAGGCCACAAAATACCTGGGGTATCTAGTAATAAGATATCACTGTGAGTTCTAAGCCAACTAATATTTTGAGTGACACCTGGTTTATTTCCAACGTTAGCTACTTTTCTTTTACACAAACGATTGATAAGAGTACTTTTACCAACATTAGGAATACCGACAACTAAAGCACGGATTTCTTTTTCTTTTAAACCTTTATCCATTCTCTTTTCTTGTGTTTTAGCCATAATTTGGTGTGTTAATGTCACTATTTTTTCATAATCATTGGTATTATTTAAGTCAACTAATACCACTGGATTACCTAAATTTTCATAATAGTTAACCCAAGCATTCGTGATCTTTTCGTCACATAAATCTTTTTTGGTCATAATTAATATTTTAGGTTTATTTCCAATAATATTATAGATATCTTTAATTTTAGAAGAAAAAGGAATACGGGCATCTACAACCTCATAAACAATATCTATTAAAGGATATTTTTCAGCAATTAATCTTCTTGCCTTAGCCATATGGCCTGGGTAAAAGTTAATATTTGTTGTTTTTAAATTATTATCCATTTTATTCACATCCATTCTTAGTTTATTCTTTAGTTTCTACTTTGCCAAAACGACTAAAAGGAAAGATAATAAAGTCCGCAACACCTTTGATATTTTCTTTCTTTTCCGGGCCAAAAATATGACTATCTAAAGAGATTTCTCTATTATCGCCTAAAATGAAATACTCATCATCTTTTAAGGTAACTGCTTCAAAATCTTCTGTTTTACCGTAAGCATAAGGATCATCAATTTTATGATCATTTATATAAATCATACCATTTTCACATTTAATCGTTTCACCAGGAAGACCATATACTCTTTTAATAATGGTGTCAGTTTTTTTTCCATTTTCCATTAAATCTGCAACAACGATATCATATCTTTTAATATCTTTTTGATACCATAAAAGCATAATTTCTTTACCATTTAAAGTATCATACATACTCATACCATTTACCTTTATAGGAGTTACTATAAAAAAACGTATCCCAATAACGATTAAAACAATAACAACATAAGGGATTGCTTCTTTTAAGGTTTGTTTCATGATTTATCACCTGCTTTTTCATTTTATCATAGATTTCCAAGAAAAAAAAGTAATCTCACTTGAAAACAGACCGATTTTATTTGACTTTAGCTTTTCTTTTTGATAAGATTTTTAAAGAGAAAAAGCGAGGTGAATGATAAATGGCAAAGAAAGTATCAACAAAAAAACCTTTAACAGTTAATTCAAGAAGTAAAGCACTTAACGCAACTAAAAGAGTTCAAAAGCCAAACCTTCAAAAGAAAACTATCAATGGAGAAAAGGTAATCATTAGTGCAAGAGAAGCAAAAAAAATAGCTTAATTAAAAAGTAAGACGCATAAAGGTCTTACTTTTTTTTATGATGTAAATTCATAACTCTTTTTAAAGATTGTCCTAATGTCCTTGTTTTTCTTTCTTCTAATAAAGCTAAACGATTATTTAAATATTCTCGATATTCTGATAAAGTCATATTCTTACTATGCACAAAATCAGCAATTACTTTTCTTTCTTCTTCTCTTTCAGATATTTTAGTCGTAGATTTTTCATTTTCACTTACTAAAACACGATTATAAGTAGCATTTTCTATTTTATATCCCATTCCATAATAAATAATCTGAAAAGCAAATAAACTCGATTTGAAGTTACTATTTACATAGTATGCATAAGGAGTAGCAATGTTAGGCATTTTTTTATCAAAATTTTTATAAATTTCTAGGGTAACTATTGGTATTTCTTTACCCGTTATACACTCTCTTACAATCCCGCTAACCCTTGTTGGTGTTACTAAAATACTTTCATGATTTAAAAAAATATCATCATTTTGAAATATCCCATTATTAGTTTTAAATATTTCATCTTTTTCTTGTTTGCTTTTATTCAAAGTTTCTTTACTAACTTCACATAATTGTACAATATATTTTTTTCCAATTTGCATAAAAATCCTCCTTCATAATTAGTTATTATATAAAATAATTATTTTATTAAGAACTCAAAAAGCTATATATTGACACTTCTTTACATTAAAAGAGTCTCACGATTATGAGACTCTTGTTTATTTTTCAAATTGAGAATTATATAAATCTGCGTAAAAGCCATGTTGTTTCATTAATTCTTCATGATTTCCTGTTTCAATAATATTTCCGTCTTTCATAACTAAAATCAAATCAGCATTTTTAATCGTTGATAAACGGTGAGCAATAATAAATGATGTTTTTCCTTCACAAAGTTTATCCATAGCTTTTTGAACTAACTCTTCTGTTCTTGTGTCTACATTACTTGTTGCTTCATCTAAAATCAAGAATGGAGATGAAGAAAGCATAGCTCTAGCAATGGTTAAAAGTTGTCTTTGACCAGATGAAACACTATCATTATCACCTAACTCTGTATCATAACCGTCAGACAAAGTTTTAATAAAATGATCTAGACCAACTACTTTACAAACTCGTTTCACATCGTCATCGCTAATATTATCTCGACTGTAAATAATATTTTCTTTGATGGTACCATTAAATAGCCAAGTATCTTGAAGAACCATTGTAAATAAATCATGAATATTTTCTCTAGTTAAATCTTTAATACTTTTACCATCAATAATAATATCTCCCCCACTGATGTCATAAAACTTCATTAATAAGTTTACCATTGTCGTTTTACCAGCACCCGTTGGACCAACGATTGCCACTTTTTGACCACTTTTTACTTTAGCGCTAAAGTTATGAATTGTTGGTTTTTCATTGCCGTCATATTTAAAGACGACATTTTTAAATTCAATATTTCCTTTGGCTTCTTCAAGAGATAAATGTTCTTTTAAAGAAGATTCATCTTTCATTTCTTCTTCGTCTAAAAATTCAAATACTCTTTCACTCGCTGCTGCAGTTGATTGTAATGAAGTCATGGCTTGAGCAATTTGAGATAATGGTGAGGTAAACATTCTAACGTAAGTAATGAAAGCTATAATAACCCCAAAACTAATTTTACCATTGATAGTAAGTAAAGCTCCGACAATACAAACAGCAACATAGCCAAAGTTACCAATAAAACTCATCATAGGCATCATAAGACCTGATAAAAATTGACTTTTACGATTAGCATTATAAACTTTTTCATTTAAAGCGTCGAATTTTTCATTAGAAATCTTTTGACCATTATAAGCTTTGACAACATTTAAGCCACCATAAACTTCTTCAATATGTCCGTTTAAAGCTCCTAACTCTTCTTGACGCGCTACAAAGTATTTTTGTGATTTACCTAAAACCCCAAACATAAAGACAAAACCTAATAAACTAGATAAAATAGCTGTAAGAGCAAGGATCCAATTTGTTACAAACATCATGATAATGGTACCAATAAATAAAGTTAAAGCACTTACTAAAGGTGATAAACTCATATTTAATGATTGAGCAATACTATCAACATCGTTTGTCACACGAGATAAGATATCTCCTGATTGATGAGCGTCAAAATATTTTAAAGGTAATAAATTAATTTTATGAGAAATTTTACCTCTTAATTCTTTAGCAAAACCATTAGAAACGTTGGTCATTAAAATAGATTCAATGTAATTAAATAAGGCACTTATTAAATAAAGCGTTAATAAAAATAAGGCTATTTTTTTAATGACATCCATATCCATATATGGTTCAATAAGTAAACGAACACTTTCAGGAGCTCCCTCTAATTTTTGATATATTTCGGAACTATTTGATTCATCTAAGGTAGATAAAATATTTAAAAAGTTTAGTTGGTCTTTTGAAGAGATTGTAATATTATCGATTGTGATATCAGATAATAAGACGTTTTTAACATCATCTTTTAAAATAAACTCCTTATTATTCATTCCTTTTAGAAAAGAAATTTTATCTTCTTTAGTTACTGTTATTCCTTTAAAGTTTGAATCTTCAAACAATAAATTTAATAAATCATCAGAAAAAGTAGCTAGATATGTAAAATCTTTTTTGCCATCTTTTAAATCACTTAAATAAGTTTGAAAATTTTCTTTTTCTTCTGTACTGATAGAAGAAGAAAGCATAATTTTCATTAAAGTATTATTATCTAAATTAAAGCTTAAATATTCTGGTAAAGAAGTCATTAAATTATTTTGAATATCTGTAGCGATCTCTGTCATGTTATTCTGATTAATAATTAAGCCCTTTTGAATTTCATCTGTCAAATCAGATAATTTATTTGGAGCAAATAAAGATAAAATAGAACCAAGAGCTGCTAAAATTAAAGCAAGAAAAATAGCTTTTTGATAAGTCTTTAATTCTTTGAATAATCTTTTCATAGAACCGCCAAAATCTTTGGCTGTTTCATTTTGAGGACCTCTATGCATTTTCTAACTCCTCCTTTGACAATTGTGATAAAGCGATTTCTTTATAGACTTCGCAAGTTTTTAATAATTCTTCATGAGTACCCATACCAACGCATTCACCGTTTTCTAAAACAAGAATCTTATCTGCATTCATAATGGTACCAATTCTTTGAGCTACAATTAAGCTCGTCGCATCTTTCGTATAATTTTTTAATTCTTTTCTTAAAATAGCGTCTGTTTTATAATCTAGTGCAGAAAAAGAATCGTCAAAAATATAAATTTCAGGATCTCTCGCAATAGCTCTTGCAATAGAAAGTCTTTGTTTTTGACCTCCAGAAACATTGGTTCCACCTTGGGCAATATGTGTTTCATAAGTATTATCCATTTTAGAAACAAATTCTTCTGCTTGAGCTACTTTGATAGCCTCTTTTATTTTTTCTTCGGTAATCTTTTCTTGGCCATTTTCACCATAAGAAACGTTTTCATTTATTGTACCATTAAAAATAACTGCTTTTTGAGGAACATAACCAATCTTATTATGAAGTGTTTCTTGCTTATAGTCTTTTACGTTTACACCATCTACTAAGACTTCACCGTCTGTCGCATCATAAAAACGAGGAACTAAATTAATAAGAGAACTTTTTCCAGAACCGGTAGAACCGATAAAAGCAACGGTTTCACCTTGTTTCGCTGTGAAAGAAATATTTTTTAATAAATACTCTTCCGCATCGGGATACTTAAAGGATACATTTTTAAATTCAACCGTACCTTTTTCTTTTTGATTATTTGTTGAGATCTTTCCATCATTAATTGATAAAGGGGTATCTAATACTTCATTAATACGTTTCGCAGAAACTTGAGCTCGAGGTAACATCATAAAGATCATAGCAAGCATTAGAAAAGCCATTATAATTTGCATAGCATAAGATGAGAAAACGACCATATCTCCAAATAAAGTTAATTTATCTCCAAGCATCGCATTTTTAATAAGACTAGCTCCCACAAAATAAATAGCAAGAGTTAACATATACATGACTAAATACATCATAGGAGATAAAATAGACATTGTTCTTTGATTAAATAGTTGTGTCTTTGTTAATTCAGAGTTAATATCATTAAATTTGTCCTCTTGATATTTTTCAGCATTAAAAGCTCTGACGACGCGAATACCCGTTAAATTTTCACGAATAGAATTATTCACACGGTCTGTTAACTTTTGAACTACTTTAAATTTAGGCATAACTAATAAAACAAGTAAACCAATCGTTAAAAGTAGTACTAAAACAGCAACTGCAGTAATAACGCTCCATTCTAAAGATTTATTGACAATTTTTGAAATTGCCCAGATGGCCGTCACAGGCGCTTTAATTAAAAGCTGTAAACCCATGGCAATTAACATTTCAATTTGCGTAATATCATTCGTTGTTCTCGTAATTAAACTACTTGTTTTAAATTGCTTAACTTCATGCATACCTAAAGCTTCTATTTTTCTAAAAAGTAAACTTCTTGTTTTCTTAGAAAAAGTAGCAGCTAAATAAGAAGCAAAATAACCAACAATAATGGATAAAACAAGACTACCGAAGGTACATAGTAACATATAGCCACCATTTAAAAGAATATCTTTCATTTGGCTACCTTCAGTTTGAACAAGAATCGTTATTTGTGACATATAATCAGGACTTTTTAAATCTAACCATACTTGTCCTAAAATTAAAATAAATGAGGCAAAAATTAAAAACCATTCTTTTTTACCAAAATTCTTTAATAATTTTAACATTTTTCTTTCCTTTCTTTTTTCCAAGGTCTTACTTACATTTTGATGAATCTAAAATTTTTATATTTTGTTGCATTTGAACTAAAACATTAAAAAAAGTTTCTAAATCATTTTCAGAAATATCTTTTTTTAATATTTCTTCAAAATCATGAAAACGATTTTTCTGCATATTACATCTTTTCTTAACATCTTCATTTAAAATAATCTTTTTGGTTCGAGCATCTTTTAAAGCAATTTCTCTTTTAATTAAGCCATTTTTTTCCATTGTTTTTAAAACACCTGAAACGGTAGCTCTTCTTAAATTTAAAACACTTTCTAAATCATTTTGATAAACCTCTTTATTTTCATTTTTCATTAAATATCCCATAATTTGCACTTGAGTAAGTGTGGGCGCCTCTTTCAAATATTCTGGCTTTTCTAAAAATAAATTTCGAATTATTAAATGATCTAATACTTTCATTTCATGTAATATGCTTTTATTTTCCACAACAATTCACCTACTTTGTAAGTTGCCTTACCAAAACAGTTTATGCTTATTTGATTTATTTGTCAATATCCTTACAATTATTTTCATCTAAATTTCACAAAAAAAGTGCTTTAGATAAAACACTCTTTTATAAATTAATCTGCTTTTTTTAAAATACGTGAAAAATCTTTATCATATTCTCGTACAGACAAATTTTTCTCTAGTTGTAATTCTACTTCATTACGAGATAAATCAATATTTTTTACTTGGAATAAACAAACATTTCCAGTTTTTAAATAAACATTTTTATGAAAATAAATGACTCCTTTTTCTTGATCAATTGTTAATTCATTAGATAAATTTTGATAGCTGATTCTTCCTTTTATTCCTGTAGAAATAACTATACTAATATAATTTTCTTCTAATTTATCAACATAACCACGATAAATTTTTTCAGGATGGGCTTTCATATAACGTAAAACAGTATATTCATCAGCTTCTTTTTCTGCTTGATCAGCAGCTTGCTCCATAAAACTGGCATGACTGCATAATTCTTCCATTTCTTTCTCACCGATTGTATTATCAGGATATGTTTTATCTAAAACAGTATGAATTTGGTAATGTAAAAGTAAATCAGGGAATCTTCTTATAGGACTCGTAAAATGAGCATAATAATTTTCTTTCAAAGCATAATGGCCCTCATTATAATTACTGTACTTTGCCCTTTTCATTGTTTTTAAAATTAAATTAGATATATATGGATAATCAAGACTATTTTGATATTTTCTTAAAATGTTATTTAAGGTTTCATATAAATTTTGGACTATACAGTCATTAACATCATATTTAGCTAGTTTAAGTTGATTAAAAAGTTCATCTACTTTATATGCATCTGGAACTTCATGAATACGGTAAGGAGTGGCCATAGAAAGGAAAGTGCTATAATTAGCCATGCATACATTAGCCAAAATCATGAACTCTTCAATAATATTCATTGCATCATTATTTTTCTGTTTATTAATATCAATAATATTTTTGTTTTCATCAAAAGTATATGAAATATCTTTAGAATCAAAAGAAATAGCATTGCGTTTTTCTTTTAAAATAAGAGATAATTTATACATATTTTGTAAAGTTTTTACAAATGGTTCATAACCATTAACAACATTACCGTCAATAACTTGTTGAACATCTCGATAATTCATTTTCTTCTTAGAATTAATAACTGTTGGTAAAACTTTATATTCTAAAATTTTTCCTTCGTTATTTAAAGTTATAAAACAAGTAAGTGCTAATCTATCTTCTGATTCATTTAAAGAACAGATACCATTTGATAAAATATGAGGAAACATTGGTATTACTGAATTAACCATATAAAGGGATGTACTTCTTTCTTTTGCTTCATCCCATAAGTGACTGCCTGGTTTTATATAGTGATTGACATCAGCTATAGACACACTTAATTCATAATTACCATTGGAAAGTTCTTTTAAACCAACCGCGTCGTCCATATCTTTTGTATAAATACCATCGATTGTAAAAATTTCTTCTTGCCGTAAATCCAAACGTCCTATTCTATCTTTTTCTTCTACTTTGGTTGGTATTTTATAGGCTTCCTCTAAAGCTTCTTTAGAATGATTTAACAAAAAGCCGTGATTAGAAGCAATAATATTAAGAGCTATATCAGGATCATCTTTATGTCCTACAAGATCAATCATATTTCCTTCATAGTATGAATCATATTTATCCACTGTCAACTCTACTAAAATAATTTCTCCAGGAATTAACTTTTTCATATCACGATGAGCTATTCTAACATTTAAATAGTCACTGCCTAAAACCCGCAATGGCTTAAGTTTTTTTATACCATCTTCTAAAATCACCTCGCAATGGATATGATTTATTTTTCTTTTAAGAACTTTTTTTACTATTCTATTTTTTTCATCTAATACAACAATATCTCCTACCATTGCTCCATTTAAACTTTGTTCCTTTATTGGAATAAGTACATTTTTAGCATTTTTAAAGCATGCGGTATGTCCTTCTTTTTTATGATTCATTTCTTCTATAGTTGTTACCAAAAATTTTTTAGGAAATAACTGATATATTCCTTCATTAAAATATATTAAACCCTGTATTTGCATTTTTTCTAATATATTTTCTAAATACAATTTATCAATTCTGGATTTACACCCAAAATAATGGCTTAATTTTTTAAATCTAAATTCACATTTACTTAGTAAATGAATAATTCTATTTTCAATATTTTCTTTTAACATACGCTCTCCTCTTTCAAATAAAAAAGGCACTCTTAAAAAGAGAACCTTATGGACTTATAAAAAAGCAAATGATTTACCTATAACTAATGAAGAAGTATTAACTTTTAATTGTCTCATTTCTTTCATATCATCACGTCCATCATAGTATATATGATATCACTTTTTGAGGTTAATGGAAATAGTTTACTTCACTTTACTTGTAATTTCTTCTAATTCAAAGCGATATTTTTGAGAAACTTCTGGATATTTTTCATGATCTACTTCGGATAGAAACATACTAAGAGGTCTAACCCATAATAAATTTTCTCCATATAACGCACGATAAATAACATAATCTTCTTTGGTTTCAGAATGTTTAGCAACATCTAAAACTAAATATCTATCTCCTTTAAAATGTTTATATATCCCATTAATTTTTATTTCTCTCATGTCTAATTCCTTTCTTTTTTCAAAAAAAGCTAGCTTTTAGCTAACTTTCAAATATTTTAAATTGGTGCTCGCACCCGGACTTGAACCGGGACTTCTGTTAAGGAAAACAGATTTTGAGTCTGTCGTGTCTACCAATTTCACCATGCGAGCAAATACAAGAAAAGTATATCAAACTTTTCTTTTTAATGCTAGACTTTTTCAGAAGTTTCTTCTAAATTTTCTTTATAAATAGATGTAAATAATTCTGTTTCTTTTAGCGGTTCTTCTGTTTCTTCTAACTTAGGTAAATCATCTAATGAAGCCATACCAAAATAATCTAAAAATTCATGAGTCGTTTTATATAAGTTAGGGCGACCTGGCATGGTACTTTTTCCGGCTTCTTTTATTAATCCTTTAGCAAGAAGTTTTCTGATCGTATAGTCTGAAGATAGTCCTCGTAGTTCATCAATTTCAATTCTCGTAATAGGCTCATTGTAAGCGATGATAGCTAAAACTTCTAAAGCTTGAGGACTTAATTCTCTATTTTCTGGCACTGTAAATAATCTTTGATAATAAACTTTGTGTTCTTCTTTCGTTGTTAATTTAAATGCGTTACCAAGAAACCGAATACGTAATCCTCTATTTTTTTCTTCATAATGATTTTTTAAACTTAAAAGAAGAGATTTTGCTTCATCCATATCAATTTCCATAATTTTACAAATGGACTCTAGAGTAATACCCTCATCCCCTTGAACAAAAAGGATGCCTTCTAAAATACCTTCTTTTTCCATTTTAAATCATCTCCACTTCTATCGAATCAAAATTTGTTGTTTGCTTTAAAATGATTTCTTTTTTCTTTGTCATTTCTAATAACGCTAAAAAAGTAGCAATCACATAATCCTTCGCGTAATCATCAAAAAATTCCTCAAACAGCATTTTCTTTCTTATTTTTAAGATATCACGAATCTTATTCATTTGTTTTTCAACACTTATTTCTTTTTTAGTTATTCTTGTTTCTACTGGCTCTTTATAATGCATACGCCTTTGCACATTTAAAAGAGCTTTTTTTAAATCATCTAATGTAAGTCCTTCATTGATTAGTTCAGGCGTCACTTGATACTCTTTCATATTTTCTGGACATTTGGTATAAACTTCTTTTCGCTTATCCTCTAAATTTTGTAATTTACTAATAACTTTTTTATATTTTTCATATTCAATAATTTTATTCTTTAAATCTTCTTCACTTGTAATATTAAATTCATCTTCTGATTCTTCTTCTACTTGTGTCTTGCCAATAAGCATTTTACTTTTTAAATGCAATAAAGAAGAGGCCATCAAAAGAAAATCACTTCCTATATCAATATTTAAGTGTTTTAAGGAATTTATATAATCTAAGTAATTTTCAATAATAGAACTCATTTGAATTTCATAGATATCTAATTTTGTTTCTTTAACAAAATGGAGTAATAAATCCATGGGTCCATCAAAGTTTTCTAGGTGAATTTCATAATTCATTTGCTACCATCCCTATGTCATTGTATCAAAATTTTGGCAAAAGAAAAAGGCATAAATGCCTTAATTACAACTAAAACCACTGGTTTCTAATTCAAAAGCTACAATTTTAGCTTCGGTATCTAATGAATAATAATATTTATCTGTAAAGGTACTTGTGTAAGAAGCTACAGGAATAGTTGCCAAATCAATATTCACTTTAAAAGTAAAACCAGTATTAATAGGAATCAATGTAGCTTTTACACCACCTAAAGAATTATAAGATGTGGCATATGTTTCATAACGTGATAACATTTGTTCATAATCTTTATTAGAAGAAGCATAAGAATAATCTGTTTCTATTGTTTTTAATTTATTAACCTCATCGGTACTAAAGGTATAAACTACTTTAAGATCTTTATTTTGACAAGTAAGAGTTGGAGTTTCATTTACTGTCTTTAAAACAACATTAGGATAATCTTTAACATCTTTCTCAATAAAAGAAATTTTAGTAAAAGATGTAACATCTAAATCTAAAGTGATTGTCCTTGTTTTATTAATAGTTATACCATCAAATTTAATACGTTGTAAAAGAGTTTTATCATTATCAAACAATTCAATAAAATAATTATGTTTTTTAAAATAATCAACATCGCCACCAACATTTGTTATTTTAAAAGTTAAAGTGTTGTTAGAAACTCCAAAATCGCTAAGATTAAATTTATTTTCTGTTATTACTAAGCCATCTTCTAAATTATAAATAGTTTGTTCTTCTGTTGTATCACTTGGAGTATTATTATCAGAAGTGTTATCTGGTTTTTTAACAGGAGTGTCTGTAATTTGATTATTTTGATAATTTTGAATGAAATCAGCCATATAAGGTAAGGAAATAATACACACGACTAGCAACCCTACCCATAAAATTGCCACTAAAGGTCCATTTTCTTTTGTTTCTAAATTACCTAAAGATGTCGCTTTTAATGGGGTTTTATCAATAACAATGGGTTCTTTTGTTTTTCTTTTAGCCATAATAATCATCCTATCTACCTATTCATTATATCAGAAAAACAAATAATTAAAAAGTACTTTAATTTTGAATGTAAAGAATCATTTTCAGTTCACTTATTTTTCTTTATAAAATTATAGTATTTTGAAATTCTTAATAATTTTTCCTCAGGTGTTTCCTTCATATTAAAATTACTTGGATAAAAGCCTAATTGCCCATCTAATATTTTTAAAATTGGTTTTACATGTTCTAATTGTAATCCTTTATACAAATCTAAGAATACTTGATGTTCTTGTAATTTTTCTCCTATTAAATCATCATCTATAATGACATACTCTTCTACTTCATGTGCATATAAATAATTTTGGATTTCCAAAGTTCGATTGTATTCAATGCAAGAAGTTATATCATATATTTCAATACCTAGTTCATTTAAAGGTTTAATATATTTTCTATAAAAATTAGAAGCAAAATAAGAATGATTATCACTCCTTTGCAAACTATATTTGTTAGATGAAGTTACTACGATCTTAGCGTCTGTTTGGGTTATAATTTCTTTTAATATTTTTGCATTAGTTAAAGAAACCCCTTCAAAGTCATACCAATTATTGATGACACCATCAAAGTCCAAAAAAATAACTTTCATTTTTTCACCCCCAAAGGTCTTTCTAATATTATATCAAACTTATTATTTCTTAAGGTTGATAAGTCTTTATTTGATAGCCCTTTTTATTTAATATAATTTCAATGCTACCATCTAAATCCGTTCTATAAATCTTGCTACTTTTTAATATCTTTAAAACACTATCTTTCGGGTGACCATATCTATTATTTTTTCCAACACTGATTATGCTATATTTAGGATTTATAAAATCCATAAATTCCTCACTACTACTTGTATCTGAGCCATGATGGCCTACTTTAAGAAAATCTATGTAATTTAAATTATATTTTTTTAAAAGTTCTTTTTCTCTTTTAACTGATGCATCACCCATAAACAGAAATTTATAATTATTATAATTTAAATAAATAACACTGCTATTGTCATTTTCATTATCATAAATAGTCGTGTTTAAAAATTGTAATTTATACTTATCAGCCTTTATTTCATTAGAGCATGCTTCATATTTTATTTTTTTCAAGTTTAACACTTGAACTAGTTTATTTTCTAAATTGTTAAAACTACCACAATTAAAAGAAACTTTTTCGACCTTTACATTATCTACTAAGGAAATAGCTTCTCCCATATGATCATAATCCCCATGGGTTAAAATAAGATGAGTTATCTTACTAATTCCTAAAGAATGCATAGAAGTTATTAAATTATCCGTAAGAGTATTTTTATCCCGAACTTGCCATGAATCGGTAGAATAATCTATTTTGCCGCCTGTATCTATTAAAACAACTTCTTTTTGATGGGGAAACACAAGTAAAGTCGCGTCCCCTTGCCCGACATCTAAAAAGTAAATATGGAAAGAAGAGTCTAGATAAGGAGTTATTTTTAAAATTAATAATAAGAGTATTAATAGAAAACCTGTCAACACCCTCGATTTTTTCTGATATAAAAATAAGCAAATAACAACAGCCAATACAAAATAATATTCTTTTGCCACTTTAGGAAGTAAAACCATGCCAATATTACACGAAGCAAAAAAATTATTCATTTTTTCAAATGCTTGAACTAAAAAAGAAAAGAGAAAATTTAAAGGTGAGAAAATAGCTGTCAGTAAGCAAAGTGGAAAAAGAAGAAAATTTACAAAAGGAATAACCAACAAATTAAAAAAGAAAGAAAATAAATTTACTTGGTAAAAATAATAGCCTAAAATAGGAATACTTGCTAATAAAGAAACAGCACTCGTTTTAATTAACGATGCAAAATAATTTTTAGAAATCTTTATAAAAGACAAACAAAAAGAAATGTAAAAAGAAAAGAGAAAAGACACATTTTCTATTAAATAAGGATTTATAATTAGAAAAACAAGGCCAATTAAAATTAAACACCAACGATGAGTTAAACCAATATTATATTTTTGATTAAAATATGTTAAATAATAACTACTAAGAGAACGTAAAATAGAAATCGGATAATTAGTCAAAAAAGCATAAAAAGAAAAGAAGATAAAAATTACTCCAAAAGAAAATTTATTTTTAGGAAGAATAAATCCTAAAACCATGATTAAAAAACTTATATGCATACCTGAAATGCTAAATAAATGACTGATACCATTTTTGCTTAAAGTATCTTTATCTAAATGAGAAGTATCCCCTAGAATAAAAGCTTCATAATAATTTTGTAAAGTCAATTTTTTTAAATACTTAATAATCTTGTTTTTTAGTTTGTAAAGAAATGGTGCTTCTTTTAAAAGTTTAATTTTAGAAACAGTAACTGTATAAAATATTTTTTGACTTTTTAAATAATTTTGATAGTTAAAGCCATTTGGAAGAGTATTTTTCTTAGGCTTCGTAAAGACCCCTATTATATGAACCTGTTGCCCTTCCATTAAAGTTTCTTCATAAAAATTTTTTTCTTCTTCTGTTTTTAAATAATAAAAGCCAACTATATCTTCTTTACTATGGATTTTTAAAGTAATTAAATCTCCATCTATTTTAAGATTTTTAATTTGCCCTATTAACTCAGAAGTGTTCTCATTATAAACACTTTTTAAAGGAAAAAAATAATTAAGTACCAATCTTATCACTAGCAAAAGAAAAAGAAAGAGGAAGAAAAATTTAAAGGGCAAGATATGGGACCAGTTTTTCATAACCAGACTCACCAATGCCTTTAATATTTTTTAATTCCTCTAAAGATTTAAAAAGACCGCAAGTACTACGATAATCTAAAATAAGTTTTGCTTTAGCTTCACCAATATTAGGTAAAGTCATTAACTCTTCTAAGGTTGCCGTATTTAAATGAATTTTGTCATCTTTATTAGTAACTTCACTATTAGTTTCGCTAACTGCTTTCTTTTGTATTTTTTCTTCTTTAATTTCCTCTTTAGTAAAAACAGTAATAACCATCTCTTTGGTAAGTTGTTTGCTTAGATTTAAATTACTTGTATCAGCACTTTCAAGTAATCCACCCGCCAAGGTAATAACATCATTCACTATCATTTTATCCGTCACTTTATAGACGCCAGGACTTACCACAGCACCCTTGATATCGACCATAAACTCCGTTTCTATTACTTTTTCGCTTTCTTTTACAACATCACCAGTAGGACAAGTAAAACTTTCTTCAGCGGTAACATCTTTTAAGTAAAAACCTAGGAAACCCGCTAAAAAAATGAAGATAAAAAATAAACTACAAAAAATCTTATGCTTACGGCAAAATAATAAAGTTTCATTCATTTCGAGTCCTCCTTTCTAAGAAGATAAATAAATTACCTTCTACTTATATATACAAGAAAAATCTCTGATTTCCTTTTTTTTATGTGTAATTTGTCAAAAAAATTTCAATAAATAAAAAATAAGCACATTTAAGGCTTACTTTTCGTGGTTTTACATATTATTTTTAAGATTTAAAATTTCTTCTTTACTTAGTTTGGAGACTATCATTATTGTCTCTAGTGGAGTATTTAACTTTAAAAGATCTTTAGCAACTTCAATATTTCTTTCTTTTTTGCCGGCCTCATTGGCTTCTTTAAGTTCAGTATTATGGCACTTTTCTTCATCTTCTTCCTTAGTCATATAACTAAAAAATTCTGGGTCTTCATTTACTTTCTTAACTTCATTCATAAATTTCATTACCTTTCTATCATTTGACAATTTTGCCAAGTCTTCTTCATTTAAATCAAGCATAATTAAATACTTGAATTTCTGAATGTTTACTTCGTCTTTAGCATACCAATAATTTAAGACTTTGTCCATATTCCATTCCACAATTTTAAAGTTACGAACAAAGTTTTTTTCACCATCATTCAAAGTATAAATCCGACATATTTTATTATCTTTCTTATTCATACCATAAGTGAGATTTAATTGAATGATTAAAGTATCTTCACTATAACTATCGCCTTTTAAAGTATATCTACTATAAACGTTACATAAAAAGGCTAAGTTTCTGGTATGAAGATAATCTTTAGGTTCTGAGTTAATCTCAATACCAATATAACCTTCACTCGTTTTCAAAAGCAAATCACAATACTTTTTACGAGTATTAATATTTCCTTGAAGGGTTTCCACATTAAGTCTTTGAATTTCATAGACTTTAAGGTTTAAAGTAAGTTCTAATAAAGCTACTAATAAATCCTCATTTTCTTATTTTAAAAATACTTCTTTAAATGTTCTGTCATAACGACAACTGTAAAATTTTTTTACTTCTTCTAATTCTCTTATCATGTATTTATCCTCTTCTAAGAAAGATAACTTTGCTAGCTTTAAATTATCCTTCTACTTATATATACAAGAAAAATCTTCAATTTCCTTTTTTTTCTGTATAATTTGTTGATTTTTTGTCTAATTTGTTTTTTATTCTCATAAAATACATTAGAAAGGACGTATGTATATGTTTCCAAATCCTGTAAGAAATGGTCTTACTCTTACAAAAGTTATTGGTGGCATGAGTAAAACTTTAAATGTTGTTAATCAATTAATTCCCTTATATAAAGAAGCAAAACCTATGCTTTCAAATGCTCAAAATGCCTTTAAAATTGCAAAAGAATTTATGGCACCGGATAATAATACTGTTTCTGTAAAGCCAAAAAGTAAGACATACTCTTCACCCCAAACAAAAAGCGAGACATCTTTGCCATCATCAAATCGTCCCGTTTTCTTTGTATAAATAGTTTAATATTAACTTTAACTTTCTTTTGACTTCTTCATTTTGACTTTGTTTTAAAATCGTACTATAAGTTTCTTTTAAAAAGTTGTAATAATCTTTATTATGGGGATTATAAAGTCCTAGTAAAAGTTCTTCTTCGCTAAGTTTCTGTAATCCTTTTTGATATACCATAATGGCATAATAATGTCCTTTTTCTTCTAATATTTTTTCTTCTTTTAAAGTAAAATTTTGTTTCATCATTGTTTGTCTTAATTTTTCTAAATCATTATTAGACTGAATGATAATCTTTTTTATCGGTTCTAGTTTTTCTTTATTATCTAAAATAGATAAAATCGTACTCGCACCCATACCAGCTAAAACTAAAGTATCATAATTTTTAGTATCTACTTTATCTAGCCCGTCACTTAAAAGAGTTTTGATTGTATTTTCTAAATGATTTTTTTGGATATTTTCTTTAGCTACATTTAAAGCATTTTCATGGATATCTGTTGCCAAAATATGAGTAGCGCCCTTTTTAGCCATATAAATTGGCACATAAGCATGATCACAACCAATATCAATAATTTTATCTTCTGTGGTAAGAAAAGAACAAATGGCTTCTAATCGTTTTTGCTTCATTAGTCAGTCATAAAGTCTTTCAATTTTTTAGCTCTAGAAGGATGTCTTAATTTGCGTAAAGCTTTCGCTTCAATTTGTCTTATTCTTTCTCTTGTGACATTAAACTTTTTACCAACTTCTTCTAAAGTATGACTAGTACCATCAATAAGTCCAAAACGAAGTTCCAATACTTCTTGTTCTCTTTCTTGTAAAGTTTCTAACACAGCTTTAATTTCTTCTTTTAAAATCTCATTGGTAGCATATTCTTCAGGAGTCATGGTATTGATATCTTTAACAAAATCTCCTAAATGAGAATCATCTTCTTCACCAATTGGGGTTTCTAATGAAACAGGATCTTGACTAATCTTAATGACATCACGAACTTTTTCAACGGAAATACCCATTTTTTTAGCTAACTCTTCTTCAGAAGGTTCTCTATTAAGTTCAAGTGTTAATTGTCTTTGAATACGCGCCATCTTATTAATAGTTTCAACCATATGAACTGGAACACGAATAGTTCTTGCTTGGTCAGCTAAAGCTCTCGTGATAGCTTGACGAATCCACCATGTAGCATAAGTTGAGAATTTATAGCCTTTATCGTAATCAAATTTATCAACAGCTTTCATAAGACCAATATTACCTTCTTGAATAAGATCTAGAAATAAAAGTCCTCGACCAACATATCTTTTAGCAATGGAAACGACTAAACGAAGGTTAGATTCTGCTAATTTATTTTTGGCTTCTTCTTCTCCATTAGCAACTCTTTTAGATAGTTCTAACTCTTCTTCTGGTGTTAATAAAGAAATACGACCAATTTCTTTTAAATACATTCTAACAGGGTCATTGATATTAATGTCTTTTGTAATTTCAGCATCATTTAAAATAATGGGTTCTTCTTCTATTTTAGTGCCATTTTTAGAACTAGCTTCATCTTCTTCGCCAATAATGGCAATGTCATTTTCCATTAAAGCATTATATAAATCATCTAAAGAATCATTATCTACTTCAAGACCTTTTAAAGCAGAAGCAAGTTCTTCATAAGTGACATGTCCTTTTTCTTTTCCTTTTTTAATTAATTCACTTTTTCTTTCATCAAAAGATTTAATTTCATGAACTTTAATGCTAATATTTTTCTTTTTAGCTGGAGCTTTTTCTAATAAATCAATTTTTTCTTGTTCAATTTCTTTTTGAAAAGCCATTACCTCTGCTTTACTTGCTTTACATTCTTTAGCGATTTCTACTACTTCACTAACAAGAAGATATCCTTCTTGTTTTCCTTTTTCTAATAATTCATTTTTTTTCATTTCAAATTTAGTCATTTTCAACACTTCTTTCTTTTTTTAAATTTTCTGCTTCGATTTTATTTTCAATTATTTTTTTCCCTATTAATTCTTTTTGATAAATATCCACAGTCTTTTTTTGTTCTTCTTTTAAAGATTTAATTTTATTTTGCAAAATTTTTTGCTTAACACCATAGATATAATCTTTTAATTTATTTTCTGTCAATTCTTCATCTTTTATACCGGAAATAAGTTCGTATATTTCATCTTTTAATAAAGAGGTTTCGATAAAAGATAAAAAATCAGCAAAAACCATTTTCTTTTTGGTCATATAATAACCTAGTATTTCAGAAGCAATCTCTCTATACAAGGTTTCTTCAAAATAACCTAACTCATCTTCATAAATTTGAATATATTTTTCATCATTCATCATGTAATAAAGAATATTTTTAATACAAGTCAAATATTGTCCATCTTTTTTCTTTGGTTTAACTGGTTCTTTAGGAATTATTATTTCTTCTTTTTTAGGGATACTATTTTGTAAAGTCTCTAAAGGAATATGGTATTCATTAGAAATTTGATTCAAAATAATGCCCGTGGTAATCTCATCTTCATCTTTTAAAATTTGGAGAACTTCTTTAATATATAAAGATAATTCACTCGCGTCATTTAAGTTTCGATCCTGTTTTAAATAATTTAATTTAAATTCCAGAAAGGATAAAGGTCGTTCAATATTTTCTTTCATAGCTTCGGCGCCGAAAGATAAAATATATTCATCGGGATCTTTTTTACCACTTAATCTGATGACAAAAACTTCGATACCACTTTTAATTAATTCTTCGCCGACAGCATAAGTAGCCGTAAGACCAGCTTCGTCATTATCTAGCATAAGGATGACTTTAGAACGAAGATTTTTTAAAATTCTTACCTGTTCTTCAGTTAGACTCGTTCCCATTAACGCCAAGGTGTTTTTAAAGTCATTAATATACATCCTTATCGCGTCCATGTTACCTTCTACTAAAATAACTTCTTTTTGAAGTTGAATATATTTCTTAGCTCGATGATAATTAAATAAAATTTGACCCTTTCGAAACAAAGGGGTTTCTCTACTGTTAAGGTATTTAGGCCCGTTGTTATCCTTATAAATACGACCTGTAAAGCCAACGACATGACCTTCTAAATCATGAATAGGAAATAAAATACGATTTTTAAAAACATCGGTGTATTCTAAGTTCTTCTGATTTACTAAGCCTAAAGATAATGCCTGTTCCAAAGACATCTTTTTTTTCTCTAAAAATTTGGCTAAGTTATTATCATTTAACGAAAGACCGAGATTAAATTCTTTAATATCATTATCACTTAATCCTCTTTGGTGTAAGTAATTTCTTGCTTCACTTCCGTTATCAGTTTGAATATTATTTTCAAAAAAGAGATTGGTTAAATCCATGATTTCATAAAGACTCTTGTATTTTTCATTTACTTTCGTTGTCTTTTCAATATTTAAATTAATCCCAACTTTACTACCAACTTTACTAACGGCTTCAATATAACTTATATTTTCATAATCACTAACGAATTTGAAGACATTACCACCGGCACCACAAGAAAAGCATTTAAATAACTGTCTTTCTTTAGAAACACTCATACTTGGCGAATGGTCTTGATGAAAAGGACATACCCCAAAGTAATTCTTTCCTTTTTGGATAAGAGGAATATATTCTTTGATAATATCCACGATATCTGCTTTATTTCTTATTTCATCAATCGTCTCTTGCGATATTTTTGGCATATAACTCCTCCCCTAATAATATATATTACAGGTAAACTCGTGATTTCCTTTTTTTTCTGACAAAAAAAATGCAAATTTTTGTATTTTTTGCATTTCTTTACACAAATTTTACACTTTATATTTTATTTTTTGATAAAAAAGATAACCTAGCATAACTATGCTAAAAACAATGAAAACTCCTTCGCTAAACCCGAAAAGGTTTAAAATAAAGGAAGTGATACCAATTAAAATTCCGTAAATCATTTTGCCTTTACATGTCACAGGGGTTATAAAATTGTTCCTTGAAAAATAAATAGCCGCAAAAATTAAAGAACTATTTAAAAGAAAATCACTTTGCCAAACAGGTGTCATTACAATAGAATATAAAAGGCAACTTATCAGATAACTGATAATGATAGCAATGGGAATATCTTTTTTATAATAAAAATCTGTACTTAAAAATAAATAAAGGAATAAGCTTAGAATAATAGATGTAATTCCAAAAGAACCCACTGAAATTCCTAATAAAATATCTAACGTTTGATAGGAATACGAATATAGCTTTTCCATCTCATTTTGAAGTCCTAAGTTTTCTATTAAGCAAAAGATAATTAATAGTGTCTTAAATAACAAAACATTTTCTAATTTGATGTTTTTCATCTTGCAAATAAATTGCCAAAAATTAAAGATACTTAGAAACAAAAGACCCCATTTTAAAGAAAATGCTGGAGGAAATAAAAGCGTAAGCAAAAGACTACTATTGATTAAAGAAAGTTTGTTTTCTTTTTTCGCCAAAAATGAAATAAGGACACCTTCTCCTAAGGAAATTAAAGGCAAAATAAAGCCTTTTAAGGAAGAGAAAAATGTCATTTTATCCATAAAGACATAAGTTAAACCATTTTTGTACCATCCAAAAAGAGTAAACAAAATAAGAAAGACAAATACTCCTCTTTCATAAAAAAGAGTTTTGTCTTTATAATGAAGATATGTTTTCATGCTTGTTCCTCCTTTGAAAGATATTTAGAAATATCAATATGACTTGGACAAATAAAAGTACATAAGCCACAATTATCGCAATTTAAAGGCTTTTTACGTCCTTTTGTTTTGACACATTCATACACACGGCATTTTAAAGGACATACTTCATTACATTTACCACAGTTAATACATTCTCTCATTTTTTCTTTTTTCTTTTTCATAAAAAAGACAGCTTTAACATCTAAAGTCAAATAAATATTTTCTAGCTTTGCCTCGGTTCCTTTCATGAGTCCATTTACTAAGATATCACAATCTTTGTCTTGTAAAATTTTAGTATTATCGATAATTTCTTTTAAATAAGTACCTACTTTCGCCCGGCATACAAATGATTTAGAAAGGGCATCTCCTAAAATAGTTACGAAAGTAAAATCTTTTTGTCTTCCTTTTACAATTTCATAATAGACATCGTAAATTTTATCAGTAGAAAGCATGACACAGTTATCTGTCCAATTTAAATATTTTTTGACGTTTTTTTCATCCTCGATAGGATATTCGTCTTTGACATAAAAAAGTGAAACATTAGGGTAAGTAGAAATATTTTTTTCAAAACTCAAAATACTTTTATAATCAGTTTCTTTTAAAAGAAGACAAGATGATTCAATATTTAAGGCATCACATAATAAATCAATCATAAGTAAGATTTCATTTGCATAGTTTTCATGAAGTTTTTGTTTATTAAAAATAAGCGGTTCATCTTCCAAACCATTAATATAAAGCATTTTTTTATTTTGAAGCTTTCTAAAATCATATTCTTTATAATTTAATATTTGACCTTTTAAATTAGGAGAAATAATCGTTGTTGTGCCATCTACTCCTTTATAATTGGAAAGTTCTTGGTAATCATTTTGAATTTGCATAAAAGATACTTCTTTTAAAGTATAATCTTTTCTTTTAACAATATTTTTGATATAACCACTGACAGGACTATAGAAATCTTTTTGCAAGTAAGTATATAATAGTTCTCCTTTTAAAACAGTTTTACTTTTTATTTTTAAAGTCGCGGTTTCATCTATCGGTAAAAAAACTTTGCTCGGATTCATGATTTCTTTAATATCATTTTCCATTTTAATATTTATATTTTGCGCTAAAGATAAAATTTTTTTCACACTACCACCAACTATCTATCATTGTAACAAAAATTAAAAAAAGAGTAAATTAGCTTTACCCTAAAAAATTATAAATGTTTTTTAAATTCTTTAAAAATACTATCACTATCAAGACCTGTTTCATCTAAGGCGTCTAATAATTTCTTTTGTTCTCTTGTTATTTTTGTTGGAGTGATAACTTTAACAATAACAAATTCATCTCCCTTACGTAGAGAGCCTGGAACTTTTAAGCCTTTGCCTTTTAGCTTATATTTCGTTCCACTTTGACAACCTGGTTTAATTTCCATGATGACATTACCATAAATGGTTGGAACTTCTTTTTTACATCCTAAAATAGCTTCGGTAATAGTAATAGGCAGTTCGATGGTTAAGTTTTCCGCATCTCTTTCATAGAATGAACTTTCGGCAACATGAATTTCTAAGTAAATATCACCATTTGGTCCACCGTTTACACCAGCTTCTCCTTTACCACTAATCCGTAGTTGATGACCTGTCTCAACACCTTCCGGAATTTTGATTTCAATTTCTTTTTTCTTTTTAACTTGTCCTGTACCTTTGCAACTATTACATACCGTTTTGAATGTTTTACCAGTACCTTCACATTTTGGACAGGCACTTCTACTTTGCATCATGCCAAATAGACTTCTTTGTTCGGTCACAACATAACCATTACCATGACAATAACTACAAACTTCTTCATCAAATCCACCTTTGCCATGACATTCTGAACAAGTATCATTTAAAGTAAGTTCGATATCTTTTTGAACACCAAAGCAAGCTTCTTCAAAAGTTAAATCAACCCGAACTAAAGTATCTCTACCTTTACGAGCTCTTTGGCTAGTTCTACTAGTACTTCCTCCCCCGAAAAAGTCAGAGAAATCAGAGAATCCTCCGCCACCAAAGCCACCGCCGAAGACTTGTCTTAAAATATCGTTTAAATCTACGTCACTCGCGTCAAAGCCAGCTCCGCCTGCAGCACCATCAAAAGCTGCATGACCAAATTGATCATATTGACGTCTTTTATTTTCATCGGATAAGACCGCATAAGCTTCGCCAATTTCTTTAAACTTTTCCTCGTCACCAGTTTGCTTATTATCAGGGTGATATTTTTTAGCAAGTTTTCTAAAAGCTGATTTTATTTCAGCTTCGGTTGCTGATTTAGATACACCTAATACTTCATAGTAATCTTTTTTATTCATTTTTATTCACCACTTTCTAATAATTCTTTTAGTTCTTTAACTTTCTCTTCTACAAAATGAAAGGCTTTTTCATATGGTTTTGTGGTGGTTAAATCCACATCGACTTCTTTTAAAATATCCAAGACATTTTTAGAAGAACCACTTTTTAAGAAATTTAAATATTTTGCAACAAATTCATCTTTATATTCATAAATGTCACTAACAATACTAATGGCACTAATAAGACCTGTTGCATATTGATAAACGTAAAAAGGACGATAGAAATGACTAATACGCATCCATTCATAACGAATCTCCGGATCGACAATAGCAGAATCTTTAAAATATTCTTTATTTAAATCATAATAAACATCACTAAAGCTTTCTTCTGTTAAAGATTCTTTATTTTGACATTTTTTACTCATTATACTTTCAAATTCAGCAAACATCGTTTGTCTAAAAATAGTTGCTTTCACTTTATTTAAAAATTCACATAAATAATATATTTTTTCTTCTTTTTCTTTCGCATGATCTAACATATAAAAGGAAAGTAAAGTTTCATTCACGGTAGAAGCAATCTCTGCTAAAAAGATTTCATAGCTATAATAAGGATAGCTATTATTTTCTTTAGAATACATAGAATGCACAGCGTGACCAAGTTCATGAGCAAGAGTACTTACTGAAGAAAAAGTTCCATTAAAGTTTAATAAAACATAAGAATCAGTGTCATAACCACCCCATTGGTAAGCGCCATTGTGTTTTCCTTCGTTAGGATAAAAATCAACGTCATGATTTAAAAACATGCTATTAAAATGTTTGAGATAATCTTGCCCTAATGGTTTTAAGGCTTCATTAACAAGAGCGATAGCTTCTTCTTTGGTGTATTTTTTATTATTTTCTTTGACAATAGGAACATAAGTGTCATATAAATGATATTCTTTTAAACCAAGTTTTTTTGCTTTTAATTTTTGAAATAAAATATTTAAATGATTATATTCATGAACCATTGCTATTAAATTTTCATAAACTTTTTGATCCACGTCAATACTATCTAAAGCCATTTCTAAGGCCGTATCGTACTTTCTTAGTTTTCTCATGAATTCTAATTCTTGGTAGTTTCCTTTTAAAAGAGAAGCAAATGTATTTTTGTGATCAGCATAATATTTATGATAAGTTTTAAAAGCATCCGCCCGCACCTTTTGAGAAGGGTGCTCTAATAACTCTCCATAGTTGTAATGATTAAGAGAAACTTTCTTACCGTCTACTTCGATTGGCTCAAAACGAGCATCAGATACATCTAAAGAAGTAAAAGCTTCATCAGGAGTACCAAAAGCACTCGTTGCAGCACTTATAATTTCTTCTTCTTTTTCACTTAAAACGCGATTTTTTTGCTTGTAAAGACGTTTAAAATATAACACATATTTATCATCATCTAAAAGTTTCAAAACATCTTCTAAATCTTTTTCCATCAATTCTGAAGTTACAAAAGATTCACTTTCTGATAAAGCATTCGCTAAGTTTTCTACTTCTAACATTTTATTCTTGGCTTCATTATTTCTAGTATCTTCATCATATAAAAATCTAGTATACAATAATAATTTAGCATAGCTTCGTTCTTCTTTTTCACTTGTTTTTAAATACTCTTTTAAAGAATCTTTAGAATCTAAAATATGACCACGCATAGAAACTATTTTTTGATTTTCTTTTTTTACTTCAGCCATCAAATCTTGATATTCTTTTTCATCTTTTATTATTTTAGAAATATCCCAGCAATCATTTTTATCTAATTCGCATCTTTTTCTTAAATCTTCCATAATAAATCCTTTCTAAAATTGGAAAAGAAAGTCCTAGAAACACCTAGAACTTTCTAAGAACATTATTTTTCTTCGTAAGAAGCTTCTTCAACACCGTCATCTGCTTTTTTATTTTCGGCATTATTAGGTGTTTCTGTTTGAGCTGTTTGATTATTTTTAGCAGCTTCTTCATATGCTTTTGTAGCAAGTTTCATAGCTACTTCATTTAAACTTTCTGTTTTCTTTTTAATATCTTCAACATCATTTTTCTCGATAGCTTCTTTTAATTCTTTGATTTTATTTTCAGCTTCTTCTTTATCTTTGCCGTCAACTTTATCGCCTAAATCTTTGATAGCTTTTTCTGTTTGGAAGATTAAAGCATCAGCATCATTTTTAGCATCTACTTCTTGTTTACGTTTTTCATCAGCTTCTTTATTAGCTTCTGCATCTTTCATCATTTTATCGATTTCTTCATCACTTAAGTTAGTGCTAGAAGTAATCGTAATAGATTGTTCTTTATTAGTTCCTAAGTCTTTAGCTGTTACATGAACGATACCATTGGCGTCAATATCAAATTTAACTTCGATTTGAGGAACTCCTCTTGGAGCTGGTGGAATATTACCTAATTGGAAATTACCAAGGGTTTTATTGTCACTAGCCATTTTTCTTTCACCTTGTAAAACGTGAATGTCAACAGCTGGTTGATTATCAGCAGCGGTACTAAATACTTGACTCTTACTTGTTGGAATGGTTGTATTTCTTGGAATTAAGACAGTCATAACGCCACCTAATGTTTCAAGACCAAGTGATAATGGAGTAACATCTAGTAAAACTAAATCGTCCATTTCACCTGTTAACACACCGCCTTGAATAGCAGCACCCATAGCTACGACTTCGTCTGGGTTAACTCCTTTATGTGGTTCACGTCCAAGTTTTTTTTTAACTAATTCTTGAATGTAAGGAATACGTGTAGAACCACCTACTAAAATAACTTCATCAATATCGCTATTTGATAATTTGGCATCAGATAAAGCTTTATGAACTGGATCTAGAGTACTATCAAATAAATCACGGTTTAAATCTTCAAATTTAGCTTTTGATAATTCAATATCCATATGAATTGGTCCATCCGCATTTTGAGAAATAAATGGTAAGTTAATTTGGGTAACACTCATACCAGATAAATCTTTTTTAGCTTTTTCAGCAGCATCTTTAATACGTTGCATTGCCATCGCGTCATTTGTTAAGTCAACACCATGTTCTTTTTTCATCGTATCAACTAAATAATCCATGACACGTTTATCGAAATCGTCACCGCCTAAATGGTTATTACCAGCAGTAGCCTTTACTTCGAAAACACCATCACCAATTTCAAGAATAGAAACATCGAATGTTCCACCACCTAAATCGTAAACTAAAATAGTTTGGGTTTTTTCTTGTTTATCTAAACCATATGCTAAAGCAGCTGCTGTTGGTTCATTAATAATACGCTTAACATCTAAACCAGCAATTTTACCAGCATCTTTAGTAGCTTGTCTTTGCGCGTCATTAAAGTAAGCTGGAACAGTAATAACTGCTTCTTTAACAGTTTCACCTAAATAACTTTCGGCATCTTTTTTTAATTTTCCTAAAATCTTAGCAGAAATTTCTTGTGGAGTCCATTCTTTACCGTTGGCACTTACTTTTTCACTTGTTCCCATTAATCTTTTAATAGAAGCAATTGTGTTTTTAGGATTGGTTACTGCTTGACGTTTAGCACGATCACCAACTAAAACTTCATCCCCTTTAAAAGCTACAACAGAAGGAGTAGTTCTTCCACCTTCATCGTTTGGAATAACAACTGGGCTTCCGCCTTCAATAACAGAAACACAACTGTTTGTTGTTCCTAAATCTATACCTATAATTTTACTCATATTTATCTATCCTTTCTTATTTTTATAAATTTCTTTGAACATTTTGTTCCATTTGCTGTCTATATTTATGAACAGCTCCTTTTAATTCTTCATAAGTTGTTTCTTCACCATATTTTTGTCTGAATAATTCTAATAATTTGGCTTTTGCATTTCCAAATTGTTCAGATAATGATAGGTAGCTATCTTTAAAGTTTCCCATGATAGCCCATCTTTGATATAAGCCCATGTCTAACTCTATTTTTTCAGCATCTACTAGCTTTTCAACTAGAAGAGTATCTCTTTCAAAGATATTTCTATAAAATTCAAAATCTTTTTCCACTATTCTTCACCTCTTTGATTTACTTTAACCATTGCTGGTCTAATAACTTTATCCTTATATGTATATCCTTTTTGTAAAACATCTAAAACGATATTATTTTCAAATTCTTCATCGTTATCTACTAAGACGGCATTCATACTTCCTTCATCAAAAGGATTATGTAAAGCTTCGACTTCTTTAACATCAAATGCTTTTAAAGTTTCAACCATATTAGCATAAATCATTTTGAATCCACTTAAGAATTTACTAATTTCATCAGATAGATCATTATCATCCATTTTAATAGCATGTTCAAAATTATCTAAAATAGGAAGCATTTTTTCAATGATTTCTTCACCATCATATTTTAAAAGACGACTTTTTTCTTCATCAAAACGGCGACGCATATTTTGCATTTCTGCCGATAATCTTAATATTTTTTCATCTTTTAATTTAGATTCTTCTCTTAATTTTTCCATCTCAGCATGATGTTTACATTCTTTATTTTCTTCATGTTTCTTTTTCTTTGCTGTTTCTTTTTTTTCTATTTTCTTTTCTTCTTTATCCATTAATATCCTCCTCATTGAGTTCTTTATTTATAAAGGAAAGTAAACCAACAACTCGGTCATACTCCATTCTTTTAGGTCCAATGATGGCAATGGTTCCTTCTTCGCCATCTTTTTTATATGTTGTTTTGATGACAGTGACATTTGGATCAAATTCACTATCTTTACCAATATAAATATTAACGCCTGCTTTATCTTCAGTCGCGTCTATCTTTTCAATAAAAGCTCGATCTTCAAATTTATCTAAAATATTTTTGATTTTGCCTACATCATTATATTCTGGTTCTTGAAGTAAATAATTTTTGCCTCGAACCCGAATGGTTTCATCTTTTTTAGAAGCAATATCATGAAACGTCTGAGAGAAAATGGAGAAGATCGTTTCATATTGTCTTATTTTTTCAGCAATAATCGGTTTGATTTCATACTCTAATCTAGTCGACACTTCTTTAATAGGTGTTCCTACTAACATCTTATTGATAATTTCACAAGTCTTTACTACCTCATTAATATCAATCGTACTAGCTAGTTGAAATTGTTTATTTTGGACAATTCCTTTATCCGTACAAACAAGCGCGACGATTTTGCCATTGGTAAGAGGAATGATATTTACTTGCTGTAAAGCATTTTCATCACTATTTTTTCCTAAAACGACACTCGTATAACTGGTCATCTCACTAATGATTTCAACGCAAGCTTCAATCGTATCTGATAAAGCAAGTTCTTGATTTTTGAAAATCACTTGTAACTTATGAGCATCAGCTTCCGTAAGTTCTTTTGGTTTCATTAAATTTTCAACATAATATTTATATCCATCTTCCGAAGGAATTCTTCCTGATGAAATATGATTTTTTTCTAGTAAGCCAATTTCTTCTAAATGAGCCATCTCATTACGAATTGTCGCGGACGAGCATTTGAGTTTTTTACATAAAGATTTACTACCAACTGGTTTAGCTGTCTTTATATAAGACTCGACAATCTCTTTTAGGAGTCGTTGTTGTCTTTCACTCATTTTTTCACTTCCTTTTAGGGCATTCATTTCAAATGCTATTAACATTATAGCACTATTTTTAGCACTGTCAATACCACTCTGCTAATTTTATGCTAAATTCCATAAAAAAAGAAGAACTTTTTTAGTTCTTACTTGTACTTCCAAAACCGCCAATACGTTCTCCTGTCGCTTCATCATTATCTACCGTTAAATATTTTTGGAAAATACATTGGGCAATTTTTTCACCTTTTTGGATGTGTACTTCTTCCTCTTTAACATTGTAAAAAGCAACCATGATATGGCCATCATTATCGACATTGCCATAGTAGTCTTTATCAATAACACCGACAGAGTTAGCTAAAACAAGACCTTTCTTTTTAGGATTAGAACTTCTATTATAAAGATATAGAACCTCATCATCCATCATATAAGCTTTAATTCCCGTTTTAACAAGTGTCGGAACTTTTTCTTCTTTAAAAGGACGGATCACAATATCTTCAGCAGCCTCGATATCGTATCCTGCTGAAAAAGCTGTACTTCTTTTTGGAAGATGAATATCTTTCTCTTCCCATCCCTTGGCAATTTCAAAACCACGTGTTCTCATTTTATACCTCTTTCTAATAACTTTTTCTCGTCACCTTGACTATAGTAAAATATAGGTTTGTTTAAAAATTCAGCATGTCTTATTTGGTCTTTAGTAGAAGAACCGATATATCCTTTTTCATCTACCACTAAAACAATATGGCTATAATTGATTTTAGCTTTTTGAACTTTATCTAACACTTTTTTATTTTGTACACCGCATAAAGGTGGTTCCCCTGACTGAGTATAAACAAGTGGTGAAAAAACTAAATAGCTCGCTAAAGAAAGTTCTTCTTCTAACTTTCTAAAAGTACTTTCAAATTTAGTACTTCCTATTAAACAAACAATTGTAAACATTTTTAACCCTTTCTATAATTTTTGAAAAGTCTTATCATTGACAGGAATCAAAACAATACTCTTTTCTTGTAAAGTTTTTGGAACATCAATAATTCTTTGATTAGCACTTCCTCTAAAAACAAGACCTTTATGTGCTTTAGAAATATCAAAACGACCATCTACTAACACATCTATATAAGATAATATTTCTTTAGTAAAAGGATATTTATTATACATACCATCCATGATTTCTTTATCAAATAAATATCCAGAATAGCACCAGATATCCTTATCTTTATAAGTTTCTTTAACCTTTTTTAATAAAGGTAATAAAGCTTCTTGATTAGGAGGATACATAGGTTCTCCTCCTAATAACGTTAAGCCTTTAATATAAGATGGTTTTAAAAGTTCAATAATTTCATCAATCTCTTTATCGGTAAATTTTTTGCCGTAATTGTAATCCCAGGCTATTTCATTAAAACACCCTTTGCAATGATGAGGGCAGCCACTGACAAATAAAGAAACACGAACTCCAAAACCATTAGCAATATCAAAATTTTTTATTTCCGCATAATGCATAAGAAACCTCTATAAATGAGTGACACGAGCTTTAATTTCTTTTGTTTTGCCAACATTCCAGAAATTTTCACCTAAGTAACCACATGTTCTTCTTGCCACATTCATTTTTGTTTTATCTTTATTATGGCAGTTTGGGCATTCCCAGTCTAAATCATCATTTATCATAATTTCTCCTGTATAACCACAAACATGACAATAATCCGATTTAGTATTAAATTCAGCATATTGAATATTGTCATATATAAATTTAACAACCTCTTCCATAGCTTCTAAGTTATGTTCCATATTTGGAACTTCTACATAAGAAATACATCCTCCAGAACTAATTGGTTGGAATTGACTTTCAAATTTAAATTTAGAGAAAGCATCAATATGTTGTCTAACATCCACGTGATAACTATTGGTGTAATATCCTTTATCGGTAACATCTTTAATAGTTCCAAAACGTTCTTTATCAATCCTTGCAAAACGATAACATAAACTTTCCGCTGGAGTACCGTATAAAGCAAAGCCTAAGCCAGAAGCTGCTTTCCATTCGTCTACTTTAGCTCTTAAATGACGAACTAATTTTAAAGCAAATTCTTCTCCCTCTTTCGTGGTATGAGGAACACCTCTCATAAGGACAGTGGTTTCATAAACACCAATGTATCCTAAAGAAAGTGTAGAATAACAACTATTTAAATATTTATCAATTTTTTCACCTTTTTTTAATCTTGCAATTGCACCATATTGCCAGTGGATTGGGGAAATATCACTTGTGGTACCAAGTAAAGCTTCATGACGGCACATTAAGGCTTCACGACATAATTCGAGTCTTTCATCTAATAAGCTCCAGAATTTTTCTTCATCTTTTTCAGCTACAATAGCAACTTGTGGTAAGTTAATAGAGACAACACCTTGATTGAAACGTCCTTCAAATTTATAATTACCATTTTCATCTTTAAATGGTGATAGGAAACTACGGCATCCCATAGGACTAAAGACATTGCCTTCATAATTTTTACGCATTTCTTTAGCACTAATATAATCAGGATACATTCTCTTAGCAGAACATTTAACTGCTAAATGTGTTAAATAATCGTATTTACCACCTTTTAGGCAATTATTTTCATCAAGAGCATAAACAAGTTTAGGGAAAGCTGGGGTAACATACACGCCTTTTTCGTTTTTAATACCTTCTAATCTTTGTTTTAAAACTTCTTCAAAAATCATAGCATTTTCTTCAATGTATTCATCGCCATCTCTTAAATACATGAAAAGTGTTACAAAAGGTGATTGGCCATTTGTTGTCATAAGGGTATTAATTTGATATTGAATGGTTTGAACACCGGCTTTAATTTCTGCTTTTAAACGGTCCATAACAATTTCATCAACATCTTTTTTAGTAAGTTTTTTCTTGATGTCTGGTTCTATTTGATCATAAAATTTTTCTTTCGTTTTACGAACATATTTGCCAAGATGAGAAATATCAACAGATTGGCCACCATATTGATTTGAAGCCACCGCAGCGATAATTTGAGTCATAACAGTACAAGCTACTTGGAAGCTTTTTGGAGACTCTATCATCTTACCATTCATAACCGTTCCATTATCTAACATATCTTCAATATTGATAAGGCAACAATTAAAAATTGGCTGAACAAAGTAATCCGCATCATGAAAATGTAATACACCTTCTTCATGAGCTTTACTGATTTTTTCCGGAAGTAAAATTCTTCTTGTTAAATCTCTTGATACTTCTCCAGCAATGTAATCTCTTTGTGTACTTGCTAAAGTGGTACTTTTATTTGAGTTTTCTTCCGCTAATTCCTTATTAGAATTTTTAATAAGACTTAGGATAGATTCATCTGTTGTATTTGATTTTCTTACTAAAGCTCTCGTATAACGATAAGTAATATATTCTTTAGCGAGAGCAAATTTACGAAGACTCATTAATTTTTCTTCAATGATATCTTGAATATCCTCCACTAAAATTCTTTTTTTATTTAATTTTTGAATATATTTAATAATATTTTCTATTTGAGTATCGCTAGCCCCCTCATCTTCATCTACTTGGGCATTGGCTTTACCAATAGCTATTCTTATTTTTTCTGGGTCAAAGTCCACACTTTTTCCGTCTCTTTTAATAACTTTCATATTTTCCACTCCTTTAACCTAACACAAAAATCATATAGCTCATTTCTATTATTGTCTGTTGCAATTGCAACATTTTTACATTATAATTTTTTTATTAGAAATGAGGGTTTAAAATGGCTTTAAAATACGATATTTTTGCAAATTTTAGTGAAAAAGAAAAACGTAAAGTTATGTCAATCATTGGAGCCAAAGAGCTTTTTTATAAAAAAGGTCAAACAATAACTTACGCTTTAAAAAACCGTTATTTAATTGGCATAATTGTTTCTGGAGAAGCAAATATGATTCGCTATGACTACACTGGTGAAAGAACTATTGTTGAAGAAATGGTGGCTGGTGACATTTTTTCAGATATGTTTGTCTCTAACCATGCTAGTGAGTTAGCTGTTATAGCTACGAAAGACGCCAATGTTATTTTTATTTCTTATGATGAACTTATAAAAAAATGTGAAACAAGCCAATATGCTTTAATGATTTTAGATAATCTTTTTAATGTTATGAGTAAAAAAATAATTAAAAGAAATGAAAGAATTGAACTTTTAACAGCGCGAAGTATTCGAAATAAACTGCTTGCCTATTTTGAACTTGAAGCCAAAAAAAATAATTCAAAATCATTTAATTTGAATTATTCTTATACCGATCTAGCGGATTATCTTGCCATAGACCGAAGCGCCATGATGCGCGAATTAAAAAACTTAAAAGAAGACCGTCTTATTAAAGACGTCAACAAAAAGATTACTCTTTTATTTTAATTTAGCACCACAGTTAGAGCAGAAATTGCTACCATTTGTTTTGGTTCCACAGTTTGGGCAGAAATTTAAAGCAACGCCTTCAGCTACAGCTACTGTGTTATTATTATTTGTATTAACATTTTGATTAACAGAATTTAATAGCCCTGCTCCTGCTTGTGAAGCCATATTCATACCAGCAAAGCCCATCATAGCTCCGTTTTCATTAGAAGAAGCATTTTTTAAAGCTTCTGCAGAGGCATTAGCCATTAAACCAGATTGCATTTTAGCATCAGAGAAAATAGTAGCGTCATCAATTTTATTAATTCTTTGCATGCTACTTTCTGTGATATTAATGTCTCCCATAGCCACATCAGTAATTAAAATACCATATTTATCTTTCCATGAGGAACTTAAACACTCGTTCATTTCATTAGAAATATCACTACCATAAAGTCCCATATCACCAAAAGAAACTTTTTTCTCACGCATAACTACAGAAATAGCTCTCGTAATTTGTTCTACGAATTCACTTTTTAATTGACTACCCATTAATTCTTCAAAAGTCACTTCATCTTTTTGGTTACTTCCTAAAAGGGTTCCTACTAATAAAATAGGGTCTTCAATCTTGTAAGCGTATTCTCCAAAGAAAGTAACTTCTAACATGCCATATTTTTCATCTGTAATTTTCTTAGGTTGTGGAGAGCCGAATTTATTTCCAGTTACGGTTAATAAATTGACATAATAAACACGTTGATCTCTGGCAGGTTGTCCTCCATAAGTAAATCTTTGACCTATCGTTTTAAAAGTATTTACAATACCTTGACCAAGTCCACCTGTAAAAATACTTGGTTCACTTGAATTATCATAGGTATATTCTCCTGGTTCAGCACAGAACTCGACAACTTTTCCGTTATCAACAATCATCATAGCATAAGATGCTGGTACAATAATTTTACTACCATTAGAAATAACGCCTTCACTTGGATTTCTATTACCGTCACCATAGCGAACCACTCCACGAACCATAACGACATTTTTTTCTGTATTTGGACAAACAACGTATTCTTTAAATTGATCGCCAAAAGCACTTCCTACACTGCTTGTTAAAGCTTTAATTAATCCCATTTTTTCCTCCTAATATCTTTCTATTTTGGTTAATACCCAGTCGTAATCTTCCTCATTATATAATGAATTACAATATAAACAAGTACCACTTGTATTAACACTTATGGGTGCCCCACAAGAAGGACACCGCCGAATCGTCTTATTTTCTAAAGTATTTTTCTTTTTTGTAAATGTTAATAAATAATTAACAAGTATTCTTCTTGTATCATCTCCAGAAACTTTAAGACCACTCTCTAAATCTATTATATAGTCCATATATCTAGATTGCAAGAGAACTTTTATTTGATAAGTGTCTTCCATCTCTTCGATGCTTATAATCTTACTATCTTTGACGTTTAATTCATCATACATTTGTCTTTTATTTTGGCTTTTCATACTTGTAATTTTTTCTTCAGCTAAACTTCTTACCGAAGGAGCTAAGAAATGAGCGACATCTTTGGTATCTTGTCTCATAACACTTGTTAAAAGCTTAACAAAAATATTAGCCACTTTGGTTAAGAACATGCTTTCATCAAAATTTTTATCTTTTTGGCGAAGTTCTTCAATAGACATATTTCTCTCTCCTATCTATTTATATTTGTTTTTTTACTTAAAACTAATTCGTCGGCTTCTTTTATGATAGTAGAACCACAATATTCACAAATGCCACTTGCATTATGTTCAAACGGTGCTCCACAGCTTGGGCAATTCTTAATAGATTTAGCATCACCTTTTTTAATAACAAATGTCATTAAATAATGGTTTGTCATCAAACGGTCTTTAGATCCTCTTGTCACTTCGTTTGTCTTAACATTGATAACATAATCATGGAAACGAATTTCAGCATAAACTGTTAAAGAAACGACGTTGTTTTCACTAGTGATATCGGTAATCTTCATATCAAGATTTTGATAATCACTCATAATATTTTGACCATTTTTAAGTTTTAAGGTTTCTAATTGAGACACATAAGTATTATAAAGTTCATCCGTACAATATTCTCTTAAAGCGTCATAATCAAAATTCATCCAAGCGTCTTGAATATTTACAAACCGAGCAAAAACATCTTTCTTCACTTGTTCTAATGTTTTATCAGGTAAATACTTTTGTAAATCTTCCAAAGATATATCATTATAGCGATAATTGCTAGTTGTTGTACTAGTCGCTTTACTGCCATAAACAATAATGAAAATAGCAAATATAAAAATGGCTAACACGATAAAAATAATATCGCCGGCATCTGCTTCTCCACTATATGAGGAAGAATAGTCAGAACTACTGCTCCATGAGCTACTACTGCTACTCCATGAGGAACCCCCACTATCATACGAAGAATCCCAACCAGAATCTGCTTTAACATTTAAGGTTGTCACCACTGCAAAAATGCACAATAAAATACACATTAATGATTTAAATTTCTTTTTCATACTCTACTCCTTATATATTTAGTTTAGCAAAGTGTACTGAAAAAAGCTACTTTTATTAATTAATTGACATTAGTTTTATGACACTTTCATTTTATCTATTAATATTTGTTTTCTTACTTAAAACTAATTCATCTGCTTCTTTTATGATAGTAGAACCACAGTATTCACAAATACCACTTGCATTATGTTCAAACGGTGCTCCACAACTTGGACAATTTTTAATAGATTTAGCATCACTTTTCTTAACAACAAATGTCATTAAATAGTTGTTTGTTATCAAGCGGTCTTTAGATCCTCTTATAACTTTGTTATTTTTTGTATTAATAACATAGTCATAGAAACGAATTTTTGCATAAACCGTTAGAGAAATCACATTGTTTTCACTAGTGATATCGGTAATCTTCATATCAAGATTTTGATAATCACTCATAATATTTTGACCATGTTTAATCTTTAACGTCTCTAGTTGAGAAACATAAGTGTTATAAAGTTCATCCGTACAATATTCTCTTAAAACATCATAATCAAAATTCATCCAAGCATCTTGGATATTTACAAAACGTTCAAAAATATCTTCTTTTAATTGTTCTAAAGTCTTGTCAGGTAAATATTTTTGCAAATCTTCCAAAAATATATCATCATAATGATAATTAGTAGTACTATTTTCAGAATGTTTTCCAATTAAAACAATAAAATATATAACATATATAAACACAATTAACACGGAAAAAACAGTACCAAATTCACCCATATCTCCACTGCCAGATGAAGAATAATCAGAGCTACTGCTGCTCCATGAGGAACCACCACTATCATAAGAAGAATCCCATCCGGAATCTGCTTTAACATTTAAGGTTGTCGCAACAGCAAAAATGCACAATAAAATACATATTAATGATTTAAATTTCTTTTTCATACTCTACTCCTTAATATATTTAGTTTAGCAAAGTGAATAAAAAAAAGCTACTTTTATTGTTTAATTTACACTTTATTTTTAGTTATCTTTATTGTAAAATACGAGTATGTCCTCATAGTAAAATGGATATTACAAGATCCTCCTAAGATTTAGTTGTAGGTTCGATTCCTACTGGGGACACCAGGCAAGAATGGCGGAATGGTAGACGCGCTACTTTGAGGGGGTAGTGAATTATATTCGTGGGAGTTCAAGTCTCCTTTCTTGCACCAATTAGAGAGTTGCGAACTATTTAGCTATAGTTCGTTTTTATATTTTAGATGATATTTAAACATAAATAACGTTTGCAATAAAAGATTCAGAATATTCGATATTCGTAAAATTTATCATTTAAATTATTAAAAATAGAAATATACAAACTATATTAATAACATCAAAAAAACTATTTTAAAAATTAAATTAGTTATATAATAAACTTAGATTTTTAAAGGAGTGATATTATGAAATACGGTAAAGAAGACATGCTTTATCCTGTAATATGTGATTCATTTGCAAACTTAGATAATGCTCTTGAAATATGGATAAAGTTTACGAGTCATTTAAAACCAGAAGAAAAAGATTATTTAGAAGTAATGAAAAGTAAGTCTCTTTCCTCTACTTCCATTGCTGAATTAAAAAAATATTTGCAAATAAAAAATCAGCTTTGGATGGCTCAATTGTTTACAAGATATAAAAATAAAGATTGTACAAAAGAAGAAAAACAGACGATTATTTCTTTTATGAAATCTTCTCTAAAAGCTTTTATAAAAGAAAGATTAACAGAAGAAGAAAAAGAAGAAGCTTCTCTTTGTCTTTCAAAAATACAAACAATAGAGGAATTAAAATTATACAAAGAAAAGCAAAAAGATTATTGTAATTTAAGTGTCGTAGAGGCTTATATCTTATTTGAAGTTAAAGAAAAATTAGCTGATTTAGAGCATATACAATTACAAGATGAAATAGAAGAAGAAAATAAAGTTGCAAGAAGAAATTTGATTAAAGATGTATTTAACACTTATTATCAATAATTGTCATCATAAATATTTACATCTTTAATATATTACATCAAAGTCTTGTTGATTTTTTCTCACGGTCACATTGTATCATTTGTTTTTGAAAATAACTTTTTTTGCTGCTTAAAAATGTCGATAATTTTAGATCACTCTCCTAAATATTATATAACTTTAATTAAAAGTATGATAAACAGTAAATGCTTAATTTTTTTACTATTCCCAAAATAAGAATGTTATAATTAGGCTATAATTAATTTTAGGAAGGATAAAAATATGAAAAAATTAGCAATTATTGAAATTGGAAGCAACAACACGAAAACTCATGTTTATGATGATGAAAAAATAATATTTGAAAGTAATACTACTATAGAATTTAAAAAGAATTATCAAAAAGAAAATAAAATTGATAATAATGATTTAAAAAAATTATTTGAAGTAATAGAAACAATATTAAATTATACAGATAACATTCATGTATATGGTTGTAGTATATTTAGAAACATTAGTAAAGAAGAATTAAATGATATTAACATTGAAATGAAAAAATTATTTAATCTAGAAATAGAAGTGGTATCTCAAGAAGATGAAGCTTATTATACCGCACTCGGATGTTATAATAATATAAATTATAATGGTAATATATGTGTATTCATTGGTGGCGGTGGTTCTATCGAACTTATATTTGTTAATAATAAAAAGATCATAGACAAAAAATTCTATAATTTTGGAGTGGTAGATATCACTAAGAAGTTTAGCAGTTTAAAAAACGATATTCCTATCTGTACTTTCGAAGAGGTTTATACATATGTGGATAATTTAATCAATGACATAGATACTAAAGCAGATGTATTAGTCTTAACAGGTGGTGATCACTTATATTGGTATAATAATGCAGGCTATAAATTATTAGAAAATAGTTTATATGATTCTAATAATCAAAAGTATATGATAACAAAGGAATTAAGTGATAAATACGATAAAGACGCTTTGGTAACATCACTAGATCAAATAAGAAAAAACAGTGATAATCCATTATGGTTTGATGGCTCTAGAGCTATGAAAGTAGTAACAAATTTAATATCAAATAAAATAGATGCAAAATATATTATTCCAACAAAAATAAATATGGAAGACGGTTTAAAAAATAAATTTATTGATTAGTGTTATAAGCAAGTTATAAAATCAACTTGCTTTTTAATTACTTACAACTTTTTCATAAAAAATATGCTAACTGGCTTATCGGTTAGCATATAAAGTTTTTTTGCTTGTATATTAAATAAAAATACAATTCACTTCTTTCATTAAAACAAGTAAATAATCTCCCACTGCTTTATCATAGTTACATGTTTGTAAAATAAGTATTTTATCAGTAGAATTCACCTCCACATTCGTATCATATAAAGCATATTCCTTCATCTTTTCTAAATGATTTAAAAAGTCTTCTTTAGAAGAAAAAGTAAGTTTCATATGTTCATTATTATCTTTATTGACCCCAACAACACCAAAAATTAAGTATTCTGACTTTCTCTTTCTTGTTTCTAAAGAAAAAGTCGGATGTTCTTTATAAAAATCATAAGAGGTATAGTTGATTAAAGGAGCAAAAACTCCTGTGTGGTCTTGAAAATGATGACCATAAATATTTAACTGATAACTTTCATCTATCTTATTACGATAATCTAAGAATGCTTGTCCCTCCTTGGTTTCCTTATCATTTAAATCATGTTTTAAATAATAAATGTTATCCGTACTTTGAGTTATCAATGTATCTATACCAATGGTAGAGGTTAAATGGGCAACAACTTTTTCGTTATCAAAAATATCTTTTTTAGAAGTATCCTCAGTAGCCACTTCCAAATTTTTGCTTTTCTCCGTTTCTTCTTTCTGATAACTATAAATTGCCAAAGGTTTTATAAAATAAAGAAGACTAAAAATACTGATAACTAATAATATTAGTCCAAATATTTTTTTCATATTCTTTTCTTTAATATAAAAACTCCTGCCAAAATAACTAAAGAAATTAAAGCAAAAACGGGATAAGATAATTTAAAGTTCTCACCAGTTGGGGGAATTTGCTCTTCAAAAACAGAAGAAACTTTTTTATAAACGTATATGACTGTGATGTCTTCTTTTTGATAAACACCTTTACTATTTAAAGGAATACTAACAAGTTCATAGTTGGGAATTTCCTTACTTTCGGTTTCATAATTATCATCTAAAGAGCCTGTCATTTCAATAGAACTTAATAGTTCATTTCCTTCTTCATCCACGTATTTCACAATAACTTTGCCAAGTAAATTATGAGCTGCTTTTAAAGCAATATTTTCTCTGGTTTCTAAATCTTTGTCATATTTTTGAACAAAGTAATTTTCTTCATCATGAACATTATATCTTTTTTCTTCCGTATCTAAATACCAATCGTCAATTAAATGGTCACAGTCGTCTAAATTCCAATCTAAAGCTGTTTTAGAAAAGTTAAATAAAGCGTCTGTTACATTATAAATATCATCCCCGGCTTTACCAGCGTGATTGTTATATAAAGCACTATTAATAGCATTAACGGTACCTTTGTTGTAAATACCACCACCATAATTATCAGCATGATTATTTTGAATAACCGCTTTACTTGGTAAAGTAAGGGTCCCGGCATTAAAGATACCAGCCCCATTTGACTTATCTTTATTTTCCGTAATTTCTAAAGAAACATTTTCAGCAAATTTAAATTGTCCATAATTTTCTAAGGCATTACTTTTATTACCTTTTAAAGTCACTTTAGCGCCACTAGCAATATTGCCAACACTTTTATTTAGATTACCAGAAGTTCCAAGACGAATACCTCCACCAATAAAGCCATAGCCATTTTCATTAGAAATAATAGTTGATGTTTCATCTACCGTGATTTCATTTGTGGAAGTAATCCCATAATAAGCATTATTGGTTGCATTAACAACCGAATTATTAGAAACCTTTAAAATACCTGTTGATAAACCATGACCCGCATTATTCAAAAAATTAATTTTAGAATTCTTAGCTTCAAAAAGTCCTCCATTGGATGCATTTGCAGTACAATTTTGCACCGTGAAATTAGAATTTTCTACATAAACCGTTGGACTATTAACATAACCACGGTTTGCCCCATCAATTAAAAAACTAGAATTATTCTTAACAAATATTCCTGAACCTGCCGTCATATCAAGTTGAATACCTTGACCCGCTTTACCTGAAGTGTTAAGTCCTTCTATTTTAAACTTAGCATTATCGATAACATTAATCGTTGATTTATTATCGGCATAAATAGCATTCATAACACCTTTATTACTATCATAAGAAAATGTAATACTCCCTCCATTTATGGCAGTTAAATTACCCCCTAAAACCATACTCGCCCAAGTAGGAGCTTCCCCATTATCGGCTTTTTTCATGCCTTCTTTCGAATTAATAACTAAATGACTACCATCTAAAGTTAAATCACTTTTATAACGCCAGCCGTAAACATTGTAAGTAATTGTAAAGTCTCCTTTAAATGTTAAGCTTTTGTAAAATGTTTTTGTTGGACTGACATCACTTAAAAGGGTAATGATATCCTTATCTTGAGCGCTTAAAATAGCTTCATCAATATCCTCATATTTTACTTCTTTACCATCTTTCATTAAAGAAGCAACCTCTAAAGCCTCTGCCTTACCTAAAAACATAAATAAACTAACTGCTAAAATTATAAAATAACCTTTCCTTTTCATCTTTTCCTCCGTAAAATATATTTTTTACTTCTTAAAAATCTTAAGGGTTAAAAACTGATTCAGTTTTTAACGTACTTCATAATACTGCCGTAGTTTTTTTAAGCTCTTTTGTTCATATCTAGAAATCATCACTTGACTCATACACATTTTTTTAGCCGTTTCACTTTGGGTTAAATCATTAAAATAACGATATTTAATGATTTTTTGTTCTTCTTCTTTTAACGATTCTATTCCCTCTTCGAGAGTTAGTTTTTCTTCTAGGGAAATGCTTTCTTTACTTGGAATGGTCTCATAAAGTTCTCTTGCTTCCTGGGTGTTATCATCAAGACTTGTCATTTCTCCTGTCACATATAAAACTTCTGCAATTTGGTTTAAAGGAATCTCTAAATATTGTGAGAGTTCTTCATAGTTTGGAATTTTTCCTAGTTTTAAACTAAGAGCATTTCTGGCGTGTTCAATTTGTTTTGCTAATTTTAAAATGTCTTTTGTTACTTTAATCTTACGATTTTTCATAACAAGTTCATACATTTCTCCAAAAATATAATCATAAGAATACGAGGAAAACTTCACATTGTTATTTTGACGATAGTTTTTATAGGCTTTTAAAACCCCTATCGCCCCAGCTTGCATTAAATCTTCAAACGGAACTTCATAGAACTTAGTTGCGATGTGCTTGATTAAAGGAGATAACTCCAAAACAAGCGAAGCTGTGTTTATTTAAATCACTCACTTTCCATTTTGTATGCGCATACGATATCCCATTAAACTTTCTTTAATATCATTTTTTACATTGCAAAGCAGAAATTTTCCTTGTTGTTTTTTCAAAATAATTTTTGTTTTTAAAAGAACATACCTCCCTTCACTGTCAACTTTCTTTAAATCTCGGCAATCTAAAATAAAGGAAGAAATGTGATTTTTTTGCAAATAAGGAATTACATAATGGTTAATCTTATAAGTTTCTTTCTTTGTCAAATTGCCTTTTAACTTAGCGTACAAAGTATGTCCTTCTAAGCTCAAATTTAAAATTAGCATTCTATCACCCTCGCCTATTTTAATATAGAAGATTTTTTAAATATTTTAAAGAAGTTCGACAAGATAAGCTAAAAAAAATAACTAGTTAGAACCAGTTATTTCATCAATTTCTTTAATAGCTTCTGAAATACTACTAGAAGAAGGCATCATAACATAAGAATACAATTCAGGCATAGAAAGGGTTTTTTGATAATCATCGACGCCGGATAAGACATTCGTTTTGATTTCCCAGCTAGGCATGTTATCAAGTTGCCATTCAAAAAAGTTTTTGATAGAATCTAAAGACATATTTGTTGTGAAATTTCCTTCAATACTACCAATGATTTCAGGATATTTTATTAAAATCGTTGGCGAGGTTACCTTGTTTACAATACCTTTAATAACTTGTTGTTGATGACGAGCACGAGCTACATCGCCTTCTCTTAAATTATATCTTTCTCTAACATAAGCAAGGGCTTGTTTACCATTTAAGTCTATTTCACCTTTTTTAAACACGTAATAAATGTGTTCGTCTTCTTCTTCGTAATCAGCTGTGAATAAAAAGGGATTATCAACAGTAATACCGCCTATGGCATCTACTATTTTAATAAGAGAGGTAAAGTTTAAACGAACGTAATAATTGATATCTGTTTCTAAAAGATTTTCAATTGTTTTAACCGTTGTTTCGACACCTTTTAAACCGGTATGTGTTAATTTATCTTTTAAATCATTTTCACTCCCATAAACACTCACGTAATAGTCTCTTGGAATACTTGTTAAAAGAACTTGGTGGGTTTTAGGATTAACAGTTACCACCATGTTCACATCACTTCTACTTACACTTGAAAGTTTACCATAAGTATCAATTCCCGTAATATAAACGCTGAATGGTTCTTTGGTAATTTCAACTTCTTTGGCAATATTTTCTTTTTCATAATTCACTTCTAAAGTTTCAATAATCCGAACCTCATCACTTAAAGAAGAATCCATTTCTTTATAGAGATTAAATTCTTCTTTTTCCATTAAAATAGCTTCCGTATAGCCCTTTTTTAAACGTTCTATTAATGAAGTAGTATCGGTAATTGGACGATCTTTTAAAGATACTTTTTTAGAAAGAGTTTGAAAAGCTTTTTGAGCTCCTTTTTTACTTTCTAAATAATCTACTTCTTTGGAAGACAAATCATCTAAACTTTCATAGTTACTTTCTTTTAAAACTAAGACATAGTAAGTTTCGGTTTGAATATTCAAAAAAGAAATATTTTTTAAAAAGCTTTCTGTTACACTTTGATAATAAAGGATAAAACTAAAAGAAAAAACAAGTAAAATAGAAAGAAGTGTTCCTAATATACGTAGACGGTAATTCTTACAAGACATCAAAAGATATAAGAAACCATCCAGCAAAAGAAGAGCAATAAAAATGAGAATTAAATATTTAAAAGGAATCATTTGTAAACGAATTAAAAATATAAAAACAATGAGACTAAATGCCATAACGATTAAAGAAATACCTTTAAAGAGAACACTTTTTTTGATTTTTTTCTTTTTTGTCTTTTTCACATCATTCACCTACTTTGATTGTAGTAAAATATTTACAATAACTCTAGTTATTTAAAGATATTTGACACTTACTTGATATTTTAATTTATTTAATTAGTATTTTGCCGGCACTAATATTTTTAATATTACGGGATAAAAGTTTGAAATAAGAGGCTTTAGCAATATCTTTTGAAACCGTGACATCTAAAGTATCGATAACTTTACCATTTTCGATAACCTCTGCTTTTCCATAAACCTCACCTTTTTTTAAAGGAGCTTTTAAAAAATCTACGGCGATATTATAAGAATAATTAGGAGTATCATCGGTATTTTTTAATAGTTTCGTATAATCATCTTTTAAAGTGAGGGTTACTGTTTCTTCTTCACCATTTTCTACTCTCTTGGTTCCTAAAGAATTTTCCTTAGAATATAAAACCACATTTTTATAACTATTAAAGCCATAGTTTAACATATTGGTAATATCACTACTTCTTTTATCGGATGTTTCTTCTCCCATAGCCACAGCAATTAGACGAAGATTATTTTTTTTCGCGGTCGCAGTAAGACAATAGCCTGCTGTCTGAGTAAAACCAGTTTTTAAACCATCGACACCATTATAGAATCTAACCAAACGATTAGTATTTACAAGCCAAGTACTGGTACCATCATTTTTCTTTAAATAATCTTCATAAATACTGGTAAATTCTAATATTTTAGGATGTTTAATAAGTTCTCTTGCCATGATTGCCATATCATAAGCACTGGAAGTATGTCCATCAGTATCTAAGCCATGAGGATTTTTGAATACTGTCGAAGTAAGCCCTAGTTCTTTAGCACGAGCATTCATTTTTTCTACGAAAGCATCGACACTGCCAGATACTTTTTCCGCCATAGCTACTACCGCGTCATTCCCAGAGGCAATGGCAATTCCTTTTAGTAATTGTTCTACTTTATAAACCTCACCTGTTTGTAGGAATATTTGACTACCACCCATTTTACTAGCATTTTCACTTATGGTAACGTCATCTTCAAAAGAAAGACGTCCTGCATCAATTTCTTCCATAATCAAAAGCATACTCATGATTTTAGTCATTGAAGCAGGCGCTAACGCTTCATTTTCATTCTTTTTATATAATATTTCTCCCGAATCAAAATCCATTAATAAAGCACTTTTAGCATTGGGAGCTAAATCAGTTTCTGCAAAAACCATTGTTGTCCCAAGAAAAAATAAACACAAACCCCATATTACTTTTTTCATCTCACACCTCTTATTTCACTTTATGTTAAAAGGTATGTATTATACCAAGAAAAAATATGAAATAGTACTTATTCCATATTAAATATTTTATCGGTGTCAGCCACACCATCATAGTAATAATTCATAATATCAAAACACAATTTCATTTTTTCTCAAATGGTTAGTTTTTTATTTCTGATTTTTAAAATAATTAGCAATATTTTGAGACGTTACCTGATTATTTTTTATAAAAGATGATTTAATACATAAAAGTTCTATTATATTTATAATAGCCAAGATTAAACCGTTAAAAATATCTTTACTTATTAACCAAACAAACAAAAAAGCTATCAAAGACGTTATAACTATATAAGGCTTAATTAATTTGTTATAGGAAACATCTTTTCTTTTATTTACAGGATTTAAAATCCCGTAAGAAATAGCGATGTAGTTAAAAGGTATGTAGATTAAAAATGAAAGATCATAAATAGATGGTAAACCAATAAATTTAATAAAATAGCCCAATAAAATAACGACAACATATCTTAAAATATAATAAATTAACATAATTTTCTCTATCCTTTTCTAAAATAATTATAACATTTCTTGTCAATTTTTTCTTTGTTATTTTTCTATATTAAATTCATATTTTTAAAAATATTGGTATAATGAATTAAAGGAAGTGTAAAAAATGAAATTAAAAAAAGAATGGAAAATTGTCATTGCTTTACTTATCATTTTAATTGCTATACTAGGACTACTCTTTTTTAAAACAGATATTTTTAAAAGAAAAGAAGAAACTGTGCCTAATAAAACACCTGAGCAAATAATAAGTGATAAAGGTATTAAATTAGTTAGCAAAGAAAACTTTGTGAATGAAGCAAATACTCTTTTAGAAAAAGGCTACCAAGCAAGTGAAATCAATCAAATTTATGAATATATGAGCAGTAAAAATATCGCTGCTATATTAGTTAGTGATTATACAGATTTAAGTGAATTTTACCAAATTGTAAACTTTGATTTTAATAAAATCGATCGTTATAGAGCTTATCAAACTTTAGAGGGTATTGCCATGAAAGATGCGGTTACAAGAGTTAACTTAAATTTAGATTTACCTTTTTATAGCACTGTCACTGAAATTACCGACCCATCCTCTTTAACTGTGACAGTTAGTAAATATAGACATTTACCAAGCACTTATGTTCCAGAAGACTTAGAAAATATTCCCGGCTACAATTTACAACTTCGTAAAGTTGCAATGGACGATTATCAAAAATTAATTGCTGCCTCTCTTCTTGATGGTCTTAGCCTTATTCCTTATAGCACTTACCGTTCCTATGACTATCAAGTGAAACTTTATAATTATTATTTACAAAGAGACCCTCAAAGTGTGGTAGATACTTACTCTGCTCGTCCTGGCCACTCTGAACATCAAACAGGACTTACAATTGATATTCGTTCTTCTTCCTCTTTCGACAACCTAACCGATAGTGACTATGAATGGATGCTTAACAATAGTTATAAATATGGCTTCATTATCCGTTATCCTAAAAACAGCCAAAATATCACTGGTTATGTAGAAGAACCATGGCACATTAGATATGTTGGTGTGGATGTTGCCACAAAAATACACGAAGAAAATATTAGTCTTGATGAATATAACGATCTATATCTTACAGAATATTAAAAAATCCCCATCGGGATTTTTTTTAACAACTTTTGAAGAATAATTCACCAATATTTTTCCCTACAATCTTACCAAAGTTGTAAAGCATTTCTAAAGCATTGGTTGCGGCATTAATAAAGGAAGCAGTAAGAGCTCCTCCTTGAATGTTCAGTAATTGCTCATTTTTTAATCTCATAAAAATAACTCCTTTCTAATTTTTACATGAAGATATAGCATTTTGAATTCCTTCATAAACACCAACTAAAAAAGTAAATAAGCCCCCTAAAACACCAGCAACCGTCCAAAAAGCCGCACTGCCACCACCATGAATGGCTTTTAAAGTTTCACTTTCTAACATTTAATCACCTCCTTTCATGGCTTTTAAAATAAGTTCTATGAAAGTTTTGTCACTTCTTTCTCTTTTCAAAACTAAAGTTTGTTTAGAAGATAAATTAGGAGAGTCTATCTCTAACCTTACCTCTTCTAATAATGAGACAGAATTAGGAACATTAATAATGGTTCCAAAAGTAATATCTTTTATCATTAATTTTTCTTTATTTACATAAAAATTTTCTGTCCGAGTTAGATTTTCTTCTTTGTTTAAAGGTTGATAAAAAATAATTTGACAAGCTTCTTCACAGTCATATAAGGCTTGATATTCTTCATAAAACACGATTTTTTGATAAAACAATAAATGAATAAAAGATATTAATAGAAAACAAGCAAGAGCTAAGAAGAACATTCCTTTGGGACGTGTTTTTAAAAGAACATAAATATTATGATAAATACTTCTATTTTCTACCATACAATACTCCTTTCAAATAAATCATCATGTCTTTTATGACTGATATAAATGAGGGTTTTCCCTTTTAAATATTTACGAACTTTTTTAATGATATCAATTTCATCTTTTTCGTCTACTTCACTTAAACATTCATCTAAAAGATACAAACTAGCTTCTTTCATAAGAGCCCTAGCGAGTAAAATTCGTTGTCTTTCCCCGCCTGATATTTTAGTAATATCCACCTTACTTTCATAACGCAAGGCTCGTTTTGAAACAATAGACTCTAAATTACAAATCTCACATACTTTCGTAAAATTTGTTTCTGGTTGACCAAATAAAATATTTTCTTTAATCGTAGTACTATAAAGTTTTTCTTGTTGGCTTAAATAAACCACAGATTCTCTTATTGTCATTAATTTATAATCTTTCAAATTTTGTTTATCAAAATAAATATTACCATCGTAATTTAAATATTCACCGTGTAATAACTTACAAAGAGTACTTTTACCATGACCACTTTGGGCGGTTAAAAAAACATGTTCTTTAGCTTTAATCGTTAAACTTACATTTTTTAAAACAGGCTCTAAACCATTATAAGAAAAGGATAATTTTTCTACCTTAATGGCAAAAGGTTTTAGCATTTCTTGACATGACTTCAAATCTTCCTCTTCCAAATGAATCATTTCGGTCATTTTAAGTAAAATTGCCTTTAAATAATAAAACTTAGGACCAATATCTGCGAGTTCTTTTAAAGGATTTATAAAATAAAAATAAAGGCTTTGAAACGTAATAAAATTTAAAAGTTCTAATTTTCCCTTAATAATGAGAAACAATCCAATACTTATAAAAAGAAACGACAAAATTTCTAAATAACTATTTTTAATAAATTCAAATAATAATATTTTTTTCTGGGTTTTAAACACAGCTTTCTCATAATGACAAAACTTATTTTCTAAAACATTTAAACCATAATTGGTATTATTAAAGTGCTTCATAGATAAGAAAAGCTGAATCATTTCTAAAAGATGAGCCTGCCAATTTTTTTCTTCTAAAAGCATTTTTTGCAAAACAATATAATAGTCTTTAGCTAAAAGAAAACTTATAAAAAAATAAAGAAGCATTCCTACTAATAAAACTAAAGTTAAATAAAGATTCAGAAAAAAAGCTAAAATCAAAATAAGTAGAAAAAGCAAAAAATTTAAAGCAAAATTAATAAAAGTATTTTGAAATAAATTTTTTATCTCCACCGCGTTGTTAATACGGTTTAAAATGTCTGCTTCATGGTAACTTAGAAACTTCTCAATAGAAAGAGAAAAAAGATGTTTAAAAAAAGCATATAAATAAGTAATTTCAATATTTTTATTAAGATGAATTTTCAAGTATTCCTCGTAATAGAAAAAAAGTAACCGAAAGAAAAGAATAGTTAAAAAAATAAAGAAAATTAATAAAAAATTTTGTAAATTAAAAGTTTCAAGGGTGGTAAGACTTATCTTCAAATAAAAACTATGAATAATAGTCAAAAAACTTACAATTAAACTGCAAAAAACAAGGATAACTACTAAAGCCTTTTCTCGTTTCACAATCTTTATTAGTGAAGCTAAAATATTAGTCTCTTTATCTATCTTTGGAACTTTACCTTCTGGAATAGCTAATAAAATAATACCGTCCCATAAGGCTATAAAATCATCTTTAGATAGTACTTTTTTCCCTATCATCGGGTCCATTAAAGTAACTTCTTCTTTTTTTACCTTTGTTAATACTACAAAATGATTTAGACCATTAGGTAAAACAATATGAACAATAGCAGGTAAAAATTGATTATTTAAATCTTTGAAAGTTATTTTTTTGCCAAAAGAATCAAAATTATATTTTTTAAAAGTTTCGACAATATGAAAAGCCGTTGTTCCCTCTTGACTCGTAAAGGTATCTTCTCTTAATTTTTCGATAGGAATATAACCGTGATAAAACTTAATTATATACTCCATACAAGTTACACCACAGTCTTTAAAATCACGTTGGGTTATCATTCTCATTTTTTCCTCCTACTTATATATTCAAGAAAAAAATCGAATTTCCTTTTTTTTATAAAAAAAATATTGTGTTTTTGCACAATATTTACATTTATTTGACATTTTTATGTTTTTTTCTCCTTTTTTTGCGTTTTGCTTTTTCTTTAGTTTCTAATTTTTTGATAAGTTCAAATTCCTTTTCATTTCCTTTAAATAAAGTTGGAAAAGCTGTGAATAATCTTTTAGGGTAACTGTGAAGTCCTTTTATTCGTTTCTTTAACATTTTCTCAAGCATACCTGGTAATCTAGCTAACTTTTCATTTTTTAAATCTTCCACCACAATAATATGATTTCTTAAATTATAAGCTACCACACAAGAATAAATGAGATCGAAAAGAAAGATAACTAAAGTGATACAAGCACTCCAAATCAAAACGGAATCTTTAGCTTGTAAAAGAAAATGGGAAATACTAGGATTTAACACATATAAAACAATTGGGGTACCAAGCCCGAAAGCAAAAAGATTTTTTAAGCAAACTCGCCCATTAATATTAAACTTTTCTTTACTATAATCCCACCATTTATTATGAAATATTTTTTCTAAGAAATAACTTGTAAAGTATTCTAAAGTCCCAGTTATTAACATTCCAAGAAAAATAACGGTAAAAAGATTTTTTATATCATAACTAAAAGGTTTTAAAAGATAAATTAAAAACAAACTACCAAAACCATAAATAGGAATAATAGGTCCACAGAAAAAGCCTCGATTCGTAATTTTTCTATCAATAATAGCACAGCAAGTCATCTCAAAGACATATCCGACCATACTAAATAAAATAAATTTTAAAAACAATAAAGAAAATCTATACATACTGTTTCCTTCGCTTTCCAATATTACATTAGATTTATTATACCATACCTCCTCTTAATTATGAGAAAAATAGCATAATTTTTTAGTTAAGACATATTTTTTTAATAGAAACTGGAGGAAAATGATGATAAATAAACAAAGCATTTGGTTTGTAACCTTATTTAGTTTAATTTTAGTTTTATCAATTTATTATGTCACTTTAAACGATTCGAGCTTAAAAAGCATTTTAGATACGGCAACTTCTCAAAGTGATAGTAGTGTGAGTGTCTCTAAAGAAGAAAGTAGCCTTTTAGTAGCTTTAAGAGTCGAAGAAGATGAAAGTGTTTTAAAACAAATGAATGATTATCAAGAAATTTTATTAGACGCGAATAAAACAAGTGCCGAAAAAAATGAAGCCTATCTTTCTTTAATGGCTTTAAATAGTAAAAAGGAAGAAGAAGCTAAAATAGAAAAGAAAATCAAAGAAGAATTTAATTATGATAGTTTCGTAAAAATCAATAAAGATAATATAAATGTTACGATTGCTTGTCAAGAACATAATTCTTCATTAGCTAATAATATTATGCGAAGTATTCAAAGTCTTTATGACACGAATAAATATATTACGGTTAAATTTGAAAACGCTTAACCAAATAAAGTCCCTTTCATAAACTATAATAGGTACGTTTTTGAAGGTGGGTGAAAATTTGAAGCATAAAATTTTAACAAACCGTGAGCAAGAAATTTTTGAAAAGCTAATTAAAAATGAAAGCACCAAAATGATTGCTCAAGAGTTAAAAATTAGTGAAAAAACCGTCCGTAATCACATTTCTAATGCCATGCAAAAACTTGGTGTAAATGGTCGTGCTAGCGCGGTTGTCGAACTCATTCGTTTAAAAGAGATTGATATTTGAAAGGGCTTGCCCTTTTTTTGTATATTTTTTTATTGATATCATAAAATTTATTAGGTGATTTTTGTGTTTAAACAATGTATCAAAAGAAAAATGATTATCACGTCTTTAGCGCTTATTTTGCTTATTATTACTTTGACATTTCCAAAAGCTCATGACGATTTAGAAAATATCACGATTACTTATCAAAAAAGTGATACTTCTTCCATTTATCTTATGAATGAAGATAACTTGGTAGCAAGAACTAACGTCTCTTTAAAAAATATAGACACTTTAGAACAAGCCAAGGAGATTATCACCTATTTAACGATTAATAGTTCTAAAGCCAATTACTTGCCTATTTATTTTAAAGCTATCTTGCCTTCAAAAACCAAATTACTATCCATTGACTTGCAAGAAGATATTTTAAAATTAAATTTCAACAAAAATTTATTAGATGTTGATGAAAAAGACAGTGAAAAAATGTTAGAATGTTTAGTTTTTTCTTTAACAGAAATTAAAGGTGTCCGTGGTATTCTTATTTATGTTGAAAATGAATTACTAGATAAAATACCTCATACCAATAAAGCTCTACCCTATATTTTAACAAGAGATATAGGCGTTAATAAAGTATATAATTTAACTTCTTTAAAAAATGTTAGTAAAACAACAACTTATTATATTGCGAAAGAAGAAGAAAATATCTATTATATCCCGGTGACAATTTTAGAAAATAATGACAAAAGTAAGATTGAAATTGTGATTAAACATTTAAAATCTAGTCCCCTTACCGAGACTAATTTAATAAGTTATTTAAATGCCTCGACAGAATTATCAAACTACGAAGTTTTAGAACAAACGGTTTATCTTTCTTTTTCTCCTCTTTTATATGAAGGTATAAAAGAAGATGATATTTTAGAAACCGTGAAATATGCGATTTCCTTATCTATGCAAGATACTTTAAATGTTCAAAATGTTATTTTTACAGAAGAATAAAAAAGCCAAAGACTTTAATTATCTTTGGTTTTTCGTTCTTTTAAAACAAGTTTCAATTTTTCAATATCTTCTTCCATGACATTTAAGCCACTTTCTAAAATATGACTATCTTTTAAATCAATATGAATAGACTTTAATAAATCAAGTGAATACATACTGCTACCAAGGCTTAAAAATTGTAAATATTCTTCGGTAGAAAGAGTTTTAGTATTTAAAAGACTATCTACTGTTGCACTTGCCATAATAAGTCCTGTCGCGTATTTATAAGGATAATAACTCCATCGATATAAATGACCTAATCTTGTCCATTCTACATAAGAGACTTCATCATAGCAAATTTTATCACCATAATATTTTTTGATAATTTCTTCATAATTTTTATTTAAAATATCACTAGTTAAATCGCCATTTTTGCTAAGTTCATATAATTTATTTTCAAATTCAGTATACATAACTTGTTTATAGATTGTTGTATAATAATTTTCGATTTCTTTACTTAAATAAAAGATCTTTTCTTCTTCCGATGAAGCATGTTCATATAAATACTTATTTAATAAAATTTCATTAACAAGGGAAGCTGTTTCACCTACAAATATAGTACTATCTTCATACATAAAAGGTACTTTTTCTTTAGATAAATAATAATTTACAATATGCCCTATCTCATGAATTAAATTTTTTAAATCAACATAAGCCCCTTTAAAATTCATAAAAGAAAAGGTATGCCAAGAGAAAGTGATAGATTGATGTTTATTTTCATCTAAGACTGTGTCAATATGACCATCAAAAAGAGTTTTTACAACATTCAAATATTTTTCTCCTAAAGGCGCTAAAGCATCTAAAACAATTTGTTTAGCTTCCTCTATTGTATATTTTATATGCAAGTTATTATTTAAAGAAACCCCAAAATCGTATAAATGAGGATCTTCAATGCCTAATAAATCTACTTTAATATGTAAGTATTCTTGCGAAAGTTTTAAATGTTTGTTAACGACCTCTATTAGCTTAAAAATAATTTGAGAATCAATATTTTCTTCAAATAAAACTTTTTCTAAAACACTTTTGTAATCTTCTAAAAGTGCAATATTGTTACGACTATGATAAAGATCATTTAAAATTTGAGCAAATTCATCTTTTTCAGCCTCAAAAGCATTATTTACAGCAAAATAAGCATCTTTTCTCGTTTGTCTATCTCTAGCCGAAATATATTTGCTAAAGTTAGCTGACGTGATAGAAACATCTTCATCATCAACCTTAATGTTGCCATATTTAATATCTCGAAGTTTAGTATTATATACCGAAAGTTTTTGATTAATATTATCTTTCTCTATTTTTATTTTTTGATTTGTTTCTTCATCCTTTTGATGTGTCCGTAATCTAAATAGATTAGATAGCCCAAAATAATAAGGTTTTAAATTATCATTTTCATGAATAAAGCTATCTATATTATCCCAGCCTAGATCAAGAATATTGGTATCAATTTTTTTCAAAGCAGTATCCACTTCATTATTAAATTCTTCTGCTTGTTTTTTTAACTTAATGCATTCTTCAGAATGAACATTCTTATAATAGCTCAAAGAACCATAAATTAAAATATTGTTACTTAACTCTTTAATATGCCATCTCAAAGTTAAAATTTTTTCTAATTCTAACGAACTTGAAATACTTTTATTCATTTTTAGTAATTCTTCTAATAGTTTCTTTACTTTTTCAATTTCTTCTGTAAATTCCATTTCACTTTTAAAAAAGTAATCTAGATTCCATTCCATATTTTATATCTCTCCTCATTGTAGTAATTTTAGCACAAAAAAGGCCTTTATTAAAGGACTTTTATACTATTTAAAATATCTGAAATAATCACTTTATCTTTTTGTATCTCTGAGAGCAATTTATAAAAAAACATGAAAAAAAGCCTTTTATTAAGGCTTTTAAATCATACATGGTGTCCTGGGCGAGATTCGAACTCACGACCGATCGCTTAGAAGGCGATTGCTCTATCCAGCTGAGCTACCAGGACATAAGTAGCTAACAAAAAGATTATAATATAAATCCAATTTATTTTCAACCTTTTTGTAGCAAATTAAATTAAGCTTCTTTAACAGAATCGTTTCTTTCCTTAACTTTATATTCTTTACGCATTCCTTTAATGAAGTTAAGTTTAGCACGGCGTACCATACCTTTTTTAACAACAGTAATCTTATCAATAGTAGGTGCATTGATTGGGAAAATACGAACAACACCAACACCACTTGATTTTTTACGAACAGTAATTGTTTCAGAAACACTACCGCCCTTTTTAGCAATAACTAATCCTTCAAATGCTTGGATACGTTCTTTTTTACCTTCTTTAACCCATACATCAACACGTACAGTGTCACCTACACGAATTTCAGGAACATCTTTACGAATATGTTTAGCATTAATTTTATCAACTAAATTTGCCATATCTTTCTTCCTTTCTATCTTAATTACATATTATCATAATTTTTATCAGCGGATAATACATCACTTTTCACAAGCAAAAATATTATAGCATAAAAAAAAGAAAACATTCAACTATAAATGAACATTTTGATGATTTTTTAAGTATTTTCTTTCTTGGTATCATTTGAAATTTTTTTAATCATTTGCTGATTTTCAAGTTCTTCTGTAACAATGAGTTTATCATTTTTATTTTCAATCTTTAAACAAGCAAATGACGTTTCAATTATTATACTTTCATTTTCTGATAAAATAATTTTCTTCGTTTCTTTTTCCATATTAAAACTCACTTTCAATGCCTTCAAAAATTTCATCATCAAAAAATTCTTCAAGTGAAATATTAAGACCATCACAAATATGAATTATTGTTAAAAGTTTTGGATTGTTTGATGTTCCCGCGATAAGATTTTGCACTGTACTTTGCGTAAGACAGGACATAGCTGCTAATTTATTAGGGGTAACATTTTTTTCTTTACATAATTTTGTTAATTTAATTGATATTGCCTCTGACAGTTTCATATTTACCACCTTACAAAAAAAGTATATCAATAAATTGGGCAAAACTACTAACCACGCACCGTTAACATTGATGTTTTTTGCTTTTTTTTGCAAGTTCCTTTCTATACAAAGTTAGTATAGCAACTGAAAGGAGCAAATATTGTCGAAATAACATTTATAGTCATTATATTATTTTAAGCCACATATATTTATCAAATTTAGTAATATTAAAACATTTATTAGTGTAGAAAGAGGTGGCTCGCCCGGGGTCAGAACAAACGCCCGAAAAGTCCTTATTCTAAGGCTTTTACCTTATCCACTTTTGCTAATTATACCCAAAATCACTCTCATTTCATGTACTTCGGAGTAATTTTGGAGTAATTTTACTTAACGAAATATAAATTTGAATCGTAATAAATCTATATATCTTTTAAATTAAAAAAATAAATACATTAAATATTTTAGGTAAATCTTAACCAACTTTTGATAAGCGTAATTATTTTCGATATTTTAATATCTTATAATAAGCAAATAACCCTTTTTTAGATTCAGTTTAAAATCATTATTCAAAGAAACATGTTTTATAAATATATTTCAGAAAGTACTTTCGGAGTAATTTTAAGAGTAATTTAAAAAAAAGACATGAAAAAAGCCTTTAAATAAAGGCTTCATTAACATAAAATGGTGGCTCGCCCGGGATTCGAACCCGGGACCCTTTGATTAAAAGTCAAATGCTCTACCAACTGAGCTAGCGAACCGAATATCGTTATTAAAAATGGCTGCCTCGGATGGACTCGAACCATCGAAATGTCAGAGTCAAAGTCTGATGCCTTACCACTTGGCTACGAGGCAATATTTTAAGAAATGGTGGAGGGACATGGATTTGAACCATGGAACCCGAAGGAACAGATTTACAGTCTGCCGCGTTTGACCACTTCGCTATCCCTCCATAACAAGAAATGGTGCCGACAGAGGGAATCGAACCCCCAACCTACTGATTACAAGTCAGTTGCGCTACCTATTACGCTATGTCGGCAAAAAAATAATGGTGGGCGTTTACGGACTCGAACCGCAGACCCTCTGCTTGTAAGGCAGATGCTCTAACCAACTGAGCTAAACGCCCTTGTCTTCAACTGACACTTAAAATATTACCAAAAAGAATATCTCTTGTCAATTGAATTTTGCATTTTTTTTATTTTTTTTACAATTTATTCTTAATATCTATTTTATTTTTAAATTTTTAGGCAAAATACTGTTCGTACCATACGCAAAAGCAATAAATATTGTATATTTTTCGGCCATTATTTTCTTTGTTATGATAATGATTTTCTAATAAATTAAGAATATACTTTTGATCAAAAAACTTTGAAACATAGTCTTTTTGAAAAGCTTCTTTTACTATTTTATAATATTTTTCTTCTCTTAACCATTTTGAAAAAGGAACAGGAAACCCACATTTTCTTCTTTTAGCCCAATCTAGAGGAATTGTTTCCTTAGCTAAATCACGAAATAAAAATTTTGTTTCTTTATTTTTTAACAAATATTTTGATGGAATCGTTCTAGCAAAATTAAAAACATCTATATCCATAAGAGGCGTTCTTAACTCCACAGAATGTGCCATACTCATACGATCTGCCTTCACCAAGATATCTTTAGGAAGCCAAAAATTGAAATCAATATACATTTTTTGAGTAAGAACATCTTCATCTTTTACTTTGTCATAATAAGGTTTAATAATATCTGATATTTTCTCGTCATTTTTTAAAGAGTCCGCTAAAATCTTATTAGCCTCATCACTTTCCATATAGCTTCCATGTCCAATATATCTTTCATAAAAAGGTTGTCCATACAAAATCAAGGTGTTTCGACCTGGAAAATGTGGTAAATGTTTGCAAATGTTACGATTAAATTTTCTTAAAAACAAAGGTAAATGAAGATACAAACGAAGTAAGAAAGGATCATTATACTCGTTATATCCTCCAAACATTTCATCGGCTCCTTCGCCCGCTAAAGCTACTTTCACATCTTTACAAGTTAAATCACTTAAAAAATATAAAGGCACCGTAGATAAATTGGCATGGGGTTCATCCGTATGCCACTCTACTTTAGGTAAAGCTTCAAAAAAATCATCAGCACTTACTTTTTCTCGTTTATTTTTGATTTTTAAATTTTTAGATAATTCCTTCGCATAATCGGTTTCGTCAAACCCTTCATAAGAAAAACCTACAGAATAAGTTTTATCTGGTTTAGCTGCACTTACTACATAAGATGAGTCTACTCCTCCAGATAAATAAGCTCCTACTTCAACATCACTTGTTGTTTGATGATAGTAAATAGAGTCTTTTAAAACATCCCTTAATTCTTCTTTCATTTCTTCAAAACTCTTTTTTGTGTTTTTGCGGTCAAATGAAAGTTCAAAATAAGGTTTAATATCTAGCTTATTATTTTTGTAATGGAAATAATGTCCGGGACGTAATTTCATAACACCTTTAAAGAAGCTTTCATCTTTGACAGAATATTGAAAAATCAAATACATTTTTAAAGCATCGGGATTTACCTCTTTATGATAATCTGAATGTTCTAATATAGATTTTATTTCTGAGCCAAAAATAAAATCGCCATCTTTTTCATAATAATAGAAAGGTTTGATACCGAAGTGATCTCTCGCCCCAACAAGTTCATGTGTTTCTAAATCATAAATCACAAAAGCAAACATACCACGTAGTTTGTTAAATAAATCATCTTGCCATTCAATATATCCATTCAAAACCACTTCGGTATCTGTTTTCGTTTTAAATTTATAACCTTTTTCTTCTAGTTCTTCCTTTAATTTTTGATAATTATAAATCTCACCATTAAAAATAATAGCTTTTTTACCATCTAAAGAAAAAATAGGTTGGGCGCCGCCTTCCACATCAATAATAGATAATCTTCTTTGACCTAAAGCAACCACGTCATCTGTGAAAAATCCTTCTCCATCTGGTCCACGGTGGGCAATGACATCACCCATTTTTTTAATAATAACATCTTTTTCTTTTTTCTTTCTTTTATCAATAAATCCTACAATTCCACACATAAATATCTCTCCTCCTATGCTTTCCAATAACTATTTTGGTATTCTTTTTTATAATGCCATAATCTTTTTTTCATCATTAAAAAACGTTTAAAATTTTTATCTTTTGGGCATTCCATAGGGCTTACCCTTTTCTTCCATAGTCTTAAGGCTTCTTTTTTAAAATCTTCGTTTGTAATATAAGTTTTAACAATATTTTTAGGGACAAATGATAGTAAACATTCCTCTTTTAAATCTCTAAAAGGAAGTTCTTCTTGTAAAACAAGATCTTTTAACATAATTTCCACTAAGTTAGCCTTTAAAGGGGTTAAATAATAGCTACAACGCCCTTGTCTGGCATTAATCTCTAAAACTTTAAACGTTTGACTTTTTTCATCGTATTTCATATCGAATTCAAAAAAGCCATTCATACCTAAAGTTTCCATAAAAGTAATAATATTTTCTTTCATTTCAGAAGTATCCACATTAAAAGTATTAAAGCCGTTAATAAGACAAGCCGCATTACCAACCATAGATTTACTTCTTTCTTGAAGTCCTATCTGAGCAAAGCTAATCACTTTTACTTTACCACTTTTGGAAACGTAAACAACGCTATCAAAAAGATAAGAATCATCTCCCGGAATATATTCCTGTAAAATAAGTTTTTCTTGGTATCCAGCACTTTTAATTCGATTGATAGTGCTTAAAAGCTCTTCTTCACTTTCAATTTTATATATTTTATTTTTACCAGGAAAGTTTAAGTGATTATAAGAAACAACATCAGCTGGTTTTAAAATCATGGGATAAGTCATCGTTGGAATAAGACTATCCTTTGTCACGTCAAAATAATAAGTCATTGGAAAACTTAAAGAAGATGTTTTATAAGTCTTATAAAATTTTTCTTTATTTGTTAATGTTTCTAATACTTTTTCAGATTGTTTAAAATAGACCAAGTTATGTTCTAATATTTTTTGATTACGAGCTAAAAACAAAGAATATGTTTCATTTGTACTGATAACTAAAACTCTACTCTCAATATTTTTAAGAGCATAACGGTTTAATATTTTAACAAACTCTTGTTCATCCCATAAATTAGGTTCATACTCTATTGTTAAGATGTTAGAAAACTTAGTAAAAGCTAATCTATCTTTGCCAATTAAATGGGCTTTTTTATGGGTATATTCATAAGCACAACGAGCCATATAATAAGCATTCGCGTCACTTCCTAATATTAATATCTTTGTATCCATAATCATCTTCCTCTTCTTAATATTTTATTTCTTTTATTTTACCATCTTTTTCATAAAGATATGTTACTCTTGGGGATATATCGTTAAATAAATGATAAGCATTTTTATGTATTCTTCCACATAACATTTTGATAGACATATGGCTACCGATAATTTCAACCTCGGTGTGAAGAGGTATTTCTTCTTTACTATATATCATTATCATGTCCATACAATCGGAAACAATTTTATAAAAATTACCTTTTATCCATACACTTTTAAAGGCTTTCGTCACACCATCCGCATAGCCTATCGGTAAAGTTAAAATATAACCATCTTCTTCTACTTTGTATGTATTATATCCCACAACTTCACCTTTTTTAACTGGTCTTACACTCATCACCTCTGAAAATAAAGTGAAGGCTTGTTTTACCTTTAAATCATTTTCTAAAATCGTTGGGCTACAATGATTTTTCTTTTGCAAATATTTAAGTTTTAGCATTCTTAATTTACCTTTAAAACTAGTATCTTTGATTCTACTTTGATTAAAACCATAAAGAACAATGCCAAGACGAATGCCTGTTGCAAAAGAAAGCTTTTCATGTTCCACTAAAGTAAGACTTCTTCCTAAATGAACAATAGGAATTTCTTTTAAATCTATTAGACTGGTAATATTTAAAAAACTTGCCACTTGTTTATCGTAATAAGGATCCGTGACACCACTGGTCGCAAAATGCGTATAAATTCCTTCTACTATGATATTTTCATTTTGTTTTAAAATATCATAAGCTTCTTTTAAATCTTCTTTATTCATAAAGCCTAGACGGTGCATACCAGAATCTACTTTTAAATGGACTTTAACTTTTTTGGGAAGATTTTTTAAAGAAAGCTCTTTCGCGTCTTCTAAGTTTTCCAACGTAAGAGTGACATCATAATTTAAAATGTCTTCTAAATAAGTAAGAGAAATAGGCTCTAAAGAAAGAATAGGCGTTTCTGTATCATACTTACGAACTTCTTTAGCTTCCTCTAAAGAGGAAACAGCAAAATAGTTAATACCTCCCTCTTTTAAAGATTTCACCGTATAAAAGCCGTGATGATAGGCGTTATTTTTAACGACTCCAATATAGTACTTATAGCCCTGGTATTTCTCTTTGATAGCTATAACGTTATCTTTCAAAATATTTTCATCAATTTTAACATAACTTTTTCTTTGCAAATGACATCATCCTTTTGCAAAATTATAACACGAAAAGAAAGACAATATGAAAAAAATGACCTTTCTAGTCATTTTTATGCAAAACTAAATAATATTTTTTCTTACCACGACGAATGATATTATATTTACGATTTTCATCTAATAAGTGATTTTCATCGTTTACTAACGTACCATTAACACTGATGGCATTACCACTTAAAAATTCTCTAGCTTCTCTTTTAGATGTGGCTACTTTTTCTTGAACTAAAAATTCAACAAGTGGTAACTTTTCATAATTTAAAACCGGAACTCCTTTAAAAACCATTTCGATTTCTTTATCTGTAAGCTCACTTACCTTACCTGTGAAAAGACATTCAGATACTTCTTTGGCATGAAGGTATTCTTCTTCACCATGTAAATCCGTAATGATTTCTTTAGCTAATGTTTTTTGGGCTAAACGAAGTTCAGGATGTGCTAAATGTTCTTTTTCTATTTCTAAGATTTCTTCCTTACTTAAGAAAGTAAAGACTTTTAAATAACTTATAACCATTTCATCATCGGTATTTACAAGGTATTGATATAGTTCATAGCTACTTGTTTTGTCTTTATTAAGCCATAAAGCATTACCCTCACTTTTACCAAATTTTTTACCCATTTTATCGACGATTAAAGGCATCGTAAATCCATAAGCTTCTTTACCTGTTTTCTTCTTAATAAGTTCAATACCAGTGGTAATATTTCCCCATTGGTCAGAGCCAGCAGCTTGTAAAACACAGTTTTCATGTTCAAATAAATGAAGGAAATCATAACCTTGTAATAAGGTATAAGAAAATTCAGCATAAGTGATACCTGTTTCTAAACGTCTCGCGATAATATCTTTGTTTAACATATAGTTAACATTAATATACTTACCAATATCTCTTAAAAACTCAAGGAAAGTCACATCTTTTGTCCAATCATAGTTATTAACGATTTGAACATTACCTTTAAAGATTTCGTTTACTTGTTTTTGAATGCCTTTAGTATTTTCTAAAACTTTTTCATAAGAGATGATTTCTCTTTCAGCTGTTGGTCTAGGGTCTCCGATAAGTCCGGTGGAACCGCCCATTAATAAAATAGGATGATGACCATATAAGGCAAGTCTTTTGGCTGTCACTAAAGAACTATAATGTCCTAAATGCAAGCTATCTGCAGACGGATCAGTTCCCCAGTAAAAAGTGATTTTTCCATTATCGAGTAAATTTTTTAAATCAGGTGTCGAAGTATCTTTAATTAAACCACGCCACATTAAATCTTCATATAAACTTTGCATATTTTTCCTCTTTCTAAAATAAAAAAATTCTATGTCTAAAGGACGAGTTTACCCCGCGGTACCACCTTTATTCATAGAATAATCTATCTTTCTTTAATTAACGCTTAATAACGATTTGACTCCACTGGTTGTAAGGCAGTATCTTCATCAACAAGGTTATTTTAACAAATATTTTAAGGGGTTTCAACTACTTTTTGACACGTTTCACAATAATAGGTACTTCTGCCCCCGATAAAGGATACTTTAATCGGTGTCCCACAGATTTTACAAGGTTGTTTATCCATTTTATGAACCATTAAGCATTGTTGGAAACGTCCAGTGACTCCTAAAGAGCTTGTGTAACTTCTAATAGTCGTTCCACCCATTTCAATGGCTGCTTTAATAATATAATTTGCTTTATTTTTTATTTCTTCACATTCTTCTAAGGTGATTTCACTTCCCTTTTTAAAAGGTGAAATTCGGGCGGCAAACAAAACTTCATTGGCATAAATATTACCAAGACCACTGATGATAGTTTGATCAAGTAAAAGAGTTTTGATAGGTAAATTATGTTTATGAAACTTTTCATATAAATATTCTTTGGTTAAAGCTTCATCCATAGGTTCAATCCCTTGCTTTTTAATTCCTTCAAATTCATTTACTTTGTCTTTTAAAACTAGTTTCATACGACCGAATTTACGGGTATCGTGATAACGAAGAGTCGTATTGTCTTCGAATGTAATAATGACATGCTCATGTTTTTCTTTAGGTTCTTCCCTATTTTTAATGAAATATTTTCCTTCCATTCTTAAATGACTTAATAGAAAATATTTTTCTGTTTCAAAAAGTAACCACTTACCTCTTCTTTTAATATCTACAAAACTTTGATTTATTAAAGAAGAACAAAAATAATCTTTATCATCTAAAAGCATTGGTTCATAGTAAACATCCACTTTTTTGATTTTTTTGCCTAAAATACGTGTCTTTAAAGTGTTACGAACAGTTTCTACTTCAGCAATTTCTGGCATAACTACTTTCCTTTCCTACTTTATATCTTTTCTTTTATTTTCTAAAGCTTTATCTATTAACCATTTAAATATTTTCGCGTCTTTTTCTATTTCAGGATGAAATTGCACCCCTAAAATAAAGTCTTTATATTCTATAGCTTCTACAACGTTATCCGCCGTTTGGGCTGTTACTTGTAAAATTTTAGGTGTTCTTTTAACGATATAACCGTGAAGACTTACAACTTCTTTTTTATCTACTTCATAAATACTTTTTAAAGTACTTCCGTCTTTTATCTTTATTTCATGACGGGCATTATTAATTGTTTCTTCTTCCTTAGTAACATAACGAGAATGAAAAGGTACATTATCCGCAAGTCCTAAATAAGGATTTTCTTCTTTTCCTTTATCATAAACCTCTTTAAAACTTAATTCTGGAAATTTCTCCTTATCTTCTAAAACATTAAAGAATGTTGTAATAGCTTGCATACCTAAGCATACTCCCAGTAAAGGCTTATGGTTTTTCATTGCATCCTCAATAATAGGATAAAATTCTTTTAAAATTTTATTTCCTCCTGGCCAGATATAAGCGTCACAGATTGGCAAATAATCCAAAACATTTTTGTCTAAAAGACCAATGGCTACTCCGCCACACTCAGTAATTTTAGAAACATACATGGACACAAAAGAAGCTCTATCTTGATAAGGATCATTTGCCTCATTTGTTAAATTATAAGTTGGAACAATGCCAACGACTGGTTTATTTAAAATCATTTTTAACACTTCTTTTCTATATTACTTGGTATCGTACCAGTTTACCCCGTAATCGGCACTTACTTTTAAAGGAACATCCAAAAAAATGGTATGTGTCATCTTATCTTTAACGATTTTTTCCACTTGTTCTTTTTCTTCTTTAATAAGATCAAAAATAAGTTCATCGTGGACTTGTAAAATCATTTTACTTTTTAAGTTTTGCTTCTTTAATTCATCATAAATTTCAACCATAGCCTTTTTGATAATATCGGCACTTGTTCCTTGAATAGGTGTGTTAAGAGCTATTCTTTCTCCCATTTGTCTTACCATATACTGTGGGCTATTTAATTCAGGAATAATTCTTCTTCTTTTTAAAAGGGTTCTTACTGAGCCATTTTGAATAGCTTCTTTAACAATTTCAGCCATGTATCTTTTAACACCTGGATATAGCTCATAGTATTTTTCTATGAATTCTTTGGCTTCTTTAGAACTGATTTCTAAGTTTTCCCCAAGTCCATAACCACTGATACCATAAACAATACCGAAAATAACAGCCTTAGCGGTACTACGCATTTTTTTAGATACTTCTTTTTCGGGAATACCATAAATATCACTAGCCACTTTGGTATGAATATCTTGATCATTAATAAAGGCTTCTTGTAGTTCTTTAGAACCAGAAATATGGGCTAAAATACGGAGTTCAATTTGGCTGTAATCCGCGCTTAAAAATAAGTCATTGACAGGTAAGAAAGCTTTTCTGATTTTCTTTCCTTCTTCATCACGAACAGGTATATTTTGTAAGTTTGGTTCTGTAGAAGAAAGACGTCCTGTTCTAGCAAAATTTTGTTTGAAAATCGTATGTATTTTACCATCTTCCATTATATAATTTTGCATGCCTTCTAAATAAGTATCATAAAGTTTTCTAACATTTCTATATTCTAAAACCTTTGCAATAATAGGATGAACATCTAAAAGTTTATGAAGAACTTTTACATCTGTTTTATAGCCTTTTTCTGTTTTTTTGCCACCTGGCAAACCAAGTTTGATAAAAAGAATCTCTCCTAATTGTTTAGGACTGGCAATATTAAATTCTTCTCCCGCTAGTTCATAAATTTCTTTGGTTAAAACGTCTATTTTGCCTTTTGTTTCTTCTTTCATTTCATCTAAAACAGATTTGTCCACTTTAACACCCGTGATTTCCATATCTGCTAAAACAGGAGCTAAAGGCATTTCAATGTCTTTAAAAAGTTCATACATATCATCTCTTTTAATATCTAAAATAGCCCGATCTCGAACATCATAAATAAAACGTGCTTTTAAAACAATTTCTTTTTCTAAAGATTCATCTAAAATAATATCCTTTTTCCATAAAGTTTCTAAGAAATTTACTTGGTAACCATTTGGCACCATGTAAAAAGCAATATCATCTTTACTACTATCATCTAAAAGAGCTTTTAAAATCATTAAATCCGTATTACAAGAAGGCATTTTTATATTTAAACGATTTAATGCCACAATGTTTTTCTTTAAATCATAAGTATATAAAACTTTATCTTTTATTTTTGCAAGAACGGAAGAAATTTGGTCTTTGGAAACAAAATAGTTTTTCTCTTTAGAAGATAACCCCATACCAATAATATTTGCCTTATGATAATTATTCCCATCAAGTTCTAAATAAAGAGCATATTCTTCTTCATCTAAAACGGTTTCATTCGTCACTTTTTCAAAAACAAATTCTTTTTCTGCTACTTCTTCTTGACGAAGATTTTTTAAAAAAGAATAAAATTCTAATTCTTCATATAAGTTTTCTAATTCTTTTCCGTCTAAAGGAGTATAACGAATATTTTCTAAATCTTTAATATCTAAAGGAACTTCTCTATAAATGGTGGCGATTTCTTTACTCATGAAAGCCTTGTCTTTATCATTTTCTAATTTTTCTCTTGTTTTTCCTTTAATGTTATCAATATTTTCATAAATACCTTCTAAAGTACCATATTCATGAAGTAAATTTAATGCCGTTTTTTCGCCTATTCCTGATACACCAGGAATGTTGTCACTGGCATCACCTGCTAAAGCTTTTAAATCAATGATATGAATAGGATCCATACCATAATCATTTTTGAATGTTTCCATATTATAACGAATATAGTCTTTTTGTTTTAAAAGTTTCATCTCTAATTGGGGACTTACAAGTTGCAATAAGTCACGGTCAGAGCTTATAATACATCCCTCAAAATTGTCATCTTCTTCAACCATACGAGCGAATGTTCCAATAATATCATCAGCTTCATAAGGAGCGAGTTCAAAATAAGGAATACCCATTGCTTTCAAAATTTTTCTAGCATAAGGTTCTTGCATATGCAATTCTTCCGGTGTTTTCTTTCTTCCCTCTTTATAAAATGGATACTTTTCTTTTCGAAAGTTTTTGCCTATATCAAAAGCAACCGCGATATATTCTGGCTTTTCTTCATGAATGATTTTATTCATCATCCCAATAAAGCCATATAAAGCATTTGTCGGAAATCCCTTAGAATTTCTTAGCAAAGAGCCTGAGTAGGCAGTTGCATAATAACTACGATAAATCAGATTGTTACCATCTACAAGAATTATTTTTTTCATGTCTTCACCAATACTTTCTTTGTTCATTATACCATAGAAAAAGAAGAATTTATGTATTCTTCCCTCTTTTTAAGCATTAATTTTTTTAATTTCTTTAAAAACAAATGATTCGCCGTCAAACTCGAATTTATATTCGTAAGTCTCTGCTTCTTCTAAATAGTCATCCATTTTTACATTTTTTTCTTCTACGGTAGCTATCTTATCATTTTTATTAATATCTTTGTATACATTTGTTAAATTTATCGTCTCGTCATCTGATTTAATGGTTTCCGTAACAATAATTTTTTCTTGAACGTACAAGACAGTAGCGGTTTTATAGGCTTTTATTCTCTTTTTTAAAATATTGGTTGAGGCAACATGATTGCATTCTGTATTTATTTTGTATGAATGAGTCCCTTTGTCATATGTAAATTTACATAGACTTGAAGTTAGAAAATAACCAGATTCATGGGCATAAGTAATCTTACCAAATATTTTTTTTACGTAAGCGTCGATAGTTGTTTCGTTTACTTCATTTGTATTTGGATTATCCAAAAAATAACGGGAGATTGCAAGTCCTAAAATATATTGATTAGAAAAAGTGCCTTTTTTATAAACTTCGTCTTGAAAATCATAATTACTACCCGCATCTACACTTTTAAAAACTTCCTCGACAAGAACATCATTAACAGAAATTTCTTCAAATGATTCTTCTTTTTCTTCTGGCTTATTAAATACCAAATAGACGATAAAACTTACTAGTATAAGAGCTATAACACCTACAAACGCGATTGTTTTTTTCATAATTTACTACCTTCTTCATTTAATATTTTACCATATTTTTATTTTAAAAAAAGTGCCTTTTACAAGACACTTTAGAAAGATTCGACATTCACTTCAACTTTAGGAAGATTTTCTTTATAAGCATATAAAGAAATAAGGGTTCTAATGGCATGAATGGTTCGACCATTTTTACCAATAACACTTCCCATGACATCTTGAGGTACTAAAATATCTAATTTAATAGTTCCATCGATATCATGTGCCGAAACTTTTAATAAGTCAGGTTTTTTAATAATACTTTTGACAAGTATTTCTGTATACTCTTCTAAAGATTTCATTATTTACCTGCTTTTTTAGATTCAGCAAATTTTTTCATAATTCCTTGTTTGCTTAAAATACTACGAACAGTATCAGTAGGAATAGCTCCATTAGAAAGCCAATACATTGCTTTTTCTTCGTTAACAGTAACAACTTCTTGTCCTTTAACAGGATTGTATGTTCCAACAACTTCTAGAAATCTACCATCTCTTGGGCTTCTTGAATCAGCCGCAACGATACGATAGAAAGGTTTAGCTTTAGAACCCATTCTTTTAAGTCTTAATTTAACAGCCATGATAATACCTCCTTTGATATAAGTATTTTAGCAAAGAAAAAAAAGACTGTCAACATAAAACTATTGACAGCACTACACAAATTTTAAAATTAATTTCTATTTAAAATTTCATTTATAGCTTCATTATAGCCACTTTCTTTTAGTTCCTTTTCTAAGGATTTTCCTAATTCTTCTATATTCTTTTCAACTATTTCAACTATTTTTTCGTTGTCAGTTAATGATTTATGAATTTCTTTTACTACCTCTTGCTTTTTATTGACATATTTAGTGTTTTGATCATAATAGAAAAAACGTTTTATAAATGATTGCATGTTTTTCACATCATTCACAAAATAATTAACATTTACTAAGTTAACATAAGAGCAAAGATCTATAAAATATAAATCTAATTTACTTTCTTCATTTCCCACTCTTTTATTCAGAAAATTCAAATATAAATATTGTATTAATAACATAATATATTTTAAATTATTTAGTAAATAATTTTTATATTTTGTAGTTTTACCCATATATGAAAGCAATTCTTTCATACTGCAAGGATGAACAATTTTACATAAATATGTATAAATTTCATTGAAATCTTCTTTTTTAAAATAATTTGTAAATATTTTCTGACAATTATTTTCTAAAACCTCTCTTAATGTTTTGACAGGAGTATTCATAGTTATGTTTATTTCTTTATTATATGATTTAGCTATAATATATATGATATTCTCATATAGCGTTCTTAAAATAGTAGCAGCATTTAATAAATCTTGTTTACCAATAAATTCATTTATTACATTAAAATCGTATTCGATTCTTTCATATATAGTCCGTGATTTATTATATTTACTTACCTTTTTAAATTCAAATTTTTTTATTTCATCTAAATAAACATAATATGCACAATCTAAAATTTTCATCCATTTTTGATAATTATTTATTTTTTTTACTAAGCAATTTGTTTTTGACATTCTACTACCCCCCATATATGTATAATATTATTTGATTGCTATAACACTTGCTAATAATGCTACGCAAAATTTGCATTTTTTTATTATATTACGTTGTATTATTTTTTCAATAACTGTTCAGACATATTTATTAAACTTTCAAGTTGACAAGAACATATTTTAGCATTGTCAACAATAGTCAAGCCTATAATTATTTCAAATAATACAATTAATAGCAACAGAACAGAATTCTTTATATTTGAATTAGATAAAATTATTGAGAATGTAGCAATATTCAATGGAATCAAACCGATTTCAGAGAATTCAATAATATTTTCAAATTTTGTTTTTTGAAATGTCATTTCCAATATAATTTGTTCTATTTGTTCTTTTTTTCGTCTCTTAGCCTTTAATTCATTCTTCAATTTAAAATATTTTTCTATAAATGTCATATTTCTTTTCATATTTTTCACTTTTCTCTTTTTACAAAGTACCTTGGTTCTTAGACTTCTCCTTTATTTAACTGCAAATCATGCACTAACTTACCTAAAAATAATTTTAATATAATTTATATATCTATGTCAAATTTTAAGCATTTAAAAAGAACACTTTTAAGTGCTCTATTCTAAATAATTTTCATTTACATCGTCTATACTTGTAACTTCTTCTTCATCCACGATTTCATCATAATCGTCATCTACATCTTCGATAGGTACTTTTATCTTAGTATCACCAACAATTTCTACACCTAACTCTTTTTCAATATCTAAAACAATATTACCATCTTTAACTTCTACATTCGTCACAGTAGGTTGTTTAAGACTTCTAACAATGATTTCAGAATTATTCGTTAAAGTACCAGAATCTTTTAAAGGAACATTAAGAAACTCATTATATGCAAATTTTTTAGTATTTACCTTTGTCTTAGTATCATTATCATAAGAATACCAAACATTGACATCAAAAGATCCATTAACACCTACTTTTCCACTCATATTTGATCCTGAAAAATTATGATTAATAACCCAACAACCTAAAACGGTATCACAGGATTCATCAGGAGTAAAAGAAAAATGCATACTATTTGTTTTTTTGGCTTTACCTATCACAGCTTTCGTTACAATCTCTTTAAAACTTGCCACTTTATCACCTCTAATGTAATTTATGCATTTATCTGTGTTTTTGTACTCATTTTTAAACTTTTAATCAAAAAGTAGCTCATTAAAAGCCGAAGCTACAACTTCTGACATAATATTTAAATCTTTTTCTAATCTAAAATGATTTAAATAAGTTTTATGCATTTTAAGCATCGTAGGATATCCAATTGAAAGAAGAGGTATATTAAAGGTTTTTCTAGTAATTTCTTTATTACTTCTTAATTGATTTGCAAAACAAATTCCACAATCATTAACTTCTAATGTTCGATTTAAATTTTTAAAATGATTTGTTGTAAAAGAATCGACAAGAATAATTAAATCCGGTTTTAAATGATTAACAACCATCTCAATAAGTTTATAAGATGAAATACCTGTTTTGTTGGTCGTATCTGGTGTAAAAAGAGCGACTTTAGGTAAAACTAAAAAATCATTATAAGCATTCGTGGCAATTAAATTATTTAAAACTTTAGGTCCAAAACTATCCCCTAAAATATTTTTAGAACCTAAACCAATAAATAAGATAGTTCCTCCCTTATGATATTTTTTTAAAAAAGTTTTCAGTGTCTTTTTAAGTACTTTTTTTAAACTTTCTTTTTCTTCATAAAGTACCATGTCATCAAAAGAAAAAACAAAATAATCTCCTGCTTCTTCATGGATAGTTTTTTTATCATTTTCTGTAATTAAATAATGTCTTATCATAACATCTTTTTCTTTTGTTTCTGCAATAAGTTTTTCTTTTTCTAAAGACTCCGCTACATCTAAAAGAATATTTCGATTCATAATATCACCTTTATTAATATGAACTATGAACCTTAAAAATATGTTAACGAATTAAAAATTCACCCGTATAACGAGAAGCATAATTTTGTTTCATTTGCCTTAAAAATTGTCGGTTATGAAAAACTTGATTATGATTTTTGATAACGATTCTTTCAACACCATAATCATCAATAATTCGAAATATTTTTGCTTCGATTTTAGAATAATCATTTGTATCTAAAGAATCGACAATATCCACATAAAGAGTTTCATTTTGATAATATAAATCCATAGACATCACCAGTAACAATGTATCAAATTAAAGACCTAGAAAAAAGTCTTTCGACATAATAAGCTAAAAAAAAGACCTCTTGGTCTTAAAATTTACTTTTAACAAGTTTGCTTACTAAAGACATATCCGCTTGAGTACCAATTTTATCCGTTAAATATTTCATAACTTTACCCATATCTTTAATACTTTCTGGTTTTAAATTTTGAAAAGCTTCATCTACTTCCTCTTTGATTTTTTCTTCACTTAATTCTTCTGGCAAATAAACTTTCAAAACATCGATTTCTTTTTGTAAGTCAGCAATTTCTTCTGTTTTACCATATTTTTCAAATTCTACTATAGAATCTTTTCTTTGTTTAACAGCCTTTTTGATGACACTCATGACTTCTTTATCATCTAAATCTTTTTTTAAATTTATTTTTTCTAATTGTAAGGAACTTTTTAACATTCTTAAAACAGATAATTTAAATTTATCTCCTGTTTTCATAGCTCCTTTCATATCTTCAGATATACGTTCATTTAAATTCATGTTATTTCCTCTTTTCTTTTTAATATTTTACTACAGACAAAAGAAAAAATACAGTTCAAACTGTATTTTAGTAACTACGATGTTTACGAGAATTACGAATATTTTTCTTCTTTTCTTCTCTTTTCTTTACTCCTGGTTTTTCGTAATGTTTTCTTTTTTTAACTTCTGAAGGGACACCACTTTTTGCAACAACGACTTTCCATCTTTTTAATGCTTTATCAATATCGCCATCTTTAACTATAACTTTATTGGAATTCATGCTATTTCACCCTCCCTTCGTAATTTCTACAATAGATTATAACACTTGAATTTTCTATATGCAAGAAAAAAAGCGCATATTAGCGCGTAAAAACTCGAATTTTAAACACTCATAAGTTCTTTTTCTTTTTCTTTAAATTTTTCATCAACAATTTTGTTGTATTTATTAATTAATTCTTGAATACTGTCTAATTCCTTTTTCTCTTGATCTTCTGGTAATTCTAGTAATCTAATTTCTTCATTGGCATCTTGGCGAATGTTTCTTAAAGCAATTTTGGCTTCTTCACATTCTTTTTTAGCATCTTTAACATATTCTCTTCTTCTGTCTTCTGTTAATTCAGGAACAGTTAAAATAATCATTTCGCCATTATTAGTTGGAGTGATACCAATATTTGCTTCATGAATAGCATGTTCAATATCTTTTAAAACACCTCTATCAAAGGGTTTAATCATTAATTGTCTAGCTTCTGGAACGGTAATATTGGCAAGACTTTGTAAAGGAGTTAAGGCTCCATAGTAAGAAACCATGATTCCACTTACCATTCCTGGATTAGCTCTTCCTGCTCTGATATTTAAAAGTCTATTATCTAAACTTTCCATTGCTTTTTGCATTTGTTTTTCTGTATTCATATTTATCCTCTTTCTTAATTTTTTTCTATTTTATTATTTTCTAAAAATGTTTTTAGTTCACTTTTTATGTTATCTCCGATGATTTCACCTTTTAAATTACCTTCTTCAAAATACATAAGATATGGAGTATAAGCAAAATGATTTTTGATATTTTCATCTAAATTGGTAAAATCTTGCACAATTGCCATCGAATTATCATATAAATCTTTATTAAAATAATAAAAACTTATTTGGCTTTGTTCATATTCTTTTTTTAAATCCGGAAGTAATCTTTCACAAACTACACAGTCATTTTTAGAAGAAAGTAAAAGAAAACTTTCCTTATTATTTATTTTATCCATCACTTGTTCTAAACTTAACTCTGTTAAAAAATCTATCTTATATTCTTCCTTAGAAGCCCCACCAAAAACACGGTCATTAGGGTTAGGATTACTTTTGATAAAATGTAAGGCAATCTGATCTCCCATGGCAATAAAAATAATGACAACAACAATAAAAGTACAATACCAAAATTCACTTCGTTTTTGATTATCATCTATCTTCTCATCATTCTTGTGTTTTTTCATCATCTTCACCTAAATATTTTTGTAATAAAATGCCTAAATTAACCATTTTAGAAGCAATTTTATCATTTGTCCAATAATCATCGATAGAAATATCACCATGAATAATACTTGTTTCATCATCATAGAAAACGATATTGCCATCTTTTACACCGATTAAAGTAGGAGCATAAATATCACTATTATCATTATCCAAATAAGGAACATAACTCGATAATTCTTTAACTATATTTTCATAATAGTGATTATTATTACTACGATCATTTTTAAAATTGTAATAGTAAATCTCTTTAATACCGAGTTTTTCGGCGGTATCATTTAAAATTTCAGCATATTTACTACTCCATTTATTTTCGGGAAAAGCCATAAAAATTAAAGCTTCTTTGGTATTCATCATTTCTAAGACTTCTTTAGCGGTTGTATATTTAAAAACGTTTTGACTCGTTATGCCATACTCCTTGGTAAAAGACTCACTATCAGTAAGTTCTCTTTGAGGAGCATTATAATTTTTGGTTCCTAAATAGATAAAAGCCCAGATTAAGAAAATAAAACTTATTACATAAAATATTTTTTGCCACATTGGCATTGGTTTTTTCTTTACTTTCATAGTTTTCTCTCCTTAAACCCTATTATATCAAGGAAAAAGGGATAAAAAAAGACACTTTACTCAAAAAAGTGTCTAAATTTGTTAATTTCCTTTAACTTGATTCATTACTTCAGAAGCAAAGTCATCATTTCTTTTTTCCATGCCTTCGCCAACTTCATAACGAATAGCTGTTTTTAGTTCTCCACCATTATTTTTGATATATTGGTTTACTGATAAACCACCATCTTTAATAAAGGCTTGTTCTACTAAGCAAATTTCTTTATAGAATTTATGCATTCTACCTTCTACCATTTTTTCAGCAATTTCAGCTGGTTTTCCTTCACCCATAGCAAGTTCTTTTTGAACTTCTTTTTCATGATTTACAACATCTTCGGGTACATCAGAAATAAAGACATAACTAGGACGCATAGCCGCTTGTTGCATAGCAACATCTTTAGCTACTTCTTCGTTAGCTCCTTTTAAAACGACTAAACTAGCAATTTTTCCGCCCATATGAATATATGAACCAAATACTTCACCGTCTTCTAATGTAACAATTTGGAAACGACGTAAAGAAAGTTTTTCACCAATTTTAGCTGTTTTAGCAACAATTAAATCTTTAATAGTGCCATTTTCTGTATTAACTTCCATAGCTTCTTCTAAAGTTTTAGCGTCGCTTTTTAATAAAGCCATACCGATTTCTTTAATCATATCAGTAAATTCTTCATTTTTACTAACGAAATCCGTTTCAGAATTCACTTCTAAAATAACAGCTTTATTACCATCAACAAAAATATTAGCTAAACCTTCAGCAGCAATACGGCTTTCTTTTTTATTGGCTTTAGCAATACCTTTTTCTCTTAGGTAATCTTCAGCAGCAGCCATATCTCCGTTTGTTTCTGCAAGAGCTTTTTTGCAATCCATCATGCCAGCTCCTGTTTTTTCTCTTAAATTTTTAACCATTTCAGCGGTTACCATAAAACTCAAATCCTTTCCAATATAATTTTATTCAGCGCTTTTTTTAGTATCTTCTTTTTTTCTGTCGTCTTTGCTTTTCATTTCTTTAGCAGCATCTTCAGAAGAATAGTCAACTAATTCAAGGTTGTTAGCTTCACAAATAGCATTATTTAAAGCACCCATAACAACTTTGATAGCTTTAACAGCATCATCATTTCCTGGAATAACAAAATCAACATCATCAGGATCACAGTTTGTATCAATTAAACCAAATACAGGAATATTTAATTTTCTAGCTTCATGAATAGCATTAGCTTCCTTCTTAGAATCAATAATAATGATAGCTTGTGGAAGTTTATTCATACCACGAATACCAGAAAGTAAACGATTTAATTTATCATATTCTTTTTTAAGACCAATAACTTCTTTTTTAGGTAAAACTTCAAAAGTTCCATCAGCTTCCATTTTTTCGATTTCTTCAAGTCTATTAACACGACGACGAATTGTACGGAAGTTTGTTAATGTACCACCTAACCAACGTTCAGTTACATAAAAAGATTTACTTCTTAAAGCTTCTTCTTTAACAACTTCACCAGCTTGTTTTTTAGTACCTACAAATAAGAAAGTACCACCATTTTCAGCTATAGACTTCATTTCAGCATAAGCTTTTTCCATACCTTCAACTGTTTTGTCTAGATCAATAATATAAATATCATCTCTAGCTCCATAAATATAAGGTTTCATTTTTGGATTCCATCTTTTTGTTTGATGTCCAAAATGAACACCAGCTTCTAATAAAACATTCTTAGAAACAACGCTCATAAAAACATCCTCCTTCGTTTTTTCTTCTGCCTAGATCTTCTCAAAATTTTCACCCAACGCCGTGAGCACTCGAAAACCTTAATCCCTAGTGCATGTTTATTTGCTTTTATTAAGCACGTTTATTGTATCAAAATATTTTTAGAATAACAAGTAAATTTGACTATTCATGCTCTTTTACAAAGGCTTCTACTTCACTTTTACTCATTAAGCCAATTTTTTTACCCATTTCTTGACCATCTTTAAATAAAATAAGGGTAGGAATTGACATAACGCCAAAAGAAATAGCTAAGTCTTGATGTTCATCTGTGTTTACTTTCAAAACATTCAAGTTTTCACATTCTTCTAAAATGGCTCCCATTCGTTGACAAGGTCCACACCAATCGGCATAAAAATCAACTAAGGTAATGCCCTCTTTGATTTCATCATTAAAATTCTCATTTTTTAAATATTTTATCATAATTTTTTCCTTTCTTTTTCTTTCTTATTTTAACATACTTTCTTTAATTTTATGCAAAATAAAAAAGACATTTCATCTTATAAATGCCTTTTAAAAAGTAAGTTTACCTTTTTCTACTAATTCGTCTACTGCCTCTTGTTTTACAATATCATATTTAAGTAAAATATCTAAGCACTTTTTATTATATTGTTTTTTGTTATGAATGTTTTGATCTTTAATACTAATGATTTCTTTAACAGCTGCTACAGATTCTTCGGTTAAATTAGATAAACCTGGACTGGATTCGGTAATAACACCCCCTAATCTACTTTCTAAAATAAGTTCGTTAGTAGCGGGAAGCATAGAAAGTAAAAATAGTGCAATAAAAACAAACAAATAACTTTCTAAGAAACCAAATAAAGCTCCTAATAATTTGGAAGGAATTCCTAAAATAATGGTGAAATCTAAAATCTTTTCAATTCCTCCCGTTATTTTTATAACAATTTGTAAAACACTCATAAGAACGATATAAACCAAAATAAAGGCAATTGCTTCGTAAATAATTATGTTTAAAACCGTTAATCCTTCAAAATCACCTGCAAAGTTGAAAAAAGGACAAACAGAATACAATATTTTTGAAACAGGATTTTTAAGCCAAAAAGAAAGAATTAATACCACAATAGCGCCCACAAACATAGCAGCACTTTTAATAACCCCTCTTTTAAAGCCAACCACAGCTCCCATAAGTAAAAATAAAATAATAATACTATCCACAATACTCATCATATCATAAGCTCCTTATCTTTTTTCATTATAAAATATTTTATTTTCATAAGCAAGTATTTATGTTAAACTAAAAACGGTGATGGAAAATGACGATTGTTTTTAAAGTAAGTGAACCATTAAAACAAAAAATGACAAAATATTATGAAGATAAAAAAAGAGATAAAACACCTCCTTATGCGATTTTTCAAGCCGAAGAAGGTGGCACAATTATTACTTTATATGAATCTGGAAAAGCCATGTTTCAAGGCATTAGTGCGGATATTGACGCTAATATGTGGAAAGATATTGAGAGAAATTTAACAGGTAATGTTATCGAAGTAAAGGATACCAAAGAAAAGAAAAAAGAAGAAAAAGAAACCAGAAAGAACTTTTATTCTTTAAGTACTATTGGGTCTGATGAAGTGGGTACAGGAGATTTTTTTGGTCCTATTGTTGTCACAGGTGCTTATATTTCTAAAGAACAAGTTTCGAGAATGGAAGAACTTGGTGTGAAAGATTCCAAAAAATTAACAGATGAGAAAATTTTAGAAATTGGTCCTACTCTTATTAAAGAAGTAAATCATTGTACTTTTATTTTGAATAATGCATCTTATAATGAGTATCAAAAAAAAGGTTACAATATGAATAAGATTAAGGCAATCTTGCATAACAAAGTTTTAGTAGAAATGAAAAAAAGACAACCTTCTTACGATAAAATCGTTGTCGACCAATTTGTTTATCCGCGAAAATATTTTGAACACATTAATGAAGCTACCGAAAAAGTAACTGACATTACTTTTGTCACAAAAGCCGAAAGCATTTGTGCTTCTGTGGCAGCGGCAAGTTGTATTAGTCGTTATGTTTTTTTGAAGAAAATGGATGAAATCAGTAATGAAATTCATTTACCTTTATTAAAAGGAGCTGGTACTTTAGTCGATAAACAAGCTAGTGAAATTGTTAAGAATTATGGAATGGATAAATTAAAAGAAATTGCTAAATTAAATTTTAAAAATACAGAAAAATTAAAGGAATATCTATAAGCAAAGATATTCCTTTTTTAATAAATAGTGATAGATACTAATTCACTGTGATAAGCCGTTTTAATAGGCATACCCCATTCTCCATAACCAGAAGATATAATAGATTTACTATAACCATTATCATAATAACCATATTTAACAAAATAGTTAGCTGGCCAAATTTGACCACCATGTGTATGCCCAGAAATACTTAAATCCACTTTATTTTCTTCTAGTTCTTTAACACTCGTTGGCTGATGTTCTAAGACAATAATAGGCAGTGTCATATCCACATTTTTTAGCATTTGTTCTAATCCTTGAACTTCTCTTGTCATTCTGTCTTTTCGCCCTACTAAATAATATTTATTATTAATTAATAAAACCTCATTTTGTAAAACACGAACCCCACTACTTGTATATTTCTGATAAGTTTCTTCGTTTAAAACATCATGGTTTCCCTCAATATAATAACTGCCATTTTTGGTTTTGATTTCTTTTAAAATTTCAAAGAAATGTTCTTTTTCCTTTTCGGTCGTCCATTCATCAAAAATGTCACCACCTAAAACAAAGATATCATAATTTCCTTCATTGACCGTTTTTATTAAATTTTGAAAATTTTCATTTAAATAAGGTGTTCCTAAATGTAAATCACTTATAAAAGCTATTTTAATAGGTTCATCAACTTGTTTATCTACTTTAACATTATAAGAAGTTACTACTGGGTGCATGGCATTTAATACTCCATACAAAGTAAATAAAATAGATATTGCCAAAATGGGATATTCTTTGTAATTTAGTTTCTTTAAAAAATTATTAACTTTCTTAAAAGGATAAGATAACAGCCTTAATAAATCATATATCATATGAAATAAAGTAAAATAAATCAAAAAGCCCATGAGAGGTGTTCTAAGATAGATATTGAAACCAATCAGGATAACCAAACTTATCCAGTAAATTAAAGGATAATTTTTCACCTTAGCCGGTAAAACTTTTAACATAATTTTGCCAAAATAAAAAACAAATAATAAAATAATAACTAAAAATGGTAAAGACCAAAAAAGATAATTCATAACGTCAACTCATTTCCTTTATTATTGTAATACATTTCATTAAAAATATTAATATTTATTTTTTATTATTTTTTAGCTTGCAAATACTGAATAATAAAAGTAATACTATTTTCAAAAATTTCATCTAAAACGTTTTCATTCAAAATTTGATATAAAGAATCATCGGCTATTCGACAATGTGACAAATCTAAATATTTTCCAACTGTATAAATATCTTTTTTGTTTAATCTTAGTTCATCAATTTGTTTAAAATATTTACTATTTAAGCAAAAGCGAAAATTATTTTTTCTAACTGTAATAAAATTATTATATTTTTGAAAATCAGCTTGTTTCATAGTATTAGCTGTTTTAAAATCACACTTAAAAAATGTCTTATCAGCTTTTATTACCCCTATATATTGATCATTTTCTTTAACAAAATAATTATCATAAATATATTTGTTCCAATAATAATCAGACAGTAAATGAACTAAGTAACCTAGCAAAACTGGATTATTAAAATCATCTTTATATTTTTGATACATTTTTTCGTAATCTGGAAGATTTATTCCTATACGGTAATCTTCTAGAGAAATAAAGTGTGTCAAATTTCTAGGAACATTTTTTGAAATAGTCGGTATATTATATTTATCTTGATCCGGAAGCAAGTTACCAATCATAAAATATTTTTTATTAACCTTTAAATATTTACTTATTTCATTTCCAATTTTTGCATGAATTTTCCAACTTGGCATAACTACGATTTCCTTTCAAATTAACACTCTAGTACTTGGATTAAAAAAGCGTAAAAAGAAACGACTTTATCAACACGACCACTTTTAATATTTAAATCTAACTTAAAAATATCTACTAGGATGGTTTTCAAATCATCTTTATGGTAAAGACTCGCTTCTTTTCTTAGTTTATTCACTTGCCATTCTTGAAGTTTTAACTCACTGGCCATTTCTCTAGGACTATATTTTTTTTCTTCAAATAATTTATAACAATATAAAAGACGATATTCTCTTCCTAAAAGATTTAAAAGTTGTAATGGGTCAGTTTTAATAGTTAAAAAATTTTCATACAAATTAATCGCGTTAAAACTATCTTTCGATACAACCGCATCCACAAACTTAAACACATTATCAGATAAATTCATCGGTGTAATTTTTTTTAAATCTTCTAAACTAATGGTATCTTTTTCTTTATAATATAAAGATAATTTTTCAATTTCATTTAAAATGATATCATAATTATTTAAAGAAGCTTCGATTAAATACTTTAAAGCTTCTTCCTTTATTTGATATTTACTCATTTTGTTTCTGACAACATTTAATAATTCGTAATTTTTAGGAGCTTTTATCTCAATGTAAGCATTTTGATTGATAAGACTTTTTGTAATGTTTTTACGACTATCAACATCCTCGTAAGTCGTAAAAATAAGAGTGGTTAATGAATTAGGATTATTAAAATATTTAAGCAATTTTTCAGTATCTTTATCTGTTAATTTCATTGTTCCAAAAAAAGAAGCGTTTTTAACTAGAACACATTTTTTATCGCCAAACATCGATACAAAAGATGATTCTTCTAAAACATCATCTATTGTATTTTCTGGATAAGAAAGGATTGTTTTTTCTAAAATATCTTTAGAAAGCTCAGCTATTTTTTCATCCATTAAACTTTTAGAATCACTTTTTATCAAAATAACTTGCATATCATCACCTGTACTTCAGTTTATTATAGCATAAATTAAGATGAAATTTCTTTATTTGTTTATAAAAAAACGTTTCTTTATTACTAAGAAACGAATTTTAATTTAATTTTTAGGTTTGAAAATAAAAGATAAGACAAAAGCAAAGATAACAGCACTCGAAATAGCCGCGGAACTTTTAACGAGTAAACCACCAAATAAACCTAAAACCCCCATTTCATGATATCCCTCGATAACACTTTGATATAACATATTTCCAAAATTAGAAATCATAATTGTCGCCCCTGCTCCACCATAAGAAATGAGTTTAGGATAAAGTCCAAAAAAAGATAAAACCGCACCTAAAACGGTATATAATGAAGTAATATGTCCTGGTGTAAGTTTCGTATTATCTAATATTAACTGAGCACTTAAACAAAACAAACCGGCTACTAAAAAAGCATTAAAATAAATCATTCTGAAACCTCCAAACTAACAGCATGAGCAATGGCTGGAATTGATATTTTTTGATTGACTAAAAAAGGATTATGTAAAGAACCTGTACCAATAAGTAAAATATGATGGTATTTATGTGATTTTAAGACTTTACCAAAAAGATACAATGGTAAAGCTACTGGTCCACTGGCTCCTGAAGCTGTCTGTTCTTGACTTTTCAAATAAAGTTCACATCCCGCGTCAAGATGTTTAGGCATTTTTAACCCATAAACTCGTTTTAAATATTCTTGTAATATCTTAGAACCAACGCAGCCCAAGTCACCCGTTAAAATCAAATCATAATAATCAATAGACCTTTTCATTTCATTTAAATGATCTGTTAGAACTTTAGCCGCCGCTGGAGCCATAATAGCCCCCATGTTATTGGTATCTTTTTGCCCCATATCTACCACAGTTCCTACCGTATAGCTTTCTAATTTAACAGGTGTTTTATTTTTGGTTAGTAAAACAGCTACACTTCCTGTCGCGGTAAAGGTTGATGTTTTAGGTCGTGGAGCCCCATACTCGATAGGATAACGAAATTGCTTTTCAGCCGCTAAATTATGTGATGAAGTCACACAAAGAGCATTGGCTTTAGTCTTACTTTCTATAAAAGTTGCTGCCGTAAAAAGACTTTCTATAAAAGATGCACAAGCAGAATAAACTCCTAAATAAGGAAAATCATAAGAACTAGCAGCATAACTAGAAGTACCTATTTGATTCGATAAATCTCCGGAAACTAAAAGAGAAATATCTTTCGTAAGCAAATGATTTTTAGCTAAAAGATTATCAATCGCTACTTTTTGCATTTTTATTTCTGATTGTTCAAACGTATGAGCCTTAAAATAAAAATCTTCTAAAGTCATATCAAAATCTTTGACACTTCCCTCTTTTTCAAAAGGTCCTGCGATGGTAAAGGAGTCTGCAATATAAACATTATTGATTTTTTTGCTAGCCATAAATAATCACCCCTAAAATACCTAAGAAAAAGGCACTTACCATTCCATATAATAAAACACTGCCGGCAAGGCGAAAGAAGTTGGAACCTAAACCTGTAATCAAGCCATCTCTTCTATAATCTAAGGCAGCGGATGTGACAGAATGAGCAAAACCTGTTGTTGGTAAAAAAAGTCCTGCTTGACAAGTACTTACCCAATTATCAAAGAAGCCAAGAGATGTTAAAAAACTAGATAAAAATATCATCGTAATGCAAAGCCATATAAAAGCTTCTTTCGTAGGAATGCCAAAACTACTTTCTAAGACGGAAACAAATATTTGACTAACAAGACCAAGACACCCTCCTACCACAAAAGACACAATAGCTCTTTTTAACTTTGGTTCTTTCGGTTTTAATTCATCTACCAATTTTTGATATTCATCTTTGTTCATAAAATTCACCCAACCATAGTATGATATGTTTTTTTATTTTTATGCTTAAAGTTTCAAGGTTTGACAGGCAATCAAATGTATGGTACTCTTTTAAAGAGGTGTAAAAATGGAAGAAAGTGTAAAGTTAACAGCTAAGCAAGAAAAAGTTTTGGATTGTATCAAAAAATACCAAGCTGAACATGGATTTCCTCCAGCAGTCAGGGAAATTTGCGAAATATTAGGATTATCTAGTCCAGCGACAGTCCAATCACATATTAACAATTTAAAAAAAGCAGGTGTTATTAGAAACTCAAGTAACAAATTTAGAACAATTGAACTATTAGTGGAAAATGAATATTTAAATGAACAAGAAGGAATCATTAAAGTCCCTTTACTTGGCAAGGTAACCGCTGGTAATCCAATTGAAGCCATCGAAAAGCCAAATGAATTTTTTGAACTTCCTGCTTGTCTTGTTCCTTTAAATAAAACCGTATTTACTTTAAAAGTAAGTGGGGAATCTATGATAAATAAAGGTATTCAAGATGGTGACATTGTTATTTTAGAAAAACAAAATACCGCGAATAATGGTGATATTGTGGTAGCCATGACAGATGAAAATGAAGTTACTTTAAAAACTTTTTACAAAGAAGATGGACATATTAGACTTCAACCTGAAAATGATACCATGAGTCCATTTATCTTTAATAACGTGACTATTTTAGGAAAAGCCATTGGTTTATTTCATCAATTTTAAAAACACTCTTAACTAAAGGGTGTTTTTTTGTATAAAAAAAAGCACTTGCTTCATTTACAAATGCTTTTTATATACTCCAATGCCAGTTAATAATTTCTTCTAAATCTTTGCCATATTCTTTAATATAAGCGGCATGTTTTTTTAATTGCTCATTACAATACTCTTCTAGGGCTTTCGTATCAAATTCTGGTAAATATTTTAAAGCTAATAAAATCAAATGATAACGGTCTAATTTATTTTGAACACGCATATCAAATGGTGTCGTAATAGTACCTTCTTCAATATACCCACGAACATGAATATTTTGGTTTGTTCTTTTATAAGTTAATTCGTGAATAACATTAGGGTAACCATGGAAAGCAAAAACAACAGGTTTATTTTTAGTAAAAATGGCATCAAATTCTTTATCTGTTAAACCATGTGGATGATCTTCATGGCTTTCTAATTTCATCAAGTCTACCACATTTACAACACGTACTTTCAAATTAGGTAACCAACTACGTAAAATACTCGTTGCTGCCATGACTTCTAAAGTAGGTGTATCTCCAGCACAAGCTAAAACAAGGTCAGGATTATTATCTAAGTCATTACTTGCAAAGCCAAAGATTCCAATTCCCTTTTCACAATGTCTAATGGCTTCTTTCATACTTAACCACTCAGGGCGTGGATGTTTACTGGCAATAATTAAATTAATATAATTTTCACTTTGTAAACAATGGTCCATTACAGATATTAAAGTATTCGCGTCACACGGTAAATAAATGCGAGCGATAGACGATTTTTTAGTTAAGATATGGTTAATCATTCCAGGATCTTGATGAGTATATCCATTATGATCTTGTTGCCAACAATGACTAGTAACTAAAAGATTTAAACTAGCGATTGGTTTACGCCAACTTAGTTCTTTAGATACTTTTAACCATTTAGCGTGCTGACTAATCATAGAATCTACAATTCTCATGAAAGATTCATAACTATGGAAAATACCATGTCTTCCTGTTAAAAGATATCCTTCTAATAAACCTTCACAAACATGTTCAGACAACATAGAATCAATAATACGTCCTTCGGTACTTAATAGCTCGTCATCTTCATAGATTTTACCTTCAAATTGTCTTTTTGTCACTTCAAAGACAGAATATAAACGATTCGATAACGCTTCATCTGGTCCAAAAATCCGGAAATTAGTAGGATTTAAAGCCACAACATCTTTTAAATAACGACCTAAAACTTTCATATCTTCTTTCTCATCATTACCAGGATATGGAATGCGGATACCATATTTTAAAATATTTGGTAATTTCAAAGGTTCTTTTAAAAGACCACCGTTGGCATTTTTATTAGCACTCATACATCTTTCTTTAACGGGTATCATACGATATTTATCTTTTAATCTTCCCTTTTCATCAAAAAGTTCTTCAGGATGATAACTCTTAAGCCATCTTTCTAGTTCTTCTAGACTTTCAGGATGTTCTTTAGTAACTTCAAGTGGAACTTGATGAGATCTAAAAGAGTCTTCGATTTTTTTGCCGTCAATTTCTTTAGGTCCTGTAAATCCTTTAGGTGTCTTTAAAATTATCATAGGCCAAATAGGTCTTTTACTTATGCCTTTTTCCCTAGCAGCTTCTTGAATCATTTTAATTCTTTCAATGACTTCGTCCATAACAGTAGCCATTTGCTCATGAATATTTTCTTTATTTTGATAATCTACAATATAAGGTTCCCAACCACAACCTTTAAAGAAAGATATTAATTCTTCTTCACTAATACGGGCAAAAATAGTAGGATTGGCAATCTTATATCCATTTAAATGTAAGATAGGTAAAACAACCCCATCATTTTTGGCATTTAAAAGTTTATTGCAATGCCAACTCGTTGCTAAAGGACCTGTTTCCGCTTCACCATCTCCCACGATAACCGTGGCAATTAAATCAGGATTATCTAAAACAGCTCCAAAAGCATGAACTAAACTATAACCAAGTTCCCCACCTTCATTAATACTTCCCGGAACTTCTGGAGCAACATGACTAGAAGTACCACCTGGAAAACTAAAATGTTTTAAAAATTTTCTTAAACCTTCTTCGTCTTCTGTAAATTCTTTATATACGTCGGTATAAGTTCCTTCAAAATAAGAATTAGCCATCGCAGATTGCCCAGCATGACCAGGTCCTACAATCCACATCATGTTTAAATTATATTTTTCAATGACACGATTACAATGCACATAACATAGATTTTGTCCTGGAGCACTGCCCCAGTGACCTACTAATTTACTTTTTATATCATCAAATGTTAAAGGTCTTCTTAAAAGGGGATTATCCTTTAAATAAAGTGCCGCGGCAGATACATAATTTGTCGCTCTAAAATAGCCGTCTATTCTTTTTAATTCTTCTTCACTTAACGTAACTTTTTGCATATGATTACCCTCTCTATCCTATAATCAGTATACAATAATTATGAAAAAAACACTAGTCCAATTTAGTGTTTTTATTTTTCAATAGTTTCTACATAAGTGACAATGCTATGGGAAGATAAAACATCATGGGTTCTTTTTCCTTTTAAAATAAGATCAACTTCCATGTCATAGGCATTCATATTAAGACATATCATTACATACTCGTTTTGATTTTTAAAAGCACAGCAGAATAAGTCAGGACGATAAGTATCAACGACAAGACTTTGATATCCTTTTTTAACAAAGAAACCTAAATGTTTTAAATAGTAATAAATAGGAGTTAAAATAAGATTATTGTTCTCATCAAGCATAATAGGACTTTTACAATAATTTTCTACATGATTAGGTCCTCCTTTATCATCTAATAAAATATTCCAATCAATATAGCCATTCATACCATGATTAATATCGCCAATTAAATCTAACATATAAAGTTCAGCATCTAAAAGCCATTTTTCTTCGTTATATGGTTCAAAACCACGACATCCTTCGGTATGCCATAATAAATCATTTGGATATTTTTGACTAATTAAAGCTAAATTTTGAAAATGTGAGCCAGCATAACTGTGGAAAGCAACACCAGCAATTCTGTCATCTTTTATTCTTAGATATTTCGTATTTTCATAAACATTGTCTTTGTTATGATCCCATAATAATATTTTAGTATCCAATTTACTCTTATTTAATTCATCAAGCAAATAATTTTTTATAAAATCTTTTTGTTCTTTTAAAGAATAAACACAAGATTCCCATTTCTGCCAAGCATACGGCTCATTTTGAATCGTTAAATAAGGAATAGAAATATTTTCTTTTTGATAGCTTTCTAAAAATTTAACTAAATATTCTGCATATGAAGCATAGCATTCTTTTTTTAATTTTCCACCTATTAAAGAATTATTATCTTTCATCCAACTTGGAGGACTCCAAGGACTAGCTAAATAAGTAATATCAGCTTTTCGATTAATCTTTTTTAGCAAAGGAAAAAGCAATTTTTTGTCTTCTTTTATTTGAAAATGTTTTAAGTCTCCATCAGGGCAATATTCATAAGAATATGGGCAAAAATCATTGCTACCGATAGATAAACGAGCCAAATTATAATTTAAACCACTTTGACCATAATAATATTCTATAAATTTCTTTTGATTATCTTTCGATAATTTTTGAAAATTAAAAGCGGACGCCCCTGTAATAGAACCACCTAAACCACACCAGGTTCTAATCTTTTTTTCATCATAAATTTTTACAACATTCCATTCCCAACGTGATTCAAATTTTTCGCTGGGAATACTTTCCTTTACAAAATATTGATGTTGTAAAATATTTGTTGTATATTTTTCCATTTATGACCTCTTTTTTATTTATTTTGTTCTTTTAGTAAATCTCTAATATCTTCTAAAAGTTTAACTTCTTCACTTTTTTTAGGAGCCTCTTTTTTAGCTTCTTCTTTCTTTTCTAAATGGGTAATCTTATTAATGAATTTAACTAATAAGAAAATACAGAAAGAAACAATCAAAAAGTCAATAACACTTTGAATAAACATACCATATTGGATATTTGCATCTTTAATGGTAATAGATAATCCAGAAAAATCGATACCACCTAAAATGATTCCTAAAATGGGTGATAAAATGTTATTTACAAGAGAACTGACAATACTAGAAAAAGCTCCTCCAACAATAACGCCGACAGCTAAATCTAAAACATTTCCTCTTTTGATAAACTCTTTAAATTCTTTAATCATTATTACTACTTCCTCTCTCGTTAAGGATACCACATTTAGAAGGTAAATTGCAAAAGAAAAAGTCCTTTAAAAGGACTTTAATAAACAAAATGGTCGAGAAGACAGGACTCGAACCTGCGACCCCTTGGTCCCAAACCAAGTGCACTACCAAATTGTGCTACTTCTCGACATATAAATGGTGTACCCAAAGGGAGTCGAACCCCTAACCTTTAGATCCGTAGTCTAACGCTCTATCCAATTGAGCTATGGGTACATTTTTCACTTGCATATTGATTATAAACGATATCAATCAAAATTACAAGTGATTTTTTCTAATTTTCTTCTTTTTGAATATGTAAAACATCTTCATTTTTGTAGAAGCCACATTTAGCACATGCACGGTGTGGTCTTAAAGCAGCACCACATTTAGGACAAGTTGCAATAGTTCCAACTTCCTTTTTTAAATGTGTACGACGCATTCTTTTCTTTGTTTTACTAGTTCTTCTAAAAGGAACAGCAAATAATTGAAGGTTTAGTTTCATAGTTTCACTCCTTTTCCTTATCCAATAACTCCAATAGAGGAGCTAGCCTTGGATCGATATTTTCTCCACTCTCATTCCCATTTACTTGATAACCTTCCTCTTTAAGATTTAACTCATCAGATTCGGTATAACTAATTGGAATTTCCAGTACAATATTTTCCCATAAAATACTCAGAATATCAAGTGTATTTTGTGAATTTTCCAAAAATCTGCCACATATTTCACTGTCTTCTTCAATTTTTTCTTCAAAATCAAGATGAACAGGATAAGACACTGGTTTACAAGTTCTCGCGTCACTTAAAGTAAGACTTAAATCTGCTTTTAAAACTAAATGATAATCTTGATTAGCATCCAAAAGAATATCAATAGATAAATTAAAAGGAGGGATATCTAAAATGCCGGTAGGCTCATAAAGTTCTTTATCTAAATGAACAGAAACATCCTCATGTAAAGGACGGACAAATACTTTTTGTAAATCCACATTTATCACCTTTCTTCTGTACATGTATTATACCTTTAAAAATAATTTTACACAAGTAGGAGTTCATGATAAACTAAAAAAAGAGGTGAAAATATGCAAATTATTGGTATTATCTGTGAATACTCCCCTTTTCATAATGGTCATATCTATCATATAGAAGAAATTAAAAAGAAATATCCCTCTTCTTTAATTATTTTATGTTTAAATGGTTATTTTTTAGAAAGAGGTCAAATAAGTCTTTCAAGTAAAGAAGATAAAACAAGAATTGCCATTATAAATAAGGTAGATATTGTTATGGAACTTCCTACTTTATTTGGAACACAATCAGCAGATACTTTTGCTAATGTAAGTGTCACTTTGCTACATCACTTAGGTGTTAAAAAAATCATTTTTGGTAGTGAAACCGAAGACACCTTGAAACTTCACCATTTAGCCTCATTACAATTAGAAGAAGATTTCAGGATAAAAAAAAGTCCTCTTTCTTATCCAAAACGCCTAAATGAAGCTTTAAAGGAAGAGGAAAAAATCGGGCCTAATGACATTTTAGCAATTTCCTATATTAAAGCCATTTTAAAAAACAATTATGATATGACCTATGAAACCATTTTAAGAACCAATGATTTTCATGATATCAAGGCAAATGAAAAAATTATTTCTGCTTCTAATATCCGTCATAAACTAGAAGAAAATGAAGACGTTTCTTTCTACATGCCTAAAGAGTCTTTAGAAGTCTTAAATAAAATTAATGAGTCTTTACTTTTTGAACTTCTTCGCTTTAAGATACTTACCGAAAACAATTTAAATACTTATTTAGACGTGACAGAAGGCTTAGATAACAAGTTAAAAAAAGAAATATTAAAGGTTCACACTGTAAAAGAACTTTTAGAACATTTAAAAAGTAAACGATATACTTACAACCGATTAAATAGAATGCTTATTCATATCTTACTTGGCATTACTAAAGAAGATGTCAAAACACCTTTAACGTATGTAAAAATTTTAGGTTTTAACAAACACGGTCAAGACTATTTAAAAAATAATAAGCCTTCTTTAATGACCACGACAGATTATAATAGTCGTGTTTATGAAATTGAAAAAAGAGCGTCTTATTTATATCAAATTTTATCATCTAAAAATACCATGGTTTTTGATAATTTAAATCAACCTATCATTGTAAAAGATAAAGAATCTAACCAAAAATAATCTTTTTCCTTAAAATCACAAACAAAAAAGTTGTGATTTTTTTGTAATTCTTCTAAAAATTTAGGTTTAACTACATTCGTTTCCATTTTTAAATAAGTTTTATATAGTTTCAAAATAGTATTTTCTCTTCTAAAAACATCATGTAAAGAATGAACATTTTTATATTTAGTATAAAAATAATTTTCTTTATACTTTTTAAATAAAGATATATCCAAATTTTTAATAGGAATAGGATTAATAAGTTGTCTAATAAATTGATAACTGGTTTCTAAATCTAAATTCTGATAATAAATCGTTTCTAATGTTTTAAATAACTCATAAGGATTGTCTTTTAATAAAGCTACTAACTCTGGTTTAATTTCAAAAAAATAAAATGTTCTCATACTCTTTCACCCTCTTTAGAATAGCAAAAAAGTTGAAAACATTTTGTCGAATTAACTACTTAGAAAGCAAAGCTTCTACTTTTAATTTTAAACTATCATAATCAAAACTCATTTGTTGTAAAACTTCAATAGGAAGACCATTGTTTGGATAATCCGCGATATTTAAAAGATAATCTTCGTTTGTCGCGTATTCTTTTAAAGATAAACCTAAAGATGATTCTATGACTACCGTTTTAACATGAGGGGGTATAATACTTTCTTTGTATGTTTTGTCTTGAAGTTTAAAAAGTTCTAATGATGGCATAGAAACAACACGGATATCTAAGCCTTTCATTTCTAAATCATAAGCAATTTGCATAGCACTGATAAGTTCACTACCACTAGAAATAATAATCCCGTCTAATCTTGCTTTTTCGCTTTTGATAATATAAGCTCCGCCGATTACCTTTTTAGCACTAGAATTAGGTAATTTAGGACTATCATTTTTAGTAATAATTAAAGCACATGGCTTTTTAATTTTCAAAATAGTTTCCCAAGACCCCATAACTTCTTCAATATCACTAGGTCTAAAGACATATAAATTAGGAATAGACCTTAACATATCTAACTGTTCTACCGGAATATTTAGACTACTTTCTTCGCTATTATATAAAGAATCATGAGTAAATATGTACGTTACAGGAAGACTCATAATAGCGCCTTGTCTAATAGAAGATTTCATTTCATCAGCATAGCTAAGTAAAGTAGAAGAAAACACGCGTAAGCCTAGTAAAGCCATACCATTCACAATATAACCCATAGCTCTTTCTCTGACCCCAAAGCGAATATTTTTAGCTTTAGGACTATTTTCATTCATATATTGAAAACCATTTAAATTGGTACGGCAATAAAGACTTAAGCCAGCACTTCCTCCTAAAAACAAATTACTCTTAGGACTAATTAAATTCATAACTTTATTATTAGTTTCAATTAAAGCCTCACGATAGGCATCATTGATTTTATAATTTTCACTTGCAAAAGAAATATCCGTGGTACCATTTTCTAGTAAAAATAAAATATTATTTAAATTTTCATTATTAATATTTTTAGCTCGAGCATAACTTTCATTCCACTTTTCTTTTATTTTTTGCATACGAGTTGTCATTTGGGATTCAATAAAAATCAAAGAATCTTTGGATACTTCAAAAGGTGGTAAGAATAAGTTATATTTTCTTCTTAAGTTGTTTGCATCGTCAAAAGAAAGAACGCCTGAATGCAAAATATTTTTGCCTTCGTTAAAAGAATCTTTACCAATTACAGTATTAAAAATGAGTAAAGCAGGTTTATTAAGAGAACGAGCATTTACAATGGCTTTTTCAATATCTTTTATAGTGACATCACTTTTTAAAGTGTCGACATAAAATCCTTTAGCTTCAAATGATTTAGCTAAATTTTCATCAAAAACAGTTTCTAAACTACCTTCCATACCAATTCTATTATTGTCGTATAAAAAGACAAGATGGCCTAATTTTTGACTACCAGCAAAAGAAAAAGCTTCAAGACTTGCTCCACTCATCATATCTGCGTCACTTAAAAAACAATAAGTGGTAAAATCATATAAATTAATTTTATTATCTTCTTCTTTGATTAAAGATTCAATATATCTTCTTCCTAAAGCAATTCCAGTACTTATGCCTACTCCATCTCCTGCATTTCCTGTAGTTGCTTCCATAAACAAAGGATTATGAAGTTCTGGGGTAGCAGGAAGTCCGTTTAAACGACGATAGTTCATAAGATCTTCTTTTTTAATAGGATAACCCGCCATATAACACATGGCATAATATAAAGGAGTAAGTCCACTAGAAGAAAGAATAACTCTATCACGATTAAAATAATTATTATTTTTACTATCTACTCTTAAAATACGCGTAAAAAGAGTGTACATTACAGGTGCCATAGATAAAACGGTTCCAGGATGTCCCCCCTTTGCATTATTTATCATATCAATACTTAACATCTTTAATTCATTTAAGGCCTTAATATCACTTTGATTCATTTTGTTCTCTCCTTTTATTCTCTATTATTAGTATAACAAAAAATTAAAATACAGTAAATACAAGAACTTTTTTTAGAAAAAAAGAAGACCATTAATTAAGTCTTCAATTTTCTATTTTCTTTTAATAACTTCTAAACCACCCATGTATGGTTGTAATACTTTTGGAATTTTAACAGAGCCATCTTCTTGATAATTATTTTCGATAACAGCAATTAGTCCTCTTGGAGTTGCGACAACTGTATTGTTAAGAGTATTTAAATAATAAGTTCCTTTCTCACCTTTTTTACGAATACCAAGACGTCTTGCTTGAGCATCTCCTAAATTAGAGCAACTTCCTACTTCAAAATATTTTTGTTGTCTTGGACTCCATGCTTCGATATCACAAGATTTTACTTTTAAATCAGCTAAATCTCCAGAACAACATTCTAATTGTCTAACAGGAACATCTAAGCTTCTAAAGAATTCAACCGTAAGACGCCACATCTTGTTGTACCAATCCATAGCTTCTTCTGGTTCACAAATAACAATCATTTCTTGTTTTTCAAATTGGTGAACACGGTATAAGCCTCTTTCCTCTAAACCATGTGATCCGCCTTCTTTTCTAAAGCAAGGAGAATAACTTGTCATACTAATAGGAAGTTCACTTTCTTTAATAATTTGGTCTTTAAATTTGCCAATCATACTATGTTCACTGGTACCAATTAAATATAAATCTTCACCTTCAATTTTATACATCATAGCTTCCATTTCTGGAAAAGACATAACACCTGTTACGACATCACTATGAATCATAAAAGGAGGAATAGCATATGTAAATCCGGCCTTAATCATAAAATCTCTGGCATAGGCAAGCATAGCTTCATGAAGTCTAGCAATATCGCCAATTAAATAATAAAAGCCTTGGCCACTTGTACGTCCTGCAGCTTCTTTATCCATGCCCCCAAAAGATTCAATAATATCAGCATGATAAGGAATCTCATAACTTGGTACCGCTGGATCTCCAAATCTTTGAACTTCAACATTCTCAGAATCATCTTTACCAATTGGAACAGATGGATCCATTATTTGAGGAATCACCATCATTCTTTTTTTGATTTCTGCTTCACAAGTAGTTTGACGAGTTTCTAGTTCCTCGATTTCTTCACTCATTTGATTAATTTCTTCTTTTATTTTATTAGCTTCCTCAACTTTTTTATCTTTCATAAGAAGCCCTATTTCACCACTAAGTTTGTTTTTCTTAGCTTTTAAAGCATCTTTTTTGGTTTGAGTTTCTCTCATGGTAACATCTAAATCATAAACTTCATCCACAAGGCCTAATTTTTCATCTTGAAATTTTTTCTTTATATTTTCTTTTACTAAATCACGATTTTCTCTTATTAATTTTATATCTATCATATTATTTCACCTTCCATTTTATTAATTATTTTTAAGTAAGCAATTATATACCTTTTCGATCGATTGATATCCTTTTCACTTACCATTTGAAGTCTGGTTAAATCCATGTTATCAAGTAAATCTTTTAGTTTAATTGCAAAAGCATCTTTATTATTACTTTTTATGAGATTATCTATGTATTCATCATAAGAAGGATAAGTGTTTGTAAGGAGTTTTACAACCGTAATAAATTCATCATTATATCCTAATTTTTTCATTTCTTCGGGTGTCATATCAGTATCTTCTAACACATCATGCATAAGCCCCATAGCCTTTAACTTTTCTCCTTTTAAATCTCTACTGACATGTCTTAAATGATTTATGTAAAAATGCCCACCTTTATCTTTTTTATTTTTAAATAATACTTTAACTAAAATTAAAGATCTCTCATAAATAGGCATTTGTTTGTATAAAAGATACTCTTCTTCTTGAAACATATTATTTCCTCCTAATAAAAAAAGAATGGCCCTTTAAAAAGGAGTCATAATGACGGTGCCATCCTTTAATTTACTTAATTTAAGATAACGGCTTAAAGCCGGGAGAGATTAACTCCACTAAGAAAGGAGATTCCTAAAAGCTTTTGAACTGTTCACATCAACCACAGTCTTTCTTTAACAAATAACTTTTATTACTAATCTTTCTTCTGCTTTCATAATTTATTATAACATGTTTTTATTTAAAAAGCTCTTTTTTTAATATTTCTTGATAAATTTTGGGATCCGAATTTAATTCTTTAAATGTTCTCCTATCAAGATCATATTTAAAAATTGATACCTTATCTTCTTGGCATAAAAATTCATATTGTTCTTGTAAGACATTCTTTTGATATTCATTTAATTTATCCGGTAAATACAAATAATTATTAAATATTCTTTTATACGAATCTGGAGCATTTGTACTCAGTAAACCCCCGCCATGTTGGCAAAAAGATTCACTTGCTTCACAATAACACTGATCTATCATGTCAGCAGATAAAATATATTCTCTTATCTTTTTGGTTTGTTCAAATAAAGTTCTTAAAGCATAATAATGATGGCGAATATTTTTACTTCGTAAAATTCTATCTTGATCATCTGTAAATATGCATGTTATTGCAAAATTGCGAATATCATTTGGATTTTTAAAAATAGTATTTTCATTTTCAAAAGGTTTTAATAACCCATTTTCTTGCAAGCAATAATCCATATAAAATCATTCCTTTATTAAAATTATTTTCGAGATGGAACTTCTGAAACATTTTGTAAATAAGAATCAATCCATACATTTCCACCTAAATTTGCAGAAAGATTATCACAAACTGCTTCAAATTCTTCTAAAGAATTCAGCATACCCATTTCATAAACATCTATTTTCTGTTTCTTTAATTCTTCTAAATTTCTTCTTTGAAAGTCAGAAATTTCATGTGGTCCATATCCTATAAAGAGATTAGTTTCTTCTAAGATTTGAGGACACATATTACAAAAAACAATACAGCCCTTCTCTACTAAAGCTTTAATGATAGTTTTTTGTATGAGTGATGGTTCTTCTAAAATTTTTTTGACATCAAATTGATTCACAATCTTTCGCAACGATTTATCCTTTTTAGAACGATCCAAAACATACTGAATATGAAGAGTTAAGCCTTCCTTTTTAGGTAATAACTCCATTTTATTTTCATCTATAAAAATTAAGGCAGCTTGACCAATATTCATCTTTTATCCCATCTCCTTTTATATGAATTTATTAAATTAAATAATGCAAAAAATTATTTTTTATTTTCTATTCTATTTTTTAAATAAGAAACGAATTCTTCATAACTTAAAGTATGCGTTTCTTCACTACCATATTCACGATAACTAATAAGATTTTCATCCACTTCTTTTTGGCCTAAAATTAAAGTAACAGGTATTTTTTTCATAACAGATTCACGCATTTTATAACCTAATTTTTCGTTTCTACTATCTACTTCCACACGAATATGATCTTTTAATAAAAGACTTTCAATTTTTTTCGCGTAATCTAAATGATAATCAATATTAACTGGAATAACATTAATCATAACTGGGGCAAGCCATAATGGTAAAACGCCTTTCGTTTCTTCAAGTAAGAAGGCAATAAAACGATCTAGGGAACCTAGGATAGCTCTATGAATAACAACTGGTCTTTGTTTTTCACCATTTTCATCAATGTAAGTTAAATCAAATCTTTCTGGTAATTGATAATCAAGTTGGACGGTTGATAAAGTAACATCATGGCCAATAGCACTTTTAACTTGAACATCTAACTTAGGGCCATAAAAGGCTGCTTCTCCTTCAGCTTCATAATAATCTGCATGAATTTCTTCTAATACTTCTCTAAGTTCTTGTTCACTTTTTGCCCATAATTCATCATTACCAAAATATTTCTCAGTGTCATTTTTATCTCTTAAAGATAAACGAAAACGATAGTCTTTAAAACCGAAATCTTTATAGACATCTAAAATTAAATCAATAACAGCTTTAAATTCTGTTTTTATTTGATCTTTGGTACAGAAAATATGGGAATCATTTTGGGTAAAAGCTCTGGTTCTTTCAATACCACATACTGCTCCACTCGCTTCATATCTAAAGTCATTAGCAATTTCAGCAATACGAAGTGGAAGATCACGATAAGAATGAAGAGAATTTTTAAACATCATCATATGATGAGGACAATTCATAGGTCTTAGAACATAAGATTCATTATCAAGTTCCATAGCAGGAAACATATCTTCTTTATAATGATCCCAATGGCCACTTGTTTTATAAAGCTCTACGCTACCAAGTGATGGTGTCATAACATGTTTATAACCATGAGAAAGCTCTTTATCCGTAATATAATCAACAAGACTACGACGAACGATAAAACCATTAGGTAACCACATAGGTAATCCTTTGCCGACTAAATCAGAAAACATGAAAATGCCTAAATCTTTACCTAATTTACGATGATCACGTTGTTTAGCTTCTTCAAGCATTGCTAAATGTTCATTTAAATCTTCCTCATTAGCAAAACATACCCCATAGATTCTTTGTAACATTTTATTTTTCGCATCACCTTTATAGTAAGCACCTGAAAATTTTAATAATTTAAAATACTTACATTCTTTTACGGTATCAGCATGAGGTCCACGACAAAGATCTGTAAAATCTCCTTGAGAATAACAAGAAATAATTTCTCCCTCAGGCATATTTTCAATTAAATCTATTTTATAAGGATCATCTTTAAACATTTCTAAAGCTTCTTCTTTAGAGATTTCATGACGAACAATTCTTTTTCCATCTTTAATGATTTTTTTCATTTCTTTAGCAATTTTATCTAAATCATCTTCTGTTAAAGTCACGTCACCTAAATCCATATCATAATAAAAACCTTCTTCAATAACAGGTCCTACCCAAAACTTAGCATTTGGATATAAATGTTTGACAGCTTGTGCTAAAACGTGAGCACAGCTATGATTAATTTTACTTAAATATTCATCTTCTTTAATATTTTTCATTTTTTAACACTCACTTTCTCTTTTTTAATCTCGGATATTTTTCTAAGTTTTCTTTTTCTTCTCGTAAAGCATTCTTTCGTTTTTCGAACTCAAGTTTTCTTTTCTTACGTTCTAAATATCTTTGCTCACCTAAAGAAGGCTTTTCATCTTCTAAAGGAGCTTCGGCTAAAATTTTTTCTCTTCTTTTAGCTAATTCTTCTTGAGAAACTTTTTCTAAAGATAAAACTTGATTAGGCACACGATACGGTAACTTGTTACCATAATCATCTTCAACTAGAACAACTCTACCGGTTTTAATATCCTCTTTTTTCACACTTTCTCTCGTAGTTCTTGTTGGCATAATAACCTTATCAGGCATTTTTTCATGACGTACCCTAAGTTTGCCAAGCATAATAGCGTGTGAAACTAAAATATTTGGCCTTTTAGGACATTCTAATCCACAATATTGCATAAATCGATACACTGATACTACATATCCATAATCTTTTTTCCCCATACGAATTCCTTTTCTAAAAAAAAGATGGTACCTATTGTTAGGAGTCTGTTTGACGGTACCATCCTTTTTTTCACTTAATTATCTTTAACGGAATTACCCGTACCTTATTAGGTCTCATACAAAAGTAGTAACGAAAGAACTTTTTTATCTAGTTTCCACCAGCCTAGACTCTCTTTAAAAAAACATTTCTTTGTCGTGTCTTTTGATAATTGATTTATGAATTAATACTAGCACTTTTTTATATACCTGACAAGAATTTTAGATACTATATTGCAAATTTCCTAAATTTTGACATTATTTTTGCTTTAATTATATGAATTATTACATTATAAGTTAATCTTTATATAAGAACATCGCGTCTCCAAAAGAAAAGAAACGATATTTGTCTTTAACAGCTTCTTCGTAGGCATGTAAAATATATTCTTTCTTAGAAAAAGCACTAACTAACATAACAAGAGTACTTTTAGGAAGATGGAAATTAGTAATTAAACAATCAATAGCTTTAAATTCAAAGCCTGGATAAATAAAGATTTCGGTATTACCATGACACTCTTTAAACTTTCCATAAAGACTCATGATGGTTTCTAAAGTTCTTGTGGAAGTAGTACCAACAGCAATAATTCTTCTACCTTCTTTTTTTGCTTGATTTAATATATCAGCCGTTTCTTTACTCATTTCATAATATTCACTATGCATATGATGTTTGGTAACGTCCTCTACTTCGACGGGTCTAAAAGTTCCAAGGCCAACATGTAAAGTAACATTGGTAATGATAATTCCTTTTTCCTTTATTTTTTCTAAAAGTTCTTTTGTAAAATGTAATCCTGCCGTAGGAGCAGCGGCACTCCCAAGATTTTTGGCATACACCGTTTGATAACGATCTTTATCTTGGAGTTTTTCATGGATATAAGGTGGTAAAGGCATTTCTCCTAACTTATCTAAGATTTCTAGAAAGATACCTTCATAAGAAAATTGAACTTCGACAATTCCCTCTTCTTTTTTGGTAATAACCGTGGCTTCTAAAAGACCGCCAAAATTCACTTTTGTTCCAACGTGTAATCTTTTAAATGGTCTTGATAAGCATTCCCATATATTATTACCTAAATCTTTTAAAAGTAATAATTCAATGGTAGCTTTTGTATCCACTTTTTCGCCAATTAATCTTGCGGGAATTACTTTAGTATCATTAATAACTAAGACATCTCCTTTACGAAGATAATCAATAATATCGGTGAAATGTTTATTAGAAATTTCACCCGTTTCACGATTTAAAGTCATTAATCTTGAAGAAGAACGATCCTTTAAAGGAGTTTGAGCAATTAACTCTTCTGGTAAATAATAATCAAATTCTTCTGTACTCATAAATATCACATCCAGAGGTTATTTTATCACAAGATAAAAAAGAAAAGAAGAGCTTTTCACTCTTCTAATTATTTTCTTCTAAGAATTTTAATGTTTTACGCATTTTTGAATCGTAAGTTAAAACTTCTTTTCCACCAAAAGCATCCACTAATTCTTCTTTAGAAATACCATAGTTAGTAGCCATTTCTTCAATATCTTTTTCTACTTCTTCGTCAGTGACTTCAATTTTTTCAGCTTCACTAACAGCTTCTAACATATAACGGTATTTAACACGACGAAGAGCTTCTGGTTCCATTTGTTTATGCATGTCTTCATGAGTTGTACCAGTAAATTCCATATATTGATCAAGAGTTAAACCTTGAGATTTCAATTGTTCTTCCCATTGATGGATCATACGATGAACTTCGTCATCAATAATTTCTTCTGGAACATCCACTTCCATTTTTTCAGAAACTTGTTTTAAAACTTCTTCTAAGAAACGATTTTTTTCTTCATTTTCTTTTTCTTCTTTAATTGTATTTTCTACTTCTTTAGCAAGTTCTTCAGCGTTTGTTACTTTGTCATAACCTAAATCTTCAAAGAAATTTTCATCAATGTCTGGTAAAATTCTAGATTTGATTTCTCTTAAAGTAACATGGAAAACAACTTCTTTACCTGCTAATTCTTTAGTGTAATTTTCAGGGAATTTTAAGTATAAGTCTTTTGTTTCATCAACTTTCATACCTAAAACACCGTCTTCAAAACCAGGAATAAAAGTATTTGTTCCGATTTCAAGAGGATAATTTTCACCACTACCACCATCTAAAGGTTTGCCATCAACTTCACCAACAAAGTCAATAACAGCCGTGTCGCCAGTTTCAACAACGCCACCTTCTTTTACGGTAATATCAGCAAATTGTTCACGTAACTGATTGATCTTAGCGTCTACTTCTTCTTTTGTAACTGCTACTTTTTCTTTTTTAACTTTTAAATCTTTATATTGACCTAATTTAACTTCTGGTTTACCAATGAATGTAAATTCAAAAGTAATGCCATCTTTGTCAATTTTTTTGATATCAACACTTGGTTGAATTTCTGCTTTTACTTTTGCTTTATCTTGAGCTTCTTTAAATGCATCATCGACTACAGCAAGGTAAGCATCTTCAAATAAAGATTCCATACCATAATTTTTTAAATAAATATCTTTTGGAACATTTCCTTTTCTAAAACCATCAATGTTTGCTTTTTTAACATTTTTCTTGAATGATTTATCTAAAGCTTTTTCCCAAGCTTCTCCTTTAATTTCAATTGTTATTTTTTCTGTATTTTTTGCCATATAAAAATACTCCTTTCGTACGTGTCTTATTATACATAAGTTTTTTTAAGAAAGCAACCCCTATAAGTTCGCATTTTAAAGGGTTTTTATTGCTATTTATTTTGTAAAATCCATCAAAAAAACTACCATATTTGGCAGTTTTATGACCATTTTTGAATAGATATCACATTAAAAATAAAAATCATCCAAATTCCTAAAGTAGCAGCTAATTTGTAACGATACATTTCATGCGTGGCAACTATTTTATCAGCAATCGTTAACACAATACTTTCCTTATATTTAGGTCTTTCTAAAAAAACAGGAAACATATGCGATCTAATCATATTTTGTTGCATATCATCAATATCAAAATATAGCATCGCATTTTGGCAGGCATACAAAGGATGTATTTGTAAAGTTTTCTTAGCATTGTACTCTTTAACGTCTTCATTAAAGAAAAAATCATGTAAAAGAGCAGCACGAGTAGCTCTTTCATAATCCAAATTTAATTTCTTAGTCATTTGATAAACCATTTTAGAAACTCTTAAAGAATGCTCATAACGACTAATACCATGATGAAATTCATCTTTCAATTTTAAAAACTCTGGGTGATTTTTTATGTCATTTATAATAGAATCAAACTCACACGTTTCAATGATTCCCAATTTCTTCACCTCGAACTATCCCATTATAGCATATTTTAAATTATTTGCAAACAGTACCTATTTTGTGTATTTTTTGATAATTTCTTCAGCACATTTTAAACCATCCATAGCACTCGTCGTAATACCACCGGCATAGCCAGAACCCTCGCCACAGACATAGACACCAGAAATATTACTTTCTAAAGTTTCATTTCTTTTCATTCTAATAGGACTAGAAGAACGTGTTTCAATCCCAAAAAGCAAGGCGTCATCGCGGTCATAACCTTTTATTTTCTTACCAAAAGCTGGTAAGGCTTCCTTCAAAGCTTCCTTTATAAAATCCGGTAATATTTCATTTAGATTAGCCATTTTTACATTGCCTTTCGTAATAGGCTCGACATCATCTAAAGTAGTTGTTTCTTTATTATCCAAGAAGTCTTTTACTTTTTGCATCGGAATAAAACCATTTTTTAAGGCATAGGCTTGTTTTTCTAACTTTTCTTGAAACTTAACGCCATCAAAAGTATCAAAGCCAAAATCTTTAGGTCCAACGGTAACAATTAAAGCCGCATTAGCATTTTTAGAATCTCTTTTATGTTCACTTATGCCATTTATCACTAAGTGATTTTGACAAGAACTAGCATTGACAACATAACCACCCGGACACATACAAAAAGAATAAACACCTCGTTTTTCTTTAGTTTGATAAGTTAATTTATAACTAGCTGGTGGTAAAAAAGCAGGATAATTTTGACCATATTGGCTTTCATTAATCATTTTTTGAGAGTGTTCAATTCGAAGACCAACTGCAAAGGGCTTGCTTTCTAATAACAAACCGCGATTAAAAAGCATTTGAAAAGTATCTCTAGCACTATGTCCTAAAGCAAGGACAAGACAATCACACGAATAAGCTTGCTTATTATTAATGACTATTTCTTCTATTTTATTATCTTTCACATGAATATCAGTTAAACAAGAAGAATATTGAATTTCCCCACCCATTTGCTTTATTTTTTCGCGCATATTTTTAATGACATTTTGTAATAAATCCGTACCAATATGGGGATGTGATTCATATAAAATATCCACTGGAGCGCCACATTCGGCGAAAGTTTCAAAAACTTTTTTGCCACGACAAGCTTTATCTTTAACCATCGTATTTAACTTTCCATCTGAAAAAGTGCCAGCACCACCCTCACCAAATTGGACGTTGGTTTGTTCATCTAACTCTCCCGTTTGCCAAAACTTTTCGATTTTTTCTTTTCTTTTTTCAACGCACTCGCCTCTTTCAAATAAAATTGGACGATACCCAGCTTCTGAAAGTAAATAAGTGGTAAATAAACCGGCAGGTCCACTTCCAATAATCACTGGACGATATTGTAATTTAGTAGTGCCAAAAGAAGGCATTTCATACTTTTCGATAGGTGCTAAAAAGATATCTTCATTTTTTTGAAATCTTTTAAGTACTTTCTTTTCATCTGAAACGGAAACATCAACTTCATAAATATAATAAAGTTCTGGTTTCTTTCGCGCGTCCAAAGATTTTTTGATAATAGAATAACTTTCCACTTTTGTTTTTAAAATACTCTCTATTTTTGACAATAATTTATCTTCTTCATAAATAGATACTTTAACTTGTCTTAGACGAATCATTTTGAATACTCCTTCCTACTACTAAACCACTTAAAATGGCAAAAGTTAGATTATATCCTCCACAATCCCCAAAGACATCTAAAATCTCACCAGTAAAGTATAAATGAGGATAATCTAAAGAACATAATTTTTGGATATCAACACTTTTTAAAGATATTCCACCTTGACAAACTTGGGCTTTATCAAAACCACCAGTACCCGTAATAGAAAGAGGATAATCCGTTAAATTAAAGATTAATTTATTTATTCTTTCTGGACTTAAGTCATTAAAATTATCTTCTTCTTTTATTTTACTTTGTTTCATAATCATTTTAATTAAAGGCTCTTGTAAGAAACCTTCTAATGTTTCTTTGATATTTTTCTCTTCTGACCATTTTTGTAAAAAACTTAAAATATCAGACGTAAAAGGCGTAAAATCAAGATGAACTTGAACGCTTTGCTTTTTAAGGATAGCCAAAGCGGCACTGCCACTTAAATTAAAAATACATATTCCACTTAAGCCATTCTCCGTAAATTGTAATTCTCCCGTTTCTTCTTTTATCCATTCATCCTCAACATATAATTTAGCTGTTACTTGAGCTCGAATACCTTTCCATAATTTGTTATAAGGTGTTTGACATTCTAAATATGTTAAAGCAGGTAAAACAGGAATCACCCTATCTTTAATAAAAGGAAAAAGACTATAGCCAGAACCATCACTTCCTGTTAACGGATAGGCTTTAGAACCAGTAGCTAAAACAACATCTGTATAAAATTCGTTATCCATTAAAAAGCCATTTTCTTTTATTTCAATATTTCTCACTTTATGATTCAATAAAACTTTTACATTGGTCTTAGAAAGTTTCTTTAAGAAAGCTTCGTAAACTGTACTAGCTTTATTTGTAAAAGGATAATAATAACCATTTTTAATAAGAGGCACAATCGCTAAACTTTCGATAAAATTTAAAGCATGAATAGGATTTTCATCTTCCAAAAACTGCCGCAAAAGTTCTTGATGAGTCGAATGATAATGATTAAAACTTTGGTCTTCATTATAAAAGTTACAACGACCATTACCTGTTATTAAGAGTTTTTTTAAAAGTTTATCGTTTCCTTCCATCAAAGTCACGTTTATTTTTCCACTAGCTAATGCTATGGCTGTAGTAACACCACTTACTCCCCCACCGATAATTAAAACATTTTTCATAAATATTACCGCCTTTGTTTTTAAATTGATAATAAAATCATTGCCATCATTATATCACAAAAGAAGAACCATTCAAAAAGGCTCTTCCTCTTTTTCTAAAAAATAATTACTGATATGAAAAAAAGGGTTATTTCTAACCATTTTTTATTCATTAGCTTTTAAACTACTTACCATATCAATGTTATCCACTTTTTTAGAAAGTTTTCGAGAAACTAAGTAAGAAACTAAATAAGTACCTAAAGCAGAAACAAGATAAGTCCAAAGTTCAATATGAACACCAAAATCATAATTTTCATCTAAACATACTTTAAATAAGTAAGAGGTTAAATAGTAACCAACAGGTAAACCTATAAGAATGGATAAGATACATAAGAAACTGTTTTGGGAGATAAAAATTTTCTTAATTTTACTATCCGCGAAGCCTAATACTTTTAAAGTAGCAAACTGATATTCTTTCTCACTGAAAGATAAAATACTCATGTTGTAAATAATAACAACGCCTAGTAAAACCGCAAATACAATAATGATAACAATCATTTTTCTCATCATAGAAAGCATATTGCTAATCGTTTCTTTAAGTTCACTTTTATTTTGAACGACTAAAACATTTTTAATTGTTTTGGTATTTTGTAAATCTTCATTGGTATATAAAGAATCTGCTTGATAAGTCACCCCTAGACTTTCTAAATACTCTTTAGTCATCGTAAGCCCTTGAACTTGCGGGTCTTTATAAAGTCCTACAATCTTTGACTCATAATAAGTTTTATTACCATAAATATGCCACTGAATCGTGTCACCTATCTGAAGATTATACTTATCAGCAAATTTATAAGTGACATAAACACCTTCTTTAGAATCTAATTTAATGAATTCATAATCACTATTTATAAATCTTATAAAATCATGACTATCATCTACAAATAAAGTATTTGCTTCTTTATTACCGTCTTTGTCTTTAATTTCAATATTTAAAGTAGCACTTGTATTATCACCATATTTATCTTTAAGTTCTTTTAAATCGTTATTAGAAATATCTTCTTTTAAAGTAAGTTTATAATTAAAATTATCTAAATCATCAAATTGAAGTTTAATAAAATAGTTCATACTATTAAGCATTCCAAGAGCACAAACAATTAAAGTACAGCAACCAACAATCCCAATCACTCCTGTAATACTACGGAATTTATTTCTTAAAATATCTCTTAAATTCCATTTATGGGCAAAGTTTAATTTTTTAAAGAAACCTTTCGTTGTCACATTTAAACTACCTTGTTTTACTTTAGGAAGTTCACTACGTAAGCTTTCGGCAGGCTTTTTTAAAAGTTCTTTATAGCAAGTTAAGAACGTAATGAAACTAACACCTACTACAACAAGTAAAGCCATAATATAAGTAAATGGTATAATATAAACACGACCGTTTGGCATTTCAAAGAAAGACATTTCAAGATTTAAGAAAGTAGCTCCTAAGAAATACTTACCAAGTATAATACCGAGTAAAGCTCCTACTAAAGAAACCCAAAAGCCATAACTAACATAATGACTGGTAACTTTTAAATTAGAAAATCCTAAGGCTTTTAAAGTACCAATTTGAATACGTTCTCTTTTAACTACTCTTGTCATTGTAGTAATAACGGATAATAAAGCAATAAATAAGAAAAGTCCTGAGAAAATACCAACATAAGCTTTTCCTTCATCAATTTCTCCTTGATACATCGTATAACTTGCTGTATCTTCAATATCAATCGTTGCCAAAGCATGACTGATATTATTTTCTATTTTCTCTTTAATTTCTTTATTATTTTCTTTGTTTTTTGTATCAACCATGACATAGTTAAAAGGAATATAATCAAGATAATTAAAATCTGGTTTTATTTTTGCAAGTAATGAATCCGTAATTGTCATATTCATTTCTTTCGATAAATTATCTTTCACTTGTTTTTTTATAAAATCTTCGACTTCAATCGTAGACATATAAACAAAACCGTACGTCTTATGATTTGGCATAAGTTGGGAAGAATCTTTGACATCATACACATGATCTGGTACATAAATAAGACCTAAGATTTCTTCTTTAAATTCATAGCCGTCATATTTAAAAGAAATTTCATCGCCTACTTTTAAATTATTTTCTTTGGCATAGAAATAATCTAACCAAACACCCTTTTTATTTGAATCAAAAGAACTACCGTCTTGAACATAAAATTTACTAATTTCATTTTCTTCAATGACAGAAACAAGGAAAGATTTGTCTTCATCTTGGCTATTTGTCATAACAAGTTCTAATTTTCTTTCCGCGTTATTGACACCATCTATTTTTTTGATGTTCTCTAAGTCATCCTGAGTAAATCCACTACCAATAACATTGATATCTTGTAAGTTATTTTCCGTGTAAAACTTATCCGCGGTTCTTGTCATACCCGCCATATAGCCTTCAATACCAGCATAAACCATGACACCTATCATGACCATAAGTAAAATCGTAATAAATTGTGATTTGTTATTTAAAACATCACGAAGCATTTTCTTTCTTAACATACTACCACACTACTTCATCAATCTTTTTAGGATGTTTATTTATTTCATTAGATTCGATTTTACCATTTTTTAGTCGAATAACTCTATCGGCGATTTCAGCGATTAAAGAGTTATGTGTCACGATAACAACAGTGTTTTCTCCATTATTTTCGTCACATTGTTTTTTTAGTAATTTTAATACTTCCACTCCGGTTTTAGAATCTAAAGCTCCAGATGGTTCATCTGCTAAAATAAGACTTGGGTCTTTACAAATAGCTCTTGCAATAGAAACTCTTTGTTGTTCTCCACCAGATAATTGATTTGGAAATTTATTTAAATGTTTTTCTAACCCAACTTCTTTTAAAACTTGTTTGGCTTTTTTTGGTTTTGCCACAATATCATTAATAAGTTCTACATTTTCTAAAACCGTAAGAGTTGGTAAAATGTTAGAAAATTGAAAGATAAAGCCAACTTTTTCAGCTCGGTAATGAGTCATTTCTTTGGCGTTATAGGAAGAAATTTCTTCCCCATCCACGATAATTTTACCACTAGAAACTGTATCCATTCCTCCTAAAAGGTTTAAAAGGGTTGACTTACCAGCACCTGATGGTCCTAAAATAACAACGAATTCTCCTTTAGGAATCGTAAAACTAACGTCATCTAAGGCATTAAATTTTTTCTCTCCTACCATGTAGGTTTTCTTGACATTTTGAAACTCAATTAAATTTTCCATATACTCCTCCTCTAAACAATATATGAAACTAATTTCATATAATTAAATTATAGATAATGCGAACTCTTTCGTCAATACAAATATGAAACATTTTTCACCTTTCTTGCTTTTTATTCTTAAAAAAAGTATAATGAAAAAAGGACGTGATTTAGATGGCTAAAACAAGAATACCAACTCAACAAAGATCCATTGAGAAAAAAGAAAAGATAATTACCAAAGGTTTTGAATTAATGTGTGAAAAAGGTTTCTTTAATGTGACAACACCCGACATTGCTAAGTTTAGTGGTGTTTCTACTGGGATTATTTATCAATATTTTAAAGATAAAAAGGAAATTTTTATTGCTGGAACCAAAAAGTATGCTAATGAAATTATGTTTCCTATCTACTCTCTTATTGATGAAAAAAGTATTCTTCCTAACGATTTAACAACTTTTTTTAAAGACTTAATCAAAATTAATAAAGAAAAACATACCATTGATAAAAAAGCTCATCAAGAAATATCTGCTATGCAACATCTCGATGAGGATATTGAACAAATTTTTAAAGATTTGGAAATTGCTTTTGCAAGCAAATTGGAACTGCTACTCAAAAATAATGGTTATAAGGAAGAAAATTTAAAAGAAAAAACACATTTAATCGTGAATTTAATTGATAATTTTGCGCATGAAGAAGCCTATCATAAACATGACAATTTAGATTATGAACTCATGGAAAATCTTGTTGTTAAAGCTATTTTAAATATCTTAGCTTCTTAAGTTATTTGATAAGAATAGCTACACTTTATGATACCACGCGCGTAAGGTGCGATTTGATATTCTTGAAAAATAAACAAAATTTCATTTTCTTTTATTACAAAATTTTGATAATTTTCTTTAAAAGGACGTGTACCTTCCATCATCCAAGTCGTATCAGTTATTTCAAAAGAAAGTAATAAATCCATACGGATACTATCACTTACTTTCTGTAAAAATTTTTCATCTAAGTTAATAAAATCGTCTAAGTTTATGATTTTATTATTTCTTTTATCAACAACAAATGTTTTAACAAAATGAGTCGGATGAGCACCACCCAAATAGGTTTCAAATAAAAGATAAACAGATTCATAATTTTCCGTATCAAAAGATGTCCCTTCTACATAAAAGGAAAGGATGTCTTTTTTTTCTTCTTTTAAAGCTTGATTTAAAAAATTATTTTTTTGAAGTAAAATTTCTTCTGTTACTAAATTGTTAAGTAAAGTATTATTAATAGCTGGTTTTCTTACCACGATATTCTTCTTTAAAGAAACATTCTTTGGCACATCAAATGTTCCAGCACTTGTATTTAACCAAGATAACATAGAAATAAGAATTATTAAAAATATTAAAATTAAAGAAAAGCATTTTAGTTTCATACCAATATATATGAAGTCACCATGATATTATGTTACCTATTTTAAATAGAAAATAAAAAAACGAGCCTTTCTGCTAATAATCGCTATATTTCAGAAAGGACTTTCGGAGTAATTTTGAGATTAATTTTAAAAAATGGCATGAAAAAAGCCCTTAAATAAAGGACTTTTCGAACATATTTGGTGCAGGCGAAGGGACTTGAACCCCCATGAATTGCTTCGCTAGATCCTAAGTCTAGTGCGTCTACCAATTTCGCCACGCCTGCGAGTTTAAAAAGATGGTGGACCTTGTAGGACTCGAACCTACGACCGATCGGTTATGAGCCGAGTGCTCTAACCAACTGAGCTAAAGGTCCAACAACTACTTAATTATATAATATTAAATATTAAAATTCAAGTACCTATTGTGCTATTTCAAGAAAAAATGTTACCCTATATCTCAAAATTAAATTCTAATTCTTAAAGTTTCTTCTTGAAATAGTCATAAATAGTATTTATAAAATATTTATATTACCTTTTTTAATTTTTATTCATAAAATCCGCAACATTGATAATTTTCATCTCAAGAGATTTATAAAAATCTTCATCATGTGAAACCAGTATTAAAGCGCCTTCATAATTTTTAATAGCTTCTTGTAAAGATTCTTTGGCAAGTTCATCTAAATGATTGGTAGGTTCATCTAGTATTAATAAATTAGATGGCTTAAGCATTAACTCAGCTATTTTAATTTTAGCTTGCTCTCCTCCACTTAACGTTTTTATATTTTGCATTTGATGTTCACTTTTAAGGGCAGATTTGGCAAGTACACTACGGATTTCTTTATTATTTTTAGTAGGATACTTTCTTTCTAAATATTTTATAGGAGTCAGACTATCATCATCCCATTTTAAATCTTGTTCAAAATAATTTATTTGTAAATGTGAAGATAAAGTCACACTGCCACCTAAACTCGGAATATAACCTAAGATAGTTTTAATAAGAGTTGATTTTCCTAAACCATTAAAACCAATTAAAGCTATTTTTTCTTGCTTTCTTATTTTAAAACAAACATTTTTTAAAAGAGGATAATAATATCCAACTGTTAAATTGTCTACTTCTAAAACATCGGTATCGTTTAGTTCCTTATAAGAAAAAGCAAAATTTGGCTTAGCTAACTTAACTTGTTTGTCTAATTTTTCTATTTTAGCCAACTTTTTTTCTCTACTTTTAGCCATCTTAGCCGTAGAAGCCCGGGCTTTATTCTTTTCAATGTAGATTTCTAGTTTCTTAATCTCTTTTTGTTGAGAGACATATGCTCTTTCGTACTCTTCACTCTTCATTTGTTTTTGCTTCAAAAAGTTTTGAAAGGTTCCCTTATATTTATTAAGTTGTTGATGGGCAATATCACAAATGGAAGTACATATTTCTTCTAAAAAGGAGGTATCATGAGATACTACTAAAAAAGTATGGGGATAGCTTTTTAAAAAATTAGTTAACCATAAAATATGTTCTTTATCTAAAAAATTGGTAGGTTCATCTAAAATAAGTACTTCTGGATTTTGCAATAAAAGACGAGCTAAGATAACTTTAGCGCGTTGTCCTCCACTTAAATTTTTAATTTGGTTATCAAGCCCTAAGGCACTAAGACCAAGACCAGAAGCTGTTTTTAATATAATAGTATTTAAAGAATAAAAATCCCGTTGTTGTAGTTCATTTTGATAATAGCTAATTTGTCTTAAAATGTCTTCATGATAATTTTTAGAAAGGTCATCATACAGCTTTGTTAATTTTTTATCCATTTCATATAAATCATTAAAAGCGGTATTTAAGTAATCATATATGGTTAGATTTTCATCTATTTGAGCATATTGATCTAAAATACCCAAAGAAACATTTCTTTGCCACTTAATCTCACCGCGGTCAGGAATAACCTCATTGGTAATGATTTTTAAAAAAGTACTTTTACCTGCGCCATTTGGTCCGACTATGCCAACATGTTCTCCTTTAAAAATTTCTAAAGAGGCATTTTTATATAAAACTTTATCATCATATGAGTGACTTAAATTATTTATTTCTAGTAAAGCCATATTATCTTCCTTTCTTTTAAGCAAATAATAATTTGCTAAATATTTAGTTATTTTTTTCATTTTTATATTTCGGAGTAATTTTGGAGTAATTTCAGAGTAATTTTTATAAAAAGGTATGAAAAAAGCCCTTAAATAAAGGGCTTTTCAATAACAAATTTGGTGACCCGTACGGGATTTGAACCCATGAATGCATGCGTGAAAGGCATGTGTGTTCAACCACTTCACCAACGGGCCATAAACAAAATGGTGGGCCTGGGGGGACTTGAACCTCCGACCTCACGCTTATCAGGCGTGCGCTCTAACCAGCTGAGCTACAAGCCCATTTCATAAACGACTACTATATTTTAACTTATAAATTAACTTTTGGCAAGTCTTTTTTTTATAAATTAATTAATAATCAGCCTTTTATTGAAAACAATAAAAATGGCGGAGCAGGAGAGATTTGAACTCTCGCGCCAGTTTCCCGACCTACACCCTTAGCAGGGGCGCCTCTTCAGCCTCTTGAGTACTACTCCATAACCAAGTGATTACTAGTAAATTTTACTATATTTAATTTAGCTAGTCAATCACAAATTTGCAATTTCTTTATTATTTTATGTTTTTTATGGCAAAATCATTCAACATTTTCCCTTTTATAGTAAAAGAGCCAATAAAATAAACGCATGAGCAAAGCATTAAGATAATACTCATTGCCCAAGTAGCCCAATTAAGTTCTTTAGAAATATAACCACTAATCACAAGAAAAACAGAAAACAAAATACCTATTAAACCAATTATCCTTAATCTAAAAAGTCTTTTTTTCATTTCTTTTCCTTTAGTTGTTTCATAAAATTTTTGCTTTAATTCTTTTTTTTCTGTCTTGGTCATTCTTTGATATTTATTTTTCACAGGATACTCCTTTCCTTCCTTGATTATAACATACTTTAAATTTAAATATCATAAAATTTAGAAATGAAAGATATTAGTGAGAATTTAAAGGAATTAGAAATTGAAGATTTTATTTGGATTATTTCCCTCTTCTCTGCTTGTTTTGCCTTATTATCCAATAAACTAGAAAAAGATTATCTTTATACTCATAATCTTTCTAAAGAAAAAGAATATAAAACAATTAATATTACTCTTTTAGTCATTGCCTTTTTTATTTATCTTTATTTTATGATGTTAAATTATAAACGTATTAAAAGAAACACTCATCAATCATTTAAACAAATGAGAATCAATAATGCAAACTTTCTAGCCGCTACCCTAATTGTCCTAGCTACCATTATTTATATTATGACTTCTATTCTTAGTACCAATGAATTAGAAATTTTGCCGTAAAAAAAGAAAAGAATTACTCTTTTCCTTGTAACATATTAAGTAAGTCAATTTTAAAGATATCCTTAGAAGCATTTGTCTTACTAATCATGATACCTTTATAAGTTCCAAGTTCTGAACGATGACCTTCAAGCAAAATATCTTTTGGTGTAATTTCTTTTAACATAACAGTTTCTTCTTTAGTATAAACCGTATAAATAAGTTTAACTTCGCCATGAACTTGAGCAAACATTGCATCACTTGGTAATTTAAGTTCATACGTTATTGTTCCAGCTTTTTTATTTTGACTGATCACTTCACCGTCAAATTTTCCCTCTTTTAAATCTGGATAATATTCAAAGCTTAACTTTTTAAAAGCTCTCATATTATAACGTTTTAAAGCTCTTTCTAGTTTACGAAACTCATTTTCGTTCACATAATCCAATACATAATTTTTCATTTTTTACCCCCTATAAACCCTTTTCGTACTTTAAGTATAGCACAAAAATTTTAAAATGTCAAATTTGCGTCAAATTTGCATTTTCTTCTTGCATTTCTATTTTCTCCTATTGGGGCTATATCATACCACAATCGACAATACTTGTCAAATTTTTTTCGTATTTAAGTGAACGATTGTTTGTCCTATGTTCCAAGGATCTAAATAAAATTCTTTAACACGTTTATCTTTTTTCAATATTTCATGGACTTCTTTTTTTAATTTACCAGAGCCTTTACCATGAATAAAGATAATCACCGGATGACCTAGTTTAATGTTATCAGATATAAATTCGTGGACGACCGTATAAGCCGTAACAGCTAGTTCACCATGCAAATCTTTAGTTGGAACCGTCATGCTTGTTCCTTAGCCTGAGGCATTTCTGGGGTAGCATTTATTGAAGGTTCTACAGGTCCAAACTTACTTTCATATTCATGAATCACATCAGATAATAATGGAATAGAGTTTTTAGCTCCGTATTTCGTTGTCGATAAAGCGGCAGCAATATTAGCAAGACGAATACATTTTTCTAAATCATATTTTTTAAGTAATCCATAGATAAAAGCACCATCAAAGATATCCCCTGCTCCTGTTCTATCTACTTCTGTCACATTTATAGTTGGCATAACTCTTACGTTGCCATCAATACTATATAAAACACCTTTATTATGTAATGTGACAATGTTGTTACTATTAGGGAAAATATTTTTTAATTCTTTATATAAATTAAATAAATGTTCTCCGTTATCTGGGTCCACTTTCATTTTAGTGACCATACAAGCAAATTCTAAAGAAAAGATAACGTATTTAGCATATTTAGCTAAAGCAATAACTTCTTTTGCGTCCGCGTAATTTAAACCAGCTCCCAAAACAGAAATACTTTGAGGAAATTTATTAAAGGCACTCAAAGTAGCTGAATATTCAAAACCATCTGTGTAAATTGCATCAGGAATCACATCATAATCACTTTTTTTCAAATGATATACCTCAGGTTCTACCATTAGTTGTGTTCTACTCGTTGTTTCTTTATTAGCTAAAATAAATGTTGAGGTTGTTTTCTTTTCGTAGTTAACTTCCATAAATTGTGTATGAACATTGTGAGACTCTAATTCTTTTTTGACATTATTACCAAGTTCGTCATAACCAACGACTCCGGCAAAATAAGAATCTACATTCCATTTGCCAAGAAGTGCCGCTACATTGGAAGAAGAACCCCCACTTGCTTCTAATTTTTCTTTTAAAATAATTTTACTATTTTCCACAGGATATTTATCCATTGGAATTGTTATATCATATGTAATTTTTCCTATATTTAGGGCTAACATAATATCACCTAATCTTTCTATCCATCAACATTATACTATAAAAGAAAGAAAAAAGAAAACCTCATAAACTAAATGAAATTTTCTTAAATATTATTTTTTCTTTTCTTTAAGAGCCGCTTGGGCACAAGAAAGTCTACTAATCAAAACGCGATATAAAGAGCATGATACATAAGAAGCTTTAATAGAGTTGAAAAAAGAAATACTTTCTGGATCTCCACCTTGTTCGCCACAAACGCCAATGGACATATTTTTCTTTACTTTTCTTCCTTCTTTAATGGCATATTTCATAAGCTCTCCGACACCATTTTCATCTATTTTTTGAAATGGGTCTAATTTTAAAATATTATTTTCTTCATAGTACTTCAAGAATTTACCCGCGTCATCACGAGAAAAACCGAAAGTCATTTGTGTTAAGTCATTTGTACCAAAAGAGAAAAAGTTAGCTTTTTTAGCAATTTCACCAGCCATTAAGCAAGCTCTTGGTAGCTCAATCATCGTACCTACTTCATATTTTAAAGTACTACCAGCTTCTTTAATTAAATCATCAGCAGTTTTACAAATTACATTTTTAACACAAGCAAATTCTTTTACATCTGACACAAGAGGAACCATTATTTCTGGAGTCACTTTTACATTTTCTTTTTCTAACCGAAGAGCAGATTTTATAATCGCCGTTGTTTGCATAGCGGTAATTTCAGGATAAGTAATCAAAAGTCTACAACCACGATGACCCATCATTGGGTTAAATTCTTTTAAATCTGCTATTCTTAAAGAAAGATTTTCCATGGAAATACCAAGTTCACTTGCTAAAGATATTTTATCTTCATCTGTCTTTGGTAAAAATTCATGAAGAGGAGGATCTAGTAAACGAATCACTACTGCTTTATGATTACATATTTTAAAGAGTTCATAAAAATCTTCTTCTTGATAAGGTAAGATTTCATTTAAATATTTTTGTCTTTCTTCTTTCGTTTGAGCTAAAATCATTTTTCTAAAGCTTTTAATTCGGGATGGTTCAAAAAACATATGTTCTGTACGGCATAAACCAATACCATCGGCACCAAATTTCATAGCTTCTAAGGCATCATGAGGCGTATCTGCATTAACTCTTACTTTTAAAGATTTCACTTCATCTGCCCAACTCATGAAAAGTTGTAATTCATGGGTTAACTCAGGATCTTTTTTAGGTAAAATACCTGAATAAATAAGTCCTGTCGTACCATCTAAACTTAATTCATCTTTTTCTTTTAAAGTAATGCCTTCTTTGGTTATTAAAATTTTCTTTTCTTCATCAATATAAATATCTTCACAACCGGCAACACAACAAGTACCCATACCTCTTGCAACTACCGCAGCATGACTTGTCATACCACCATGAATTGTTAAAACGCCACTGGCATGGTGCATACCCTCGATATCTTCCGGCGAAGTTTCACTTCTTGCCAAAATAACTTCTTCTCCGTTTTGATGAGCAAGAATTGCTTCTTTGGCATTAAAATAAAGATGACCAGAAGCCGCTCCAGGACTTGCCGCTAAACCGTGAGCGATGGGGTGTGTTTTAGAAAGTGCTTCGTCATCAAAGGTTTTATGTAAAAAACTATCTAGAGATTTAGCTTCCACACTAAGGATGGCTTCTTCTTTACTCATTAACCCTTCCTTGACCATATCTACAGCAATTTTTACAGCAGCACGGCCCGTTCTTTTACCTACTCTTGTTTGTAAAAGATAAAGTTTATTATCTTGAACGGTAAATTCCATATCTTGCATGTTATGATAATGGGCTTCTAATATTTTGGCATACTTTTTAAATTCTTCATAAATTAATGGCATGGTCCTTTTTAAAGTATCCATTTTTAGAGGAGTTCTAACACCTGAGACGACATCTTCTCCTTGCGCGTCCATTAAATATTCGCCATAAATTTCATTTTCTCCTGTTGCCGGATTTCTTGTAAAAGCAACACCCGTAAGAGAATTATCTCCCCAGTTACCATAAACCATTTCTTGAATGTTCACAGCGGTTTTATATTCTTCTGGAATGTTATTTAACTTACGATAGTAAATAGCCCGTTCGTTTTCCCAGCTATTAAAGACTGCTTTAATAGCATTAAATAGCTGTTCATAAACATCACTTGGAAATTCTTCTTTCGTTTTATAAAAGTAAATTTGTTTATACATTTTAACAATTGTTTTTAAGTCTTCTCCGGTTAAATCTAAATCAGATTGATAACCTTTTTTCGTCTTAAATTCCGCTAAAACTTCTTCGCATTCTTTTCTGCCACATCCTTTAACAACATCTAAATACATCATAATAAGACGACGATAAGAATCATAAGCAAATCTATCATTTGTTTTTAAAGCTAATGATTCTACTACCTCATCATTTAAACCTAAATTTAAAATCGTGTCCATCATTCCTGGCATACTAACGACTGAACCACTTCTGACACTTAAAAGAAGAGGATTTTCTTTGGAACCTAAAACTTTAGCTGTTTCTTGTTCTATTTTTTTAATACCCTCACGAACTTCTTCCTTTAAATTTTCATTTAAAGTTTTATTTTCATTATAATAAAGGTTACAAGCCTCCGTAGTAACCGTAAGCCCTTTAGGCACAGGTAAACCAAGCAAAGTCATTTCAGCTAAGTTAGCACCTTTACCACCTAAAAGCATTGTCATATCTTTATTACCTTCATTAAATAAGTAAACGTATTTTTTCATATCTGCCTCCTATTCTTTTATTATAAAAGAAAAAGCATAAAAAAAGCCAACAAATTTTACTTTGTTGACTAAACTTTACTTATTAATAAGTGAGTACTTTAAAAGTATGAGTACATGAACCATATCGACAATTGTTAGCATATATTAATACCGCATTATTTCCCATCGTTGTTATAGAATCTACCGAATTAATATTATTAAAGGTTTTTATAACGGTCCAAATATTATTTCTCTTTTCATACACAAGAAGTTGATTACTCGTCGTTTTATAATAAACAAAACTGTTATCAGTTAAACGAGCTATTTTGTTGTAGTCACTTGCATTGGCATCAATCGTAGCGCCAGTAGAAGATTTTAAAGTATCCTCATACCATTGTGAAGAACTGCCTTGATGATTAACTGTATATAAGTAAATATACTCTCCAGAATTGAAAGAAATGAAAGGAGTATTCATCCAAGCGCTACTGTATTCACTCCAGAAAAGAAGATTATGACGATTTTCTACGTCCCCGGCTACATAAAGACTTTTTTTAGAACTATTTACACGTTTTAACTTACTATAACTATAATCAGTCCCTATACCATTACCATTTAATGGCACTTGGATTACATCATAACAATTACCAGTATTACTACATGTATTTAAATAATAACATGTATATCCTTGACAATAAAAATCATTAAACTCGTCATAGTAACCTTTAGGTCCACGCTTCATAACATAAGAACGTCCTGAAGCCCAGGCGGAATACCCTGAAACTTCAACCGTCGTTAAAGTAGGACTACCACAATAGAGCCGGCTACTAGTTTCCTTATAAGTACTATTGCCCCCGACAACCACTTTAGAATCGGTTAATCTAGCGCCAACGATGTTACAGAAGCCTCCACCTTTTTCAACCATAGAAGAAGCACTTCCAGAAATATTTTGCTTTGGTCCTAAGGTTAACTTACCATTACTATATTGTAAAACCCATGCTTCTAAAAAGGATTTATTGTATTCACTATCAGAGCCTTCGCCATAAAACCCTATTACCTTGCCATTTCCTAAAGGAATAATGTATTCTAGACGACGATCTGAAGGAAATGAAATAGACATATCATTAAGACGTGGTTCACAGCTTCTTGTTTGAGATACCGTATTAGAATAATTGCCCGCATTATCTTTAACACGTACATACAAAGTCGCACTTGTCGTGTTAAAACTGTAAGAGTTTTTAGTACTTGAATACCAGTTTTTATTATCTAAACTATAGTAATAAGTATTAATTCCACTTAAATTATCACTAGAACCATTGGCACTGACTGTAATAGAAGAGCCATTACACCAAGTGTTAATTGCAGCCGTTGGCTTTGTTTTGTCTACTTTTAAAATAAACATATTTGAAGAAGCACTAATATTTCCTAAGGCATCTACCGCTCTAACATAGAAATTCCAAGTACCATTCCATGTTATCCAATAACGTAATTCTTGTTTATTATTATAATAGGAACTGTTCCATCCTAACGTTGCAATATCTGCTGACCAATTTTTATTATCATGAGAATATTGATAATAAGAAATTCCTACTCCATTATCTGTTGCTTTGACAGTAGTTAAAACATTTTCATTTGTCCAACTTCCACTAGAATAACTTCCTGTTACGCCTAAACTATTATTGCCTCTAGAAAGGCTTATAGAAGGTTTAGTTGGAGCTGTTTTATCTATTTTTATGGTCGTACTTACTTCATTACTTTTAATACCAGATTTATTAACACACTGAAAAGTCATTTTTTTATTCATATCTGTGTTATATAAAATGTTGATGGTTTTATCTACAAATTCTTTTTCTAAGCGATTATATTCCTCATTATCATTTTTATACATACAGTAATCAATGTTATCACTGTTTGTTGTTAATTTCAAATTAACATCATTACTCGTCCAAATGTCATTATATTCATTTTCAACACTTATCCAAAAAGAATTAGAATCTACTTTCTCAATAACTATTTTGTTTTCATCTTCAAAGAAGCCTTGCTCATTTCCTACTTTATCTCTAGCACATATGTAATATGTTCCATTTGTTAAATATTCTGTTTGTATGCCATCTGTTGTTTCTTTAAATTCAGCATCCTTACAACTTTTATCATTTACCACGGTGTATTCTTTTATACCACTTCCATTGTGATCTGTTAAAGAAAATAAAATTTTTCTGTTTTCAGAAGTATAATTATCATTAGAATATTGAATACTTCCTTCGACTAACTCTGGCAACTCATCATCCATACTAACATTTGTAGTATAAGAATAAGTAATTTCTTTGTCATCAAAATCAAAGGTAAGAGAAAGTCGAATAGCAATTTGCTTTATCGAAGAAGTTTCAACAATATATTCTTTTCCTTTATCAATTTCGTCTTGGTTATATTCTTTTTCTTCTTCACCTATCCATAATATTTTAACAAGCTTATCTTGCAATGAACTATATTGTTCTTTAAACTCAAAACTAATAGTATCTTTACTAGATTGATGCCAAGACGAAGGATCTAAAATGACTTCGTTCTTGTCATTTTTTACCATAAAGTTAATAAAACCATACTGGTTATTTAATTGTTCATCTGTAAAGCATTCTGAAGAAGTAATATAATTTGTTTTAAAAGTTAAATCTTTGTTAGGAATTAGTTCAATGATATCGCAATTCATTTTACTTTTATCACGAGGATCTAAAATAGCACCATTTTCGTTATCAGCTTGTAAAAATCCTTGTTCTACCAACGTATCAACTGAAAATAAATAATTTCCACTTTCTAATCCATAAGATTCCCCTTTAGCTTTTAACTCGTCTACTTTTGACTCATACATTCTTTCTTTTATAGTATAAGTAATAGCTAAATAAGATGGTACCGCTATAAATAAAATAACGACCATTATTACTAAAACGCTTATTAACTCTATTAAAGTAAAGCCATTTTTATTTTTTTTATTAAACATCAAAATCACCATAGCTTCCTATGGTGATTATAACAAATATCTTTTTCTAATGGAAGATTTAGTGAAAAACTATAATAAATCTTCAAATTCTTTTTTGATACCTTTTACAGTAGTTTTATTTTGAATTGCTTCTTCAATCAATTTTTCATAAGGAATCAAAGCTTCATATTCCTCGCATTTTTCTTTTAAAGGATTAATGACGGGATGAGTTGGCACAAAAATGGTACAACAATCTTCATAAGGTAAAATACTTGTTTCATAAGTACCTATTTTTTTAGAAATATCAATAATTTCTAATTTATCAAAACAAGCAACCGGACGAATAACGGGCATTTTAACAACTTCGTTAATAACACTCATACTTGTTAAAGTTTGACTTGCTACTTGGCCAATACTTTCACCATTGATTAAAATTTTACAACGATTTTGATGAGCTACTCTAGCGGATATCCGATACATCATCCGGCGCATAATAGTAACTAAATAATCATGTGGCACATTTTTATAAATAGCTTCTTGAATATCTGTAAAAGGAATAACATGTACCTTTATTTCGTCACAAGCATATTCACTTAGTTTATGGGCTAAAGATAAAACTTTTTCTTTGGCTTCGACACTCGTATGAGGAGGGCTTTCAAAATAAATAGCTTCGATTTTAACGCCTCTTTTCATAGCAAGATATCCGGCAACAGGACTATCAATTCCGCCTGAAAGCATTAAAAGACCTTTTCCTAAAGTGCCGACTGGATATCCTCCCACTGCCTTATGGGTTTCATAATAAATGTAGGCTTTATCTTTTCTAATTTCAATATGAAAAACAAGTTCTGGATGATGAACATCTACTTTTACGTTTTCTTTATTTTTTAAGATTAATCCTCCAATACGGCGACTTACTTCCAAACTTTCTAAAGGAAAAGTTTTATCACTTCTTTTTGTTTCTACTTTAAAAGTTTCAAAAGATAAATCTTTAACAAATAAAATGGTTTGTTTTTCAATCTCTTCTAAAGAGTTATTCATAAGTTCATAACCTGTAATAACTTCATGGATTCCAAACGTATTTTTGACAATTTCTTCTACTTCTTCAAAATGGTCTTCTGTTTTGACAAACATCCTACCTTTATCATAAGTAATCTCAGTATCGTATTTGCGAAGTCTTTTCTCAAGATTTTGTTTTAATGTTTTTAAAAACATATTAATATTATCTTTTTTTGTATTTAATTCGGCATATTTAATTAAAATAATTTTTTCCATAAAAACCTCCTGATTTTTTTTATTAAGCTGTTAAAAATAAGTAAATCGTTCCACTGATGATAAGACCAATTAAAATAATGGCAAAAATGATAAGTAAATATCCCTTTTTCATTCTTTATTCTCCCTACTTAAAACAGATAATCTTTGATAGACCATTTTAAAACAACCTAAGAAACGATTAATTTCATCTGTCGTGGTAACATAAGAAAGACTAATTCTTAAAGTACTTGAAGCTCTTTTACGGTCATTATATAAAGCCATGACAGATGTCGATAATTCCCCACTCGCGCATGCGGTATTGGTACTTACATAAATCTCATATTCTTCTAAGGCATGCAAAAAAGTCTCAGCTTTAATATTTTTAAAAGATATATTTAAAATATGAGGAATAGATATTTTCGTTTGATTAATTAACACTCCATCATATTTACTAAGTTCGGTAACAACACGTTCATTTAATCTCTTAACAAAATTTTCTCTTTTATCTAAATCTGTCGTAGCAAGACGAATGGCTTTAGCAAAAGAAACAATAAGAGGTACGGGTGGTGTTCCTGGATTTAACATATTGACATGCCCACTGCCGTATAAAATTGGCGTTAAATTAATAGAAGCTTTTTTATAAAGTAAACCAATTCCTTTAGGTCCAAAAATCTTATGAGCGGTGATACTCGCTAAATCAACATCATGAAAATTAACAGGTACTTTACCTAAGGCTTGTGTCATATCACTATGAAAAATAGTATTGATATTTTCTTTTTTAATAATTTGGCGAAGCATTTTTAAAGGTTGTCTTACACCGGTTTCACTATTTACAGCGCAAATACTTACTAAAATCGTGTCATCTCTTACAAGTCTTTTTAAATCTTCAAAATCAATAAGACCTTCTTCGTTATTATCTACAACACTAACTTCAAAACCAATACTTTCTAAATATTTACAAATTTTATAAATAGATGGATGTTCTAATCTTGAAACAATAATGTGATTCCCTTTTTTTATATTAGCTAAAGCCGTTCCAATTAAAGCTAAATTATTACTCATGGTAGCACCACTTGTAAAAGTAATTTCACTTTCTAAAACGTTAAAAATATCACTAATTTGTTTAATCGCACTATTCATGAGTGCCTTTGATTTTAGTCCTAAATTATGTAAGCTATTAGGATTTCCAGAAAAATCTCTTGTCGCTCTTATATAAGACTCTAAAACATCATAACTTACTGGTGTGGTTGCACTGTAATCTAGATATATCATTTTACTTCACTCCCTAACAATATAGCTTCTACTTGTTGCCAATCATAAACTCTTTTTATATTCATATTAGTAAGTTCTTCAAAAGAATATTTTTGATTATGAAGCTGATCCATTAACAATTTGGTTTCGCCATATCCTTTTAAGTTACCTACTTTATCATCAATTTTAATATCACACATAATAATATCTTTACTACCCGTTAACACGATTTTTTTAGGGTCAATAAAGGGCATATTTTTTAAAATCCATTCATATTTATATTTTGCCATAATGCTACTTTCTTTAATTCTTCTTTTATCTACGAAAGCAGACACAATATAAATTTCATAAAAATGACTTAACTTTTCAATAACACCAATGGCATCTGGTAATATCATCGCGTCATCATAAACATTAACATTTTGGTAAAAATAATCTAAAAAATCTTGTTTTTTGTCTTCTTCAATAATATCTTCAACAAAATAAGTTTTTATATCTTCGTATTTATAATTAGTATTTAAATATTTATTCACTTCTTTTAAATAACTTGGGGAACAGATTGTTTCGTCTAAATCAATCATTATTTTTTTCATATTTACTCCTTAACTATTACCATTATAGAGAAAAAAAGCGTTAAGTTCAAGAATTTTTATGACTTAACTCTTTCTAACGATATTCTTCCATTAATTTTTTATAAATGCCTGGTTCAATCAAGTTTATAGCATTAATAGCATTTTCTAAAGAATGTTTAAAATCACCTTTATAAAATAGTTTTTCCGCTTTGATAAGTCCTATTTCCACTTCATCATTTATAGGACGATAACGATTGCCATAAACAATAGCGGTTTCAGCCATTTTAGCTGTTTTCACCGTTTCTTTAGTCGTATTAAAAACTTTTAAAACTAAGTCTCTTGCGGTATCTACTCTTGTATTTAATACTTTAATGGATATCGGTGTTTTTTCAAGTTCTTGAACCATATTATATATGGCTTCGGTCGCTTCACCTAATTCAACAAAGTAATTATCAGGAATAATAGGTAACTTATAAGAACGAATTTCTTTTTTAGCTTGATTTAATATTTCTTTCATTTCTTCTAATTGATCTTTAGCTCTTAATTCATCTTCTTTTAAACTGCCAAAAGTTCTTAAGGCTAATTCTAATTTTTCTTCTGTTTTAGATACTTTTAAATTTAAAACTTCCATTTCTTTAGCTAAATGAGAATAAGAAACGGTTTTACTCCGTCCGGCTTCAATCACTTCATCATATTTTTCATGTTCTTCTTTTAATTCTTCAGTTATTTTATAAACAATAGAAACATCCTCTTCTTCTAAATCGTAACTGTATTTTATTTCATCTAATTTGCCTTCCAAAGTATGATTTATTTTTTCTAATTTGGTAATTTTTAATAAAATAGTTCTTAAAAATTCATTATAAATTTTACGAGATATTTTTTGTTTATCAAATTCATTATAAATGGAATCAAAATAATCACTCATTGTTTTTAATTCAAAAATACTATCTTCAATATTTAAAACATTAAGTCTTTGAAAAATATCTGTGATTTTCTTACTAGATTCGGTAATATTGTAAGGAATGTTTAAGTAATCTAAGTTATAACCATCTTTGGTTAAGTTTTTAGCCATATTACTAATATCACTAATCTTCTTAGGTATTACATTTTTACCCATTGAAATGATTGTAGGGGCTTCTTCAATGACTAATTTTAAGTTGCCAGTTAAGTCATCAATGGCTTTTACGATTTTACTAACTTCTTGATAAGACTTTTTATCCATTGCCGTTTCAAAAGCCCCAAATAATTTATCGACATTTTCAAATTGAAGTTCTAAAGGACTACTCACTAAAGTATATTCATTTTTATGCTCATTATATTTAGCTAAGATAGCGCGATATTTAGCTTTTAATTTGGTAATGGTTTCTCTATTTTTCTCTTCGCTTAAAGTTATTTCTTTGATTTCATTCAGTAAAAAAATAGCTTTTGTTTTGACAAAGTAGATATCCAGTTCAATACTGGCAAGTTGTTCTTTTAAGGTCTTATAATCTTTTTTATTAAAGCTATTTTCAGCTTCTAATAATAAATCGGTAAGGCGGTCCATATCTTCATTTTTGATAGTATCAAAACGTTTTTGCCATTTAGCAAGATTGCCTTCTAAATCACTTCCTAAAATTAAAGGTTCGACTTTTTTAAATTCAGCCATTAAACTAGCTGAGACGATTAAGTTTTTATCTCGTTCTAACTCATCTAATTGTTTTCGATATTTTTTCTTTTCTCGATTAGATAAAACAAATAAAACGCCGGTTATGGTTATGATTGTTAGAAAGTAACACGCAATCCCTAAAATTATAAACAAATCCTTGCTCATTTTACTCCCTACCTTCTATGCTATTATTGTACCATATTTTATAGGAGTTTAAATCCCTAAATTGCAGAGATTGTCAAATTATAGACTGCAGTTATCTTTTAAAGTTAAGGGTATTTGATAGTTAACAGATTCTTTATTTTCTTTTTTGGCTTCGATTTCTACTTGTAAAGCATTTTCTAAATACATCTTGCAAGAATGAGAATAATGGTCAATATTAAATTCTACAGTTTTTAAATACTCAGAAAGAGTAATAGCTTCTCCTTCATAAGTAGCACTTTTAATTTCTGTTTTAGTGTCATCTACGATTTCATATAATTTGCAAGAAATATTCGTATATTTTTCATCTGGATTTTCCCCGCAGTAATCAATATTTGATATGTAAATAGCGGTTTTACTTTTGTTATAGGCAATACTTCCCGAAAGAGTAAAATCTTTACAAGAAGCATTTAAGGTTTTGAATTCAAATTCATTAGGACTAGTTGCGTAATAAATAGCAATGCCACTTAATAGTAAAATTAAAGAAATAAGACTTATTAAAAGAATTTTTTTAGATTTCTTTTTCTTTCTTTCTCCTTCTAATAATTCATCTAAATTCAAGTTATAGTCTTCACACATTTGTTTCAAAATAGCAATATCCGGAATATTTTTAGCCGTTTCCCATTTACTAACAGCTTGATAGGTAACATTATATTTAGAGGCTAAATCTTTTTGGGTTAAGCCCTCTTTTTTACGTAATTCTTTTATAAAACGAGACACTTTTTCTGGATCCATTTTTCCACCTACTTCTCTTTTCAAAATTTTATAATAGAACAAAAAACTCGTCAAGAAAAAAGATAATCCATAAGACTATCTTAGTTTAATAATTCATTAAGTTGCTTTAAAGCTTTTAAGAAAGCTTCTTCTTTTTCATAAGCAAATATTTTTTCTTCTACACCACTTTTTTCTTCTGAAGAATATGGTATTTTAGGTTCTCCAGGGGTAATTTCAAAATTACGAATGTTAAGAACTGGTTCTTTTGGGGTATCTAAAGTAATTTTTTTAACAGGAATAACATCATCCACCATTTCTTCCTTTGTATAATAAATTTCTTTTTGTTTTACACCATTTACAAGCTCATCATAACTTATGATAGCATTGTTTTCTTGTTCTTCTTCGTAGGCGGTTAAATCAATAGTAGGTTTTGGGCTTTCGTCAATAGCATTGATAATACTTTGTAAATCAATATCCTCCTCTTTTTCGATATTCATAGCTAACTCCTTATTATTCTTTTCTTCTTTTATTTCTTCGACATTTTCTTCTTTTTCCGTTTCAATAACATAAATTAAAGAAACAATTAATATAATTAACGCGATTACAGCAAAATAAAGAACGTAATCAACGATTGAAAGACTACTTAATATTTGAACGATATCTTTAAAAACATTTATCATACTTCTCACCTATTACTAATATAGCAAAATCTAAAAAAAATAGCCATCTTATTTGACTATTTTTTATGTTTTAGACATTTTTTTGACAATATTTTAATTGGTAATGCTTAAATGATACGGATTTTCTTTACTACCATCCCCCAAAACATTTGTCTTTTTAACAAGGGTTATAACAGGTCTAAAAAACAAATTGGTATCTTCTTGAATATCTTTTATTAAAGAACCATTTGACATTACCGCAATGTAGCTTGTTTTACCATTTTCTTTTTTATTAGGTGTCATAGTCCACCAAGAACTTTGTAAGTTAGGAAGATATAAATAATAATCTTTATTTTCACTTGTAGTAGCTCCTGCAAACATAACTTCATCCGCGGTTAAAGTAGCGATTTTTTTAGATAAAGAGGTACCATTACAAGCATTGGTTGGATTTCCTTCTTGAAATAAACGACTATTAGAAAGATATTCTATTTTACCATTTTCATCTAAGTTAACACTGTTATCATAACAATATCTCGTGCTAGCAATATAACTATCATTATCCATTAAAAGAGTATTATAAAATTTTTCTAATTCAGCATTTAAATTACTCGTTGCAAAATCATTATTACCAAGAGCACTTGTTACATTAAAAGGTATCATTGCTTCGGTAATACTATTTAAAACTAATTTAACTGTTTTATCTTCATTTATTTTGACAATGCGCCACATTTGATTGGCAAACATTACATAATTATTTTCAACGTTACCGCGAAAATAATAAACATCCCCATCTTGTTCTGCTTTTCTTATTAACCCATTTTCTTCTTGACTTTCTAAAATGGTATTATTTTGTAAAATAACACTGGCAAAACTATTATCAATTTCTTCAATATCTGTTTCAATTTCAAATGTTAAAGCATTTTTTAATGGATTTGAAATATCCATAGTATATCGATGTGTTTCTTGCGGTTTGATTTCAATGCGACTTCCTAATAATGTTTTAGAAAATGAAGAAGAAAAACTTTCAAATACTTGATTATTAGATTTCAAAGTATAACTGGCTTCATCGGCATTTAAAACATTAGTTAATTTTACATAATAATACTTAGTATCACTAGAATGATTTGTCACTGAAAATTCTATTTTTCCAGTTTCATTATTTACTTTTATTTTATTACCATTTATATAATTTATAGAAAGCTCTTCTGTAACTAAAGTAAGAGCTTCTCCATAAGTTTGATTCAATTTATATTTACGATATTCAGAAAAAACAAATAAACAAGCAAGGAAGATGATAAAAATCATAATCAGAGAGATTATATACTTTTTTTTCATGGTCATCAACCCTTCTTATAATATAAGTATATTAATTTGACAAAGATATGTCAATTTATTTTGAAGGACTTGACAATTTTTTTGATTTATAAATTAAATAACAACTTATTTTACTAACTTTCGTGTAATTTCCATAGAAGATTGACGATAGTTTTCAGCGTTTTTGGAAATGACACTTTTAGGGCAATTTTCACTAAATATTTTAAATTGAGATTCCCCTAGAATAACATCTTCGGTATCAAAATATAATTGTTTTACATTTGTTTCTTTGATCATTTCTTTTTCAAATGACAATTCTAATTCAAGTGCACTTGGTATAACTTGATTTATATTTGACAAAGATGGTAAAGTAACATTTAAAGTTCCGTTCTTCATCATTGTTGTATATTTATGTAAATGACCATGTAAAATTATAGAAGCTCCATGATAATATAATCTTCCAATTGGAGTGTGATGATATAAATGTATTTTATCATTTTTCAAATTAATAGTTGTGTTATTATAACCACCAATAATAATATCTTGTCTAAAATTTTCACATATTTCAATAAGATCTAAAGAAGATTTATTAAAAGCACTTAAATCATGATCTCCACCAACACCAAATGTTAAAATATTTTTATCTTGCGGATAATTCTTTATAAAATACTCCATTTGTTGATATAAATCGGTTATTTTTTGAGTTCCTTTACTATAGCTTCCATCAATAAAATCTCCTCCACACAAAATAATATTTATTCCATTTTTAATACAATAATTAAAGGCACGATCGATGAGATCGATTCTTTCTAATTCATTGCCAAAATGTAAATCTGAAATAGCTAGTAGCTTCATACTATTTTCATTAGTATCCGTTATGATAGTTCTCATATGACCAGGATCTCTATAACTTTTTAAATTTTGCATAGTTGTAATGCTATCGTATTTAATAACACCATCAGAATAATATTTTCGAGAATATCTTATTCCTCTGTTTTTTAATTTTAACAACTCTTCATAAAGTTGATTAGGTGTCATTTTTAAAATATCACACATTTCATGATTAGTTTTACCAGCTTTTATTAAATTTAATAAAAGCGGTGTTTTATCTATAATCTCTGACTCAGTTTGAAAAATTTCTGATTCTTTTTCAACTTCCGGCTCATTTGCAGAAGAAGATAATTTAACTAATAATTTACGCATTTTTGGTAAGACCGTATTATAATACTTACGATAATTTTCTTTATTCCAATTTGGATGTAAAGTAGGATGATGTAAATCATTTCCAAAACGAGCTCTTATCACTAATTTATCATCCATAGACAAATTGTAAATCATGTCATCAATATCTTTCTCAGAATATTCCTTAAAATATTCATAGATTGTTTGTAATTTTTTTCCCATATATCCCCCTACTAATTATTTCTAAAAGTTAGAAACTAAAAGAAAAATTACTTTTCACACTATAAAATTGATATTTAATAGATATTTTAATATTTAAAAAAATAATGTAGTAAATGGTCAAATTTGACATCACCCCTTTTATGTGCTAATATACATCGTAGTTTATTGTTATTTCTTAAAGTTTCTAACTTTAAGAAATTTTTACTTATAAAACGGTTGTAACTGATTCATCATAGTTACTTTATTTTCATAATTAGGATGAACATATCTTTCCAAAGTGATTTTTACATTGGAATGCCCTAATATTTCACTTAACGTTTTAGGATCACAACCATTTTCTATACATCTTGTTGCAAAAGAATGTCTTAAAGCATGAAAGCTATATTGTTCTAAATCTAGTTCTTTCATGATTTTTTTATATTTATTAAAATAACTTCTTGGTTCCATCATTTTTTCAGATCCTGAAACAAGAAAAAAATTAGTTTTAACATTATTACTAATTTTCTGAATTATTGGCATTAAAAAATTGGGAATGGGGATTTCTCTTATTGAAGAAATAGATTTTGGTTCATCTAAAATTAGTATGGTTTTTTCTTTAGACGTTACATCTGGATTTTTAATTCTAATTAATGTGTTTTTAACCAGTATTTTTTTATTTATAAGATCAATATCTTCCCATCTTAAAGCACATAGCTCCCCTATTCTTAAACCTGTATAAAGGGTTAAATAAATACCAAATGAAACATTGTTTAATTTTTTCATTAACGCTTCTTCTAATTTTTTCTGTTCTTCCTTTTTTAAAATTTGAATTGTTTTTTTAGGAATTTTAGGCTTAGGTATTTTTATATCAATCTCTCCAAATCTTAATATTTGTTGAAGAATTATTAAAAGATCATTTATACTCTTAGCTGATAAGTCATCTTTTATTAATTCATTAGTAAAATTGTTAATTAATTCTAAAGAAATAGTGTCTTTTCTCATCTTGGCAAATTTTGGAACAATACGAGAAAATACCAAATAATAATAGTTAGAATAAGTCGATTTTTTACTTTTTATTTTAGCGTTCATCAGCCATAAATTTATATCATATCCTAAATAATTTTTATCAAAAATGAGAAGATCATGTTGTTTTAATAATTTAGCTATGGTTTCTTTATATTTCTTTTTCACCTCTTTTTCTGTCATACCATAAATTGATTTGTAATTTGAACTGCCATCATCACGATAACCATAATGATACCTCATTTCAAATCTTCCATCTTTTCGTAAATAGATGTTTTCTTTCATTTTTTTCTTCCTTTCACAAATTTTATAATACTGTTATTTTAGGCAAAAAAAATACCCTATTTGCAATAGAGCATTTTAAAAATTTAATTATTAATATATTAATTTACAACGTAAGGATCCGTCATTGTTCCACTTCCTGTAATCGTTACATCGGAACGAATATTGATTACAGGACGAACACCATAGATATAATTAGAAAACCAAGAATCAATACCACCTTGCTCCCATACGATAAATGGACCAGCTCTCCAATCTCCCGCACCATAAATAAAATAACCTCCAGCTGGTGTCATGGTCCAAAAGCGATTACCAGTCGTCAAGAAACCGCTTTTATTAGATTTTTGATGGTTATAAGTACCATTAAATATTCCACCAGCATGGCCAGCTAACATAACTTCATCTATTGAAATTAGACTTATTGAATATGTTAAGGCTTTATTGCCACTCGAAGCGCTTGAAATGGTATAATAATCATTCATATTTTCACAGGTAAGTGTCGGACTACTTTCCTCCACTCTTAGATACCCTTTATAATAAGTCTCAATATCACTTGTGCCAGAACCAGCTCTTAAACTCAATGTAGAACGGTCACCACAAAAGCCAGCATTCGTATCTAATTTTGAAGCATAACTCAAAAGTTTATCGGCATAAAACTTATCAACATTTGTTTTGATAACAGAAGACGTACTGAAACCATGTGCATCTCCATCAGTATACATATAACCAACATACATATTATTACCATGAGCAGAATTAAAGTAAACACTTCCATATTGTCTATCAGTTGATGATTCGCCATTACTATGAGCACTTGTTCCATCATAGATCAATCGGACAGATCCATTACTGTTAACTCTTATGATACGCCAATAATATCCTGCAAATTTTACATAGTTATTTTCGACTGAACCACGATAATAATAAGTCGGATTACCATCATAATCTGTCGTTTCGTATATTCCTTTTTCATGTGATTCGCAAGACTCATCGTCACACGCTGATTTGGTGAAATCAGGAGTGTAACTATTTACCTCTATGTTTCCTAGGACAGTTGAAACTGTTTTGGAAGTTTTATTAAAATATAAAGTACATTTGGTTCTGGTATTTGTTGTGGCACTATAATTTTTGTGATTTACCTTAGCTTCCCATGATGCGTTATCCCATGTTATTGTAACATTGTTATTACAATTTGATTTTGCTTCATCTAGAGTATAACCTGTATTTTGAGTAGGCATTTCTCGAGATATTTCTCCATCAATATAATATGCAAAATAGACATCTCCTGGATCTTCTACGATGCCATTTATCACATCAAAATTCTTATTTTCCTCATAAAAAGCATAACTTTGATAAAAAATTACATAACCTGTTATAATACCAATCATAAAAGTAAATGCAATCATAACTATTTTTTTATGATTTTTTATTTTGAATTTTTCTAGTTTCATAGTTCCTCCTTAACTCACTACATATGGATCTGTTTTGGTGCCACTTCCTGTAATTGTTACGCCAGATCGAATATTGACTACAGGTCGAATATAATAACTATAATTAGTATAATCATCATCAATTTTACCAACTTCGTTAAATTGAAAAACAAATGACACCCATCTTGAAACATAATACGGATTATAACTGCCAGCCGGTGTCATTGTCCAAATTCTGTATCCTGATACTAAATAACCATTCTTATTCAACTTAGTATTATTATTAAAACCATCAAATATTCCTCCAGCATGGCCCGCTAGCATTACTTCATCAACTGAAATTAATCCAATCGAATACTTCAAAGATTTATTCCCATTAGAAGAAGTTGACGCAGTATAATAATCGCTTGCATTCTCACAAGTAAGTTTTGGGGTAGTTTCTTCTACTCTTAGATAGCCTTTATTATAAGTCGTTACTGTTCCTGTACCTACACCTGTTTGTTGATTCAAAATTGCACGATCGCCGCAAAAACCGACACTTGTATCTATTTTTGAAGTATAACTCGTTAATTTATCTGTATAAAATTTATCTACATTATTCTTAATCGTAGAAGATGTCCCAACACCGTGAGCATCTCCTGATGTGTACATGTAACCTACATACATATTGTTATTATTATTTGTATTAAATTGACTTGTGCCATATTGCCTATCTTCTGATGCCTCTCCATTATCGTGAGCACTCGTTCCATCATAGATCACTCTAATAGAACCGTTGCTATTAATACGAATAATTCGCCAATAATACCCAGCAAACTTTACATAGTTATTTTCAACAGAACCACGATAATAATAAGTTGGATTGCCATCATAATCTGTCGTTTCGTATATCCCTTTTTCATGTGATTCGCAAGACTCATCGTCACAAGCTGACTTTGTAAAATCTGGGGTATAATTATTCACGTCAATATTTCCTAAGACAGTTGAGACTGTTTTTGAAGTTTTATTAAAATACAAAGTACATTTGGTTCTTGTGTTTGTTGTGGCACTATAATTTTTGTGATTTACCCTAGCTTCCCATGATGCATTATCCCATGTCACTGTAACGTTGTTATTACAATTAGATTTAGTCTCATCCAAAGTATAACCTGTATTTTGCTTAGGCATTTCTCTTGATATTTCTCCATCAATATAATAAGCAAAATAAATATCTCCTGGATCTTCTACCGTTCCATTTATGACATCAAAATTTTTATTTTCCTCATAAAAAGCATAACTTCTACCAAATAAAAAATATCCCAGTAAAAGACCAATGCCTATTAAAAATAAGTTTATACTTGTTTTCTTTATATTCTTAACTTTAAATTTTTCTAATTTCATTTTCTCACCACTATTACTATGCCCATATTTTTCTATTCTAGCACGACTTATTATGTCATATTTATGATAACACAGTTTATTTTTCAAGACAATAGTTAGCATGACATTTCATACCGTGTTTTTTCATACAATACTATGACAAAATATGTCATAGGTGAGAGTTATGATTAAAGAATATCGAAAAAAAAGAGGCTATACCCAAGAAAGGCTAGCCGAAGAATTATTTATTTCTACGAGACAATTACAACGAATTGAAAAAAATGAAACCAGTACGACACTGGAAACATTAAAAAGAATTAAAAAAATATTGAAGATTCCTTCAGAGGAAATGGTCCAAATTTTTGAAGATAAAGATGAAGTTAAAAACCCTTAATCTCTTGTAAAAATTTTTTACTTTTTAAGTAAAGACCTGTATAAGAACTATAATAAGCCGTTAGAAAATTATCTAACTCTTTTTTTATGTCATCTTTAATATCTATTTTAGTAATTTTTGATATATCAATATTCATAAATAACCTTAAATAATACAAAGTTTTTTTAGAATATAAAATCTCATTAGTATAACAATTTTGACAAATCATACCTCCATTATCTAAAGATAACGTGAGTAAATTAGTGGTGGATTTACATTTAACACAAGAATCTAAGTTTAAAGAAACTCCTAAAAGAGGTAAATACTTCACCTCTAAAATATTCGTTAAAATAGCGGCATCTAAGCCTTGATTCATTTTATTTAAAGTTACTAATAAATAATCTAATAATTTTGTTTCGTTACTTTCTTTATACACTTGCGTGGTTAAATCTGTTACATAATTTAAATAACCAATAAGTGTAATATCTTCGTGTAAGCGAGGATAATTATCGATAACATCGACTTCTTTTAAAATAGAAAGGTTATCTTCCTTATAGTAGATGTAAAAATAGCCATAAGTAAATTTAGAAGTTCCACTTCTTAACTTACTTTTCATTTGTTTAGCCCCTTTGGCAATGAGACCAATAAGACCATATTCATGAGTTAAAAGGTAAACTAAAAGTGATGAGTCTTTATAATCAATTGTTCTTACAACGAAACCCATCACTTTTGTTATCATAATTCCACATCTTTTCCTTTATATTTTAAATAATACTTAATTTCTCCTGTTTCTTTAAATTTATTCCATGCTTCTTTTTTTGTCATATTCTCTTCTTCCCTTCTAATATTATCTTGGGAAGAAAGAAAAGATTTTATACAATTATTTTAAATTTAATTCATCAAAACCTAATTCTTTTAAGAAAGCTTGTTTTTCTTTCCAGTTACGAATAGTTTTAACATATAATTCTAAGTAAACTTTTTTACCTAAAAGATTTTCTAACTCTTTACGTGTTTCACTACCAACTAATTTAAGTCTTTCGCCACCTTTGCCAATAACAATCTTTTTAATAGATTCTCTATCGACAATGATATCAACATTAATATTTACAATATCCTTTTTCTCTTCAAAAGCTGTCGTAACACAGGTAAGAGCATGAGGAACTTCTTCAATAGTTGCATTAAGAAGTTTTTCTCTTACCAGTTCACTTGCCATGAATGACATAGGACTACTTGTAACCATATCTTCATCAAAATAACGAACGTTACCAGATAAATATTTTTTGATTACTTCTAATAAACGTTCAATATTATCTTTTTCTAAAGCACTAACCGGTACGATTTCTGCAAAAGAATATAAATCTTTATAAGCAATAATAGACTCCATGATTTGTTCTCTTTTTAAGCGGTCAATTTTATTTAAAACTAAAATCACTGGTACATTATTATTTTTCAAATTTTCTAAAATATATTTATCACCTTTGCCAAGTCCAGAAGCGGCATCGACAACAAGTAAAATAGCGTCTACATCCTGCATCATTGCATAAGATTCTTTATTTAAAATTTTACCTAACTTATTCTTAGGTTTAGCGATACCTGGCGTATCTAAAAAAATGATTTGACTATGCTCATCATTATATATTCCTTGAATAATATTACGTGTCGTACCCGCTTTATCAGAAATAATAGCCACTTTAAAATCTAAAATAGCATTTAAAAGTGTACTTTTACCAACATTTGGGCGACCAATAATACTTACAAAACCACTTTTCAAATTTTTCACCCCTATCTTAATATATTTAAACTTTCTAAGATCTCATCTTGTAAAGAAAACATGATTTCTTCATCTTTTTTACTTTTCATATGATCATAACCTAATAAATGTAAAAGACCATGAACAACTAAAAAAGAAAGTTCTCTTTTTTCAGAATGACCATATTCTTTCGCTTGTTCTTGCATTTTTGGAATAGAAATAAAAATATCTCCTAAAATTCTAAATTCATCAAAATCATCAGGACTATCTTCCAAAGCAAAACTAATCACGTCCGTCGCGCGATCTACTCCTCTTCTTTCTTTATTTATTTGATGAATTTCTTCATTATCCACAAAAATAATAGAACAAATAGCGTTATGAACATTTTCATGTTCAAAAACTTTTGTTATCACTTCATCTAAATATTCATAATTTTGATAACCATAATTATCATTAATCTCATATTGATTCAAAATAATTCCCCCTCACGTTTCTTAAAGTAAATTAATACCAATATAATTTAAATACCATAATAACACAATAACGAATAATAAAACACATAAAATGTTATAAAAAGTATCACTTCTTAAAAATCTTGGCAAATGTTTTTTAATAGCACTTAAACCAATATAAAGTAAAAAGCCTACGATAGCACCTACGACATTAAGTAAAATATCATCAACGTCAAAACTACGTCCAATATAATGTTGAACAAGTTCGACAGTAGAACTCGTAATTAAGCTTATAAATAAGATATGGCTTACTTTACTTGCCTTGACATAGCCTGAAACAAAATAGCCAAATGGAACAAAAAGTAAAATATTTCCTATAACATTTAAATAAAAACCATGGGTTCCTACTTTATAACGTAAAATCTCAGTAAAAGGTACAAGATTTAGACCACTTGAAGTATTTAGTTCAGCATTCGTAAGCAAATTAAATAAAAGGAGTGCATAAACTACAAAAACTAAGTTTAAAAATTCTTTATAAAAGACAAATTTTTCATTATTAACATGCAAATATGTCACTCTTATAGATGTAATGACTACTAAGAAAATAGTAAGCATGGGCCAAATATTTTGAAAAGCACCCTCAATTAACTCTAGTTCCATAATTTATTCCCCTTTGGTAAATTCTTGGGTTTGGGCGATATTTTCTAAAACAACCACAAAAACCTCTACCACCATTGTACTATCATTTACTTCTTTTTTCAAAACTTTTTTCGTCAAAATCTTCTCTTTATCTTTTAAAGTACTTTCTACTTTTGAAGTAGCTTTTAAAGTGGCTTCCTCTAAGGCTTCTTCTTCACTATAAATTTTTGCTTGTTTTTCTTCTTCACTTTGCACAACAAAATATAATTTTTGACCAAATAAAGAAAACAAAAGATGTTTTTCTTCCGAAAAATTAGTTAATCTATTTTTAAAGATGGGCGTGTCATTTAATTTAAAATTCCATCTTTTTTTACCTGTTTTTGTCGCTTCTTCATAGGTTAAAGGAATACTCACAGTTACTTTGTACCAAACTTCTGCGTAAACGCTTCCCTTAGCACAAGTGTATCCCACCTCTTCTTCATTATTTTTAATAATACCACTTATTAAAATATCTCCTTTTTTAACCGCGTCATTTTGTTTTACTAAGGACATCCCCTTTTCATATACCATTTCTTTAATTATCCCATCTTTTAAAGCAACAAGATGACATAATTTTTCTTCATGATTAGGGTCATTTAATTTTCTTTCCTCAACCCTAACAATATAATTCATGCCTTTTATTTCTATTTCTAACCATTCTAATTTATCAGGAAAAGAATTTAAAATATCTTCTTTGATTTCTTCTAACTCATTATAGCTTTTTTTCCAGGTATTTTTTTTAATCCCTCTTTCTGCGAGTTCTATTTCTAAAAAATCTCTGATTTCTTTGCTTTCATGAATAACACTCACCGAAACCATGACATGAGAAAGTAAAAATAACAAAATAAGTCCTATTAAAGAAGAAAAAAGAAAAATATGATTTTGATATATCTTTTCTTTTACTCTTGAAAGACCTATATTTTTTTCATCCAAAATTTTAACAAACCACATTTTTTTGATTTTTTCTTTATCTTGCCTATCTATTTTGATATAGCAAACATCTTTTTCTTCTTTAATCTCGTAAAGTGTTATTTTTTGTTTAAATGCCCGTATTAAAAAACGGTTTTTATCTCGTAATTTTAATTTAAGCCATATCATTTTTGAAACCTCATTTCTGTTAATTCACCTTCAATTAAAATTTCATTTTTGGAAAGTTTTACAACACGAAATTGGGTACCACATAACTCTAGTTTAAAATTTGGTAAAACCAGTAAAATTTTATCTTCTTTTAAAATTTCAATATCCAAAAAGCCATAAACATGAATAAAAGAAGCCCAACAATCAATAAAATAATCTTTATCATATAAAAAATTTTTAATTGTTTTGTAAAGATGCATTCTATCACCTATGACATTCTATGCCAAAAAAAAGAAGAATTTTCGCTTAAAATTAGCTAGCTTTCTTCTTTTTTAAAATATATTCATCAATATTTAAAACTTCTACTCTATTTTCTGGTTCTTTAACATCTTGTTTTAAAGGTATTTTATTAAGAGTATCTTCTTGTAAAAATTTTTTAATGTAATTATCTCTTACCATAAATAAACGTATTTTTCTTTGTTCTTCGTAATCACAAGCATAAAAATTATTTAAAAAATTGTCTTTATTTTCTTTCATACTCATAATCATTTGTTTAAATAAAAGAGAGGTATGTGTTTTTGTTAAATCATGTCTAAAATGACTATATAAAACATTTAATATTTTTTGAGCTTCTTTTAGTTCCAATAAGTTGGTTAGAGAAAACGTTAAAATCTTTTCATCTTCAATAATAAAATTTTCGACTTCTTGCCATTTATTATTTTTATTTAATTTGAAAATAGCAAGGCAATCCGGATTTGTTTCTGTAATCGTAGAATCGTATTGTTTTATTTTTTCAAGAACACCAACTCTTCCCATTGTTAAAAACAACTCATCAATTTTATCAATGTTTTCCATAAGGGCAATATAATCTTTTTGAAATGGTCTTTTAACCCCTAAAGCATATGTCGTCATAAAATACCTCCTTTAAACAGCTAAGAATATATTATATCAAATTTCATAATGATTGTCAAAAGGCGTATTTTTTGCTAAACTTAGAAAGAAAGGATTTGATATAAATGGATTGTTTATTTTGTAAAATTGCTCATCATGAGGTAGAAAGTAAAATATTATACGAGGACGATAATTATATGGCTTTTTTAGATATCGACCAAGAAGAAGCAGAAGGTCATACTTTAATTATTCCTAAAAAACATTTTGAAGATTATATGGCATTAGATAGTAAGACTTTAAATGATATGTTTGAAATCGCTCAAAAATTAAATAAAGATTTAATGACAAAATTAGATAAAAGTGCTTGTACTCTTCTTTTCAATTATGGAGACTCTCAAGTTATCAAACATGTTCATCTTCATTTACTTCCTAATTTTTTATATGAAAAAGGAACTAAAAATATTGATGAAGTTTATAAAAAATTAAAAGAAGCCTAACAAGACTTCTTTTTTGGTGTCAAAGTAAAGACACTATAAGGATAAGAATTAATATTTTGGGTTAACTCTTTAATTTTTGAAACGGTTAAGCTTTCTAATATTTCTTTTTCATTTGTTAAAATCTGCCCAAAAGTCGTAAGAGAGAAAACAAAATAATCATTTACATTTTCAACATCTTCGTAGTTAGTCACTAAATTGGCTATCTCAGCTTTTACTTTTCGTAAAATATCTTTTTCATCATATTCTAGATGTTGAAGTTGGTTTATAACACTTTCTAAAGCTTTATCCGGAACTTCAGACCGAAATACTATTTGAGCCACTAAATAATCACGTTCTAAATAAACTTGCGTATCTAAACTTAACCCTAGTTTATCTTCAAAAAACTTTTCTTGATATAAAGAAGTCACTCCATAATTAGCTTCTAAAAGTAGACTATAAGCATCTAATAAAAGAACTTTATCAAAGTTAGTTGCCTCACTTTTAATAGGCACTTTTATAGAAATAAGAGTTTTAGGTACCTCAACATTACAAGAAACTTCCTTTTTGGGAGTAACGATATCTTGAGGTTCCTGATAAACTTCTTTTTCAGGTTTTATAAAGGTTGGAAAGTTTTTCTTTTTCTGATTTTCTAAAACGATTTTAAAGACTTCTTCAGGGTCAACATTTCCCGTCACGACTAAAAAGCTATTTAAAGGATGATAAAAAGTTTGATAAAAAACTTGTAAATCTTTTAAAGTGATTTTTTCAATGTCTTCTTTAGTACCTGTTCCACAGACATGATTATGATAAGTTTGAAATAAAGTTTCATTCACCCCATATAAAGAAAGGCGATTTACATTATCACTTTGAATACGTGCTTCTTCAATAATTGGTCCTCTTTCCGTTTCGAAAGCATGTTCATTAAATTCTTTAGTTTGAATGCTATCTAATAATAAATTTAGATTTTCTTTTAAATGGTTAGAACCAACAAATTCATAAACGGTTCGATCTGGATAAGTGGAAGCATTAGAATAAGCATGATTTTTTTGAAACTTACTAAGTAAAGAAACATTTTCTTCATCTTTACACATAATGTGTTCTAAGTAATGAGCAACTCCCATAGGAACATGAATTTCTTCATCACCTCTTTTAAAATGAATATCTTCTGCTCCACATAAATAAGTTAAAGTTCCTTTAAAAGAATTAGCTTTTTCTTGTACCCATACATATACTCTTAAGCCATTTTTGCAAATACCCTCATAAACATACTCGTCTATTCCTTCAATTTTAATTGTTTTCATGTGCTTCCTCCTCTAAAACATAAGACATTAAAAAGACAAGTTTCTCGCCAAAGTTTTTCACATCTTCAAAAGTTACTTTAGGGATTTCTTTTTTGAATTCTTCGTAGGTAGGTGAATTATTTATCTCATGAAAATAATAATTATCCATAAGACTATAAATACTATCTTGATTTAGTTTTAAATCTTGTAAATATTTTTCTTTTTGAATATTTAGTAAACTAGTGTCAAACTCTCCTTTTCGCATTTCTTCTAAACTATTTTCAATACATGCTTTTGCTTTATCTACATTTTTTTGATTTAACCCAACATAAATATTCAATAAATTGTCTCTTAAAATGGCTTGGCAACCACAGAAATAACATAAGGAATTATCCACTCTTAAAGTTTTTGTCAGCTTATCATCCATGCCTGAAGAAGAACCAAATAATCGCATAAATATAGGTGACACAAAATATCTTTCAAAAGAAGTTAATTCTTTAAATTCATATAACATAAGTAATTGAGTTTGATTAAATGGTCCTTTTTCTTTGTAGTCTTTAACTGGATACATAGTCTCATTGGTTCTAGTAATAAATTTTTCTCTTAAAGTCGCCTTTAAATGAAAATATTTATCTAATAGAGAAGCTACTTTATCCATATCTAAATTTCCAATCACTGTAACGTCACAAGGACTTTCTATAAGTCTTTCATAAGCTTTGGCAACATCTTTTGAATTTAGTTTATTTAACTCTTCATGGGTGCCTAAAAGACCTTGACTCAGAAAACCATCTTTATATAAAATTTTTCTACTTTCCCTAATAGCATAAGTCGTTGGCTTTTCTTTGTATCTATCCATTGCTGAAGAAAGTTTCTCTTTATGAATTTCAAAACTTTTTTCATTCCATTTGCCCTTTTCAATATGAGGATTTTGAAGGGTATTAGCAAGAAAGACAATCACGTTTTTTAAATAATCTTCTTCTTTGACATATTTTGGATCTAAAATTTCAGCTTCAAAAGTAGTAAAAAGAGTGTATCCTACTCTTGAAATTTGTCTTGAATAGTCCAAATTATAAAGTTCTTCTCTTTTAACCATCATTTCTCTTTTCGTTTTATAATCATTTGAAGTATAACCCATTAAACGACTTAAAAGATTTTGACAAGTGACATTGCAATTTCGAATATCACATTTAAAATTTATTTCAATATTTGCCGTTCTAAATTTATCTGTTTTAATGGTATAAAGATTGCCCATTTTTAAAGCATATTTTTTATATTCCATCATATCCCTACTTTCTCGTAACAATTACCAAAATAATCATCAGTCATCCCTGCTAAAAAATCAATCACTTTTCTTTCACTAGAAGTGTTTTCTTGATAAGCTTCATTTTTATAATTCAAAAAATCCTTGAAAATAAGTGACTTTCGATTATCATTTTTTACATCTTGTAAAAAAACGTTAAATAAAGTTTCATATCTATGGATAATTTCGTTCTTTTCTTCTTCGGTTAAAGACTTGTCATAAATATTCACATAATTAAACTTTTTGAGTTCTTTAATCGCTTCAAAAACGTCGTCACTTAATTTCAAATAAGGTTTACCAAAGCTATTATGGATAAGGTCCATAATTATAGTATTAACAATTTCTCTATTTTTAACGCCTAAAATTTGACGAATATTAATAGGAATATCTTCTTCTTTAATAATGCCTAGAATACGAGCGTCTTCAATGTCTTTACCAAGATAGGCAATAATATCACTTACCCTTACTACACACCCTTCCAAAGTCATAGGTACAAGTGTTTTAACAAAATCTTTTTCAGTATAAGTTCTTTCGTACTCTTCTAAAAAAGTTTCTTTGGTTTTCTTTTTGGGACGATACTCTTGTAATTCTAATTCACCATTATGACATAAAATACCATCTAAAACTTGTAAGGTAATATTTTTACCAAAACCTTTATTTTCTAAATTCATCAAAAGTCTGACACTTTCCACATTATGATTAAAATAGCCTTCATTATGTTCTTCACTAATTTTACTTAACACGGATTCGCCAAAATGGCCAAAAGGGACATGTCCCAAATCATGACCAAGACTTGCCGCTTCTATTAAGTCTTCATTTAAGCCTAAGGCTCTACCAATCGTCCGTGCAATCTTACTCACATATTGAACATGAAGCATTCTTTTCGTAATATGATCATTTTTATGTCCTGGAAAAACCTGCGTTTTATCACTATATCGAATAAAAGCATAAGAATAAATAATCCTGTCAATATCTCTAAAGAAAGGTCCACGCATATCTTCTTTTTCTTCTAAAAAACGTACTGCCTCTTCATCTTTTGTCGCATAAATACTTAAATTTTGATTATGAATTTTCATATTACCTTTAATTTGTTCGTCCATATATATCCTCTTTTCTAATAAGTTTGAAAGAAAAAAAGCTGTTTAAAACAACTTTATCTAAAATAGAGCAAATACCCCAAAAAGCCTAAATAAATAATTAGACAAATAAGACCATTTAATTTATTTTTAGAATTTTCTTTTTGTTGAATGCCTGTCATCATCGCGGCTAAAACACCAGCAATCAAACCACCAATGTGGGCAGCATTATCAACACCAGTTACCATAAAACCAAATAAAATATTAATAATAATTAAAGGAATAATTTGATTATTAAAAATAGATCCTAAGTAAACACGATATTGACTACCAAAATAAACTAAGGCGCCCATAAGACCAAAAATAGCTCCAGAAGCCCCAACGCTTATCACATTTGGAGTAATGACAGAGCTCATTAAACTGGCTCCAATTAAACTCGTAAAATAAATAATAAGATACTTTTTCTTACCCGCAAAGTTTTCTACTTGGGTTCCTATTAAATAAAGTGAATACATGTTAAAAAGTAAATGAAGAATACCACCATGTAAAAAGCCCGCTGTAATTAATCGCCACCATTCACCATTTAACACAAGCACACTATTTAAAGCCCCATATTTTAAAAGAGCACTACCAGATAATACGCCACCGGATAAAATAAAAGTAATGAAGAAAACTAAAACATTGATAGCTATTAAAACGTTCGTCACAACTATTTTTTTAGGACTGAAAAGTTTTTCATAAGTTTTGTTTTCTTTTTCCGTTTTAGCATTGATATCATTTGCCACGTTAAGCATTAAATCAATACCTTCTTCTTTTGCCAAAAATTTATCATTGATATCCGGAAATTTATTAAGTAAATTTTCATCCGTAATAGCTTTCTCATCCGTAATAGCTACAGATTCAATGGTTTTACTTTCTTCAAAGTGAACATCATCATTGACATCTAATAAAATATTTAAGGCATTCATAGACCAAGAAAGTGTTTTTCTTTTTACTTGACGCATGACATTATGTAACTTAACTAAATCAAATTCATATTGTTCTTCATTATGAATATAGTTGGCATTAATACGAATAATTTTATAAGGTCCATTTTGATTTTGAAGCCAAATCTCATCTTTAACTCCATTTACAATCATGGGACTATAATCTTCTTCTGTGACAAAGTAATGAACAAGTCGCATAAGAATCTCATCTTTTGTTTCCATTGTAAGCATTTTTTGAAAACCTCCTACGTATATTATTTTACTAAAATTCATATCATTAGTAAAGGGTGATACCGATGCTTTATTATTTAATTTTGCTCATTTTATCCACTTCTTTATTAAGTGTTTCTTTAGGAAAAGCTTTATTAAAAGAAAGCGATAATGACCTTTATTTTTTACTTTTTTGCAATTGTATTTTTTTAATTTCAACCACAGCTTTTTATTTTACTTTTCAAGAATTATTTTTAAGTTTGTGCTCTTCTTTCTTTCTTTTAGGATATGCCCTTCTATTACTTATAAAATTAAAGAAAATAAACCATAAACTGTTATTAATTGATTATCCTTATTTTCTTTTTACTTTAGGATTATTTTTCTATATGATCTTCATCATTTTCTTCTAAATTATCTAAGAAATTTTGGAATACTTCTGGTAAAGGTACTTCGAAATGTAATTTTTCTTTCGTGATAGGCTCTTCAAAAGTAACTTCATGAGAATGAAGAAACTGTCCAAAGCCTTTAATTTCTTCCTTGCCATACACTGGATCATTAAATAAAGGATAGCCAATATAAGCCATGTGAACTCTTATTTGATGTGTTCTTCCTGTTTCCAAAACACATTCAATTAAGGTGTATTTATCATATCTTTTTAATACTTTTACCCTTGTAACGGCATGTTTACTATTTTTATCAGTAACACACATTTTTTTACGATTTTTTTCATCTCTTCCTATGGGAGCGTCTATCACAATATTATTATTTTTTAAAATACCTTTAACTAAAGCAATATATTTTCTTTCCACTCTTTTATTTTTAAAATCATCTGCTAAAATTTGATGAGCTTCGTTATTTTTAGCGACTAACATTAGTCCTGAAGTATCTTTGTCAATACGGTGAACAATACCTGGACGATTTTCTTCACCTTCACTTAGATTAGTATGATATAAAAGACCATTTACTAAAGTATGTTCTTTATTACCGCTTCCAGGATGGACAACTAAACCAGACGGTTTATTTACCACGATGACATTTTCACTTTCATAAACAATATCTAAAGGCATTTTTTCTGGTGTCAAAGGGATATCTTCTACATATTCTTTAACAATCGTAATTTTATCATTTTCTTTGATTTTATAGGAAGCTTTAACTGGTTTATCATTCACTAAAATACATTCGGTCTCAAGCATTTTAGCAATGGTACTTCTTGATTTTTCTAAAGCTTCGCTTAAATATTTATCTATTCTTTCATTATTTTTTTCACATATAAATTCTTGCATATTTTACCTACTTTCTAGAGTTAATATAAGAAGAAAAGCGCCCACGACAATCATAATGTCAGCTAGATTGAAAATTGGATAATGATATCCCCAAAAGTTAAAGGATAAAAAGTCTGTTACAGCCCCATAAAAAATACGGTCTAATAAATTACCTACCGTTCCCGCTATTAAACATACGTAGCTGATACTTTTTAGACGGGTTTCTTTTATCTTAGAAGACATTTTAAAAAGAACAAACAAAATCAGAATATTTAAAAGAATAAGGACTCCTACATTACCATTTAAAATGCTCCATGCTCCACCCGTATTAAAAGCTAATTCTAATTTAAAGAAATTAGGAATGATAGTAATGCTTTTGCTTGTCAAAATGCTTCTCATAAAGGCTTTACTTACTTGATCTAAAACTAATAATAAAGCAAAACCAATTAACTTTTGTATCTTCTTCTTTTTCATAGTTTCCTCTTCACAAGTCATATTATAACATGTGCCTTTGTGACAAACAAGAAAGAAAAATAATAAGATGGGGCTTTTGAATTATAAACTTTATATCATTGCAATTTATATTTTTAAACAAAAAATAAGAAAGTCATTAATAACTTTCTTACATCAATTATTTTTAGGTTTAAGACTACGACTTATTCCCTTATCTTCAAGATCAATATTTGATATTGCCATAGAAGAATCTTCTGTAATTGTCGAAAAATGAGCATTTGACATAGTTTCAAAGTGACCTTGTTGACTATTTACATTTTTATTAATAAAGTCAATATTACTCTTTACAATATCATTTGCTTTTATCTTTTCGGCAATTTGTTTTTTTAAATCATTTAATCTTGTCCAATAGATAGATTCATCAAAAGGTTGATGAGTAGCACCTTTTTTAGAAATATTCTCTATATATTCAATGGCTAGAGCATGTAAAGAAATTAAATCTTTTTCACAGTCAGGATAAGTATTAACTTTTATCAAATTCATTTCTGCACTTACTTTTTTAGTAAAATCAAAAAGTTTATCTTTTTCTTCTAATGTTTCAGAAACATTGTCTGATTTAAGATGCCAATCTTTTTCATTTTGAAAAGAAGTTGTATTTTGTTGGGTATAGCTTTTAGATTTATGAAATAAATTTAATCCCTTCATTCTACTAAAAAATTTATTTTGTTTCTTTATTCCTAAACTCATTTCTAATGCTTTATTTAAATTTCTTATTTGTTTATCAAGAATTATATTTCTTAAAATTCTTTCGGTTGCAATACTAGCTCCAATTCCAAGCATAAAACCGACGCTACGTTGAAGAACAAATAATGTGATTTCATTCAATGTAACATATTGGTTCAACATCTCAATTATTTTAATCCCCATTTCATACATAAAAGGAATGTAGAAAAAGCCTAAAACAAATAGTATAGACAAAACCCACTCATCAGAAACATCTTTATGACGATTCATATGGTAATACCATTTTTTATTTTTTTCCATATTATTATAACAAACTTGTATTTCCTCTTGGCTATTTAAAGAACCGGTTTCTAACCACTTACTAACAATTTCCCATTCTTGATCATTAGCATTATTTCCAAGTCTATTTGTACTCAAATATGTCTCATTAATATTTAACATTCAACTCTCCACCATTCTAAACAAAAAAGTAATTTTCATTATAGATATTATTAAAATGTTTGTCAATGGAAGTAGACTAACATGTTAATTTTTCACCAAAATACATAATCTTTTAAAGAATTAATTCTAATACTTTTCATTCTTTTAATTAACGTAACAATTGTAAATCTTATGTCAACTTTTTGATCTTTTTTGTATTTTTTTAATGTTTGTTCAAAGAAAAAAACATCAGGGCAGATGTGTTTGCTTTTCTAGGAAAAGATGTCATTCTAAACTTAGAAGCTTATAAAACTTTTAATGAAGAAAATTTAAGAACGTCTAATGTTTATCTATGTCGTGGTTATAGTAGTCAATTAAAAAAGAGCATGCCATATCGTAAGATGAAAAAGTTCATTCAAATTAATTTAGTAGATCATGTTAAAAGAGGTATTTTACAAGACAAGTTAGTTCAAAGATATTTCTTAGAAGAACAAGGATATCCTTTAACCGATGACATTCAAATCTACTACATACGACTTGATTTACTAGATAAACTTAATTATAATGTAGGCATAAGTGATGAAGAGTTTTTAGATATTTTAAGATATTTAAAAGCAAAAGGTGAAGACGAAAGACAAAAACTAAAAGAGAAATGGAGAACAATTATGACAATGGATGAGTATATGAATGCCCTTTTAAGTGATGAAGTTATGAACGAAGAAAGAAGTATATTTAAAAAAGCTCGTGATTACGGTCTTGAAGAAGGAATTGATATTGGCAAAAACGAAGGAAAAAAAGAAGAACGTATCCTAATAGCTAAAGAACTTTTAAAAATTGGTATTCCTTTAGAAAAGATTACTATTGCTACAGGACTTTCTAAAGAAGAGTTAAAAAAATTAGAAGTTTCTACTTCATTTTAAGAAGATTAAAAAAATCTTCTTTTTCATTCTTAATAAAGATATGATTTAAGAAGATAATTGTAAAATTTCATAACATTCTTTAATGTCATTTAAAGAATTTTCATCGTCTAGAGCACTTTTGCAAGCTTCGCTTGATAAAAAATCATTTAATCTTTTCTGTAAATATTCGACACTACTTTTAATCGTATATTGATAGCTTTCTAATTCTTGAATAAATTCTTTAACAATTTGATTTTTATCAGGTTCATAATGATAGTTTTCATCTTTTAAAGCATAATGTAAGGCTTCTTTATCATAAATAAGACCAAGAGTTATTTTTTCACTATGACTAACATCAACATTCTTTCCTACCATTACCTTTTCTTCATCATCATATTTTAAATTCACCATAGCTTCATAAGGAATATTAATTTTTAAAGCGTAAAGTTCTTCACTTGGAAATAAATTCATACAGACATCTTGAAAAGATGGAATACCCGCAAATAAATAAAGGGTTCGTTTTGAATTGCTTTTTAAAACGGCATCAATATTTTTATTACTTGAAATGTAATAAAGTCCCTCATTATAAGCTTTTTTCATAATTTCACGTGATAAAAGAAGCGGATCATCATAAGCTCTGTCACCATACATGAATTTTAAAAAGTAACTTGTGAGAATAATCTTGACGTTCATACCTTACACTCTTTCTACTTTTTAAGTATACAATAACTTTACACTAAAATTCAACTAAAATTACATCTTCCCCTATTTTTTTGATTTGAGGAAAAGATATGTGTACTTCTTCATTCTTGCGCCAAAACTTCCAAAAACTATAATTTAATACAACGAAATAATTAATTTTGCCATCATAAGATACTTCTGCGTCAATAATTCTTCCAATCTTTTTGCCGTCATCTAAATTAACAACATCTTTTTTTTGCAAATCAGATAAATTCACAAACATCACCTTAATAAAAGGTATGAAAAAAATGGATTATTATAACCCATTTAAATAATCAATAACCCGTGTTGCACAAATGGTTCCATCACTTGTCGCCGTCGTAAGTTGTTTGACATCTTTTTTTAAAACATCTCCGGCTAAAAATAAACCTGGAACTGTTGTTTCTAAATCATGATTTACTAAAGGATAACCGCTTTCATCTAGTTTCACTAAATCCTTTAAAATAGCAGTATTAGGTACACTTCCTATCGCAATGAAAACCCCATCTGTTTTTAGAAGCATTTCTCTTTTATTTTGCTCTAACAAAATTTCTTCAATCGTATCTTTTCCTTTTATTTCTTTTAAAATAGCATTGTAAATAAAAGAAACATTATCTTTATTTTTTAAATTAGCTACTTTAATAGGTTCTGCTCTTAAAATATCACGACGGTGAATAATGTAAACATGTTTACAAATATCAGAAAGATAAAAAGCATCATCAATCGCGGTATTACCTCCCCCAATAATAGAAACAATTTTATCTTTAAAGAAAGCTCCATCACAAGTGGCACAATAAGAAAGGCCTTTTCCTAAATATTTTTCTTCATCTATTTCTAATTTACGAGGATGGGTCCCAGAAGCTAAAATAACCGTTTTACTCACATATTCATTATCCTCGGTCTTAACAAAAAAGACGCCTTGATCTTTTCTGATTTCTAAAGCATTTTCGTAGCGTAATAAAGCGCCTAAAGAGGAAGCCTGTTCATAAAAAGCTTGCCCTAAAGCCATTCCTCTTACCTTTGTAAAACCAGGATAATTTTCCACATAATTTGCTTTGGTAATTTGTCCGCCAAAAGTTTCTTTTTCTAAAACTAAAACATTCTTACAAGCTCGTTTTAAATAAATCGCTGCTGTAAGACCTGCTGGTCCTCCTCCAATAATGATTGTATCGTACATTTTAAAACCTACTTTCAAAAGCATTATAACATATATACTAACTTGTGCAAATAACTTTATTTTATAACTTCTTGACGTCTATAATATTAAACTTTATAATAAACGTATTTTAGAAAGGAGTCTTTATGAATCAGAATTTTAAAGAAAGACATTTAAATAGGCAATTTGAACGAATTCCTCAAGGCGTTACCAAACACATTCTAAAAGAATACGAAAAAATCAAAAATTTGCCTCTTCTCCGATATCAAGAACTTGCTCCTTATTTTGAAAGTGAAAAAGAATTATTTGCCATGTGCCAAGATTTTTTTAACTATTTTCCTTTTTTAAAAGAAAAACTAGAAAAACTTAAAACTTTTGAAAAAAGAACATCTTTTATAAAACAACAAGATGGTTCAAAATATCGTGGTCTCACAAAAAGAGACTTGTTTGGAAAACCTTACTTTAAACTTTACTACAACCGTACCTTAGAAGATTTAATGGTCTTGAATCATGAATATGCTCACGGATTTTATGAAAAACGTTTTTATACATATAGAGAACAATCTTTTATATCTGAACTAGAAGGCTACTTTTTTGAATATCTTACTTTTGTTTTTCTAAAAGAGAACAAAATCCTAACTTTAAATGATGAAGCAAAAATAGAAAATAACAATGCCTGGAACATTAAAGAAATGTTTACTAAATTTGTACATGGTTATAACTATATTAATGGTATTGATCATACTTTAAGTAACCAGTATTATTTGACAGTTAAAAAGGTGAATTTAAAGGAGGATGCTACTTACCTTTATTCCTACATTATTCATTCTTACTTAGAAAGAATGGCTAAAAGTGACTTAGAAAAAAGTTTTTACTATTTTGAGTGTTTAAAAAGAGAAAAAGATAGAAACGAAGCTAAACTTATTTTAAAGAACTTAAAACACTACTGATTAAATCAATATTGTCAATGGCTTCACTTATTTTGTCAGTAGCTCTTTCATGATAAAGTTCTTTCATGTTATTTTCAAATTCTTTGTAAAGCATAGGATTTCGATTTAAATATTTAAACCATTGTGAGTTTTCTTTTAAATATTGATACATTTTGGGGTTATCTTTTAATTGTTTTTGTAAAAATAAATCCATTTTTAATCCTCGAAAAAGTGATTAATTGGTCTTGGTACTTTAGGAATAGAGGCGGTTAAAGGGGTTGTTGTCTCTGCCTTACCTGTTAACTCACTTACTAAATTCAAAGCTTTTTGAGCTGTTTTAATATGTTCTTGAATTGAATTCACATCAATATTTTTTAATTTATCGGTAATGTTTTCACCTAAGCCCTCACTAGAAGAATTTAAATAAGGACCCCAGGCTTTATTATCTTCCCCATAAATATCGTAAAGCTCATAGAAAGATTGCCAAGTCATTTTACCATCTTTGACATAAGAAACAAGTTCAGGGTGCATTCTGGCAAAGTTTTTAAATAATTCTTTTTTATTCATAAAAAATCACCTACTACATTGTATGCAGTAGGTGATTATTTTTATAATTTAAAATCATCTAAATCAAAACTTACTTGAGTTGGTGATGGTTCTTCTTCCTTTTCACTTTCCAAATGAATTTCTTTAACCTGTTCTAACTCCACTTTTAAAAGCGTCATTAAAACTTTCTTTTTCGATACTAAAGAACCCGTACTATTAATATCCATGATTGGAATTTCTGTATTTTTTACATTTCCTTGAATATCTTCCCCAATAATGGTGATTTCTGATTTTGCGGTTGTTTTCAAAATAGAAACAATTTCATAATTGACACTTTTTACTTTTTTAAGTAAAGTAGCCCCTCTTTTAGCTCTTCCGGTTATCACTAAATCCGAAACTTTAATACGTTTCATCGTATTTTGATTCGTAAGAAGCGTTAAGTATTCTTCTTCATTTAATGAAATCGTATCCATGACTTCGTCATCTTTTAAAATAATACCTTTGACACCGATACCTCTTGTTCCAACTAAAGGAATTTCTAAACGGTCAAAATAGCAATAATAACCATTCTTAGTTACCATTAAAATATTTTTATCAGCCAGGATAGATGTGATAACCTCGTCATTTTCTTTTAGCTTCATCGCTCCAATGGCTTTAGATGTCCGACTCACTTCGAAATCTTTCATCTTAGTTCTTTTAATCATACCCATCTTCGTAACAGAGATGACCTCGCCATCACTTTGATAAATCATTGCTGAAACCACTTTTTCTTCAGGGCTTAAACTTACCACGTTATTAATGTGTTTGCCTAAATCTTTCCATTTAGCTTCGGGTATTTTATGAACAGGCATGAAAATATAGTTACCTAAGTTCGTAAAGAATAACAAATTATCTTGGGTTGTAACATCAAATAAATGTGTCATATAATCTCCTGGTTTTAAAGTCGTTTCTTCTTTTCTTGCCGCATAAGCTTTGGCACTCATTTTTTTGACGTATCCTTCATGTGTTACCATAACAACAACGTTTTCTTTAGGAATCATACTCTTCATATCAATTTTAAGTTCGGTAACATCAGCTTTTATTTCGGTTCTTCTTTCATCCCCATATTCTTTTTTGATAACTTTAAGTTCTTGTTTCATAACATGTTTTAAAGCTTCTTCATTATTTAAAATTTGTTCCCAAACATACATATCTTTTTCTAATTTAGCCATTTCATTTTGAATATCCACAATATCTGTATTGGTTAAACGATAAAGTTGTAAAGTAACGATAGCTTCCGCTTGTTCCATGGTAAAATCATATTCTTTGACTAAGTTTTCTTTCGCATCGGCTTTATTCTTACTTTTTCTAATTGTTTGAATGACTTCATCTAAAATACTAATGGCTTTCATTAAGCCTTCTAAAATATGAAAGCGAAGACGGGCAGCATCTAAATCAAACTGTGTTCTTCTTGTAATAACACTTTTTTGATGAGCAATAAAAGCGTCTAAAATTTCTAAGATACCCACAAGACGTGGTCTTCTATTTACAATTGCCACCATGTTGAAATTGTAGTTAATTTGTAAATCTGTATTTTTTAAAAGATAATTTAAAATGAGCTCGGCATTGGCACCTTGTTTTAAATCAATCACAATTCTTGCCATATGTTCATGGTCTGATTCATCAATGACATCATTGATACCTTCAATCTTTTTATCAATTTTAATATCCATAATTTTCTTTATAAGTTGTTCTTTAATGACATCATAAGGAATCGAATGAACAATAATTTGTTTTTTTCCTTTTTCTTCCACGATTTCGGTTTTAGCTTTTAAAATAACTTTTCCTTTACCTGTTTTATAAGCTTCTACTAAGCCATCTTTACCTTCTATTACTCCGGCCGTTGGAAAATCTGGACCCGGCATAATATTCATAATTGTTTCTAAAGTGCAATTAGGAGATTCGATACGTTTAATAGTCGCATCAATAACTTCACTTAAATTATGAGTGGGAATATTAGTCGCATAACCCGCTGAAATACCAGTGGAACCATTCACTAAAAGATTAGGAAAATAAGCTGGTAAAACGGTTGGTTCTAATTCGGTATCATCAAAGTTATAAGTCATTTCCACGGTATTTTTCTTAATACCTTCTAGCATGACCTCGGCAAATTTAGAAAGTCTTGCTTCGGTGTAACGCATCGCTGCGGCACCATCGCCATCAATCGAACCATTATTACCATGAATATCGATTAAAGTTTCGCGCATTTTCCAATTTTGACTCATTCTAATTAACGCATCATAAATAGATGAATCGCCATGCGGATGGAAATTACCCATAATATCTCCGACTGCTTTGGCACTTTTACGATATGGCTTGTTATGGGTAAATCCAGAAATGTACATGGCATATAAAATACGACGTTGTACTGGCTTTAAGCCATCACGTACATCTGGTAAGGCTCTTTCTTGGATGATTTCTTTCGCATAACGTCCAAAGCCTGTCTCCATGATTTCTTCTAGGCTATATTCATATATTTTTTCAATAATTGTTTTTTCTTCTGTTTTCTTTGCCATCTCATCATCTACTTTCTAAAGTCATCTTCTAAGGTAAAGTCGACATTTTCATTAATCCATTCTTTTCTTGGCGTGACTTCATCCCCCATTAAAACATGGATTCTTTTTTCAGCAATCGCCGCATCGGTTAAAGTCACTCTTAAAAGTCTTCTGTTATGTGGGTCCATCGTGGTTTCATAAAGTTCACTGGCATCCATTTCCCCAAGACCTTTAAATCTTTGAATTTTATAATTACCTTTTAAAGTCTTTTTTCTTTCTTCTAATTCTTCATCGGTCGCGATGTATTCTTTACCTTTACCTGTTTCAATAGAATATAAAGGAGGTGTCGCGATATAAAGCATACCTTGTTCAATCAAAGGACGCATAAAACGGTAAAAGAAAGTGATTAATAAAATTTGGATATGAGACCCATCGACATCGGCATCGGTCATGATGATGATTTTGCCATAATTACTTTCTTTATAATCAAAGTCGGCTCCAAGACCTGCACCAATCGCATACTCAAGTTGTCTTAATTCAGCATTTCCTTCAATGTCTTTGCTACTTGCCTTCTCACAGTTTAATACTTTACCACGAAGAGGCAAAATGGCTTGGGTTTCGCGGTTACGATGCGATTTAGCAGAACCACCGGCACTATCTCCTTCGACTAAGAAAAGTTCATTTTTCATAAAGTTTTTACCAGTTGCTTTAGCAAGTTTCTCACTAAGAACTCTTTCTTTATTACTCTTCGTCGTTCCTTTACGAACACTTTCCCGGGCTTTACGAGCGGCTTCACGAGCCATTTTACTTTTTTGAGCTTTTTCTAAAATACTTAATGCCGTATCTTTATTTTCTTCTAAAAAGAATTTTAAACTTTCATAAGTGACGCCTTCGACAGCACTTCTTGCTTCCGGTGTACCTAGTTTTCCTTTTGTTTGACCTTCAAATTGTAAAAGCTCTTCAGGAATTTTAACTGAGATAACCGCGGTCAAACCTTCTCTTACATCACTACCATCTAAAGAAACGTCTTTGCCTTTTAAAACGTTATTATTTTTAACATAATCATTAAAGGCTTTCGTGATACCTGTTTTAAACCCAACTTCATGCGTTCCACCATCACCTGTTTTAACATTGTTAACAAATGATAAAATTTGTTCATTATAAGAATCGGTATATTGCATGGCAATATCGACTTCAATTTTACTTTTAACGTTATCAAAATGAATGACTTTACTTAAAGGGGCTTTATTTTCATTCATATATTCGACAAATGAAATAATTCCGTTTTCATAATGATATTTATTACTTAAATTATCTTCTTCGTCAATAATTTCAATGGTCACATTGGAAAGTAAAAATGCACTTTCTTGCATTCTTTCACAAATGGTTGTAAAAGAAAAATTACAATTTTTAAATATTTCTTTATCGGGTAAGAAAGTAACAGTTGTTCCTGTTTTTTTTGTTTCCCCAATTTGATGTAAAGGAGTTTTAACATGTCCTCCATTTTCAAATTCAATTTGGCTAATTTTTCCTTCTCTACAAATCGTGACTTCCATATAAGTAGATAAAGCGTTTACAACCGAACCACCAACTCCGTGAAGTCCACCTGATACTTTATAACCTGCATTTTCAAATTTACCACCAGCATGTAAAACCGTATAAATAACTTCAGGAGTACTTTTACCACTTTCATGCATACCAATAGGAACGCCACGACCATTATCAGAAACGGTGATAGAACCGTCTTTGTGCATCACAATTTTAATAGTATCGCCATAACCATTAATAATTTCATCAATGGAGTTATCGACAATTTCCCAAACTAAATGGTGCATACCTCTTTTATCTGTCGAACCAATATACATACCTGGTCTTTTTCTGACAGCCTCAAGTCCCTCTAAAATTTTAATGGAATGTTCATCATATGCCATATTATCACCTCTCTAAAGTTTCTAAACCTAGTCCAGTATACCATTAAAACGCCCTTTTTTTCAAGGAAGAAGCGCATTTTCTTAAAAAGAAAAACTACAGATAAACTATTTATCTGTAGAATGTAACTTAATCTATTTTTAAAATTTCTCTTTTATAATTTTGACAAACTTCATCTAAATCTTTTAATAAATTATCAATATCTTCTTTGCTTTTCGTTCGAACGCCAGAAGCCATTTTATGACCTCCGCCATGATAACGAGCAGCAATTTCATTGATAACAGGTCCTTTACTGCGAATATTTACTTTGTATATTTCTTGTTTTTCATCGTAAGTAACAAATGTCCAAACATAAATGTCCTTAATAAAATTAAAATCGTTAATCATATTAGAAGCCGTTGAAGAATCCACGCCATAATTTTTAACATCTTCCGCCGAAATAATTAAGTAACCAAACCCATTTTCGGTCACCGTCATATTAGAAGATAGAAAACCTCTAAACCTAACTTCTTCCAAAGGTCTTTCATATAATTTTTCATAACATTTAGTAAAGTCAAGATGCGTTCTTTTTAAAAGTTTTGTGACAATATCAAAGGTATCTATAGAAGTATAAGAAAGTAAGAAACGATCACTATCCGAAACAATACCTAAAAATAAATTTTCAGCCACCTTAGAAGATATCTCATAATTACTCATTAATAAAAGTTCGGCAATCATTTGACAAGTACTTGATGCTTTATCATTTACCCATTCCAAGCCATGAAAATCTTCCTCAAAAGGATGGTGATCAATTTTAATCACTTCTTTATATTTAAAGTTTTCAACTCCATCGACACGGTAGAAGTTTGGAACATCTAAAGTAATCAATAAAGCGTTTGTAAGTTTTGATGTATCTACTCTATCTAAAAGACCATATTTTTTAAATTTTGAAACGCCTGTTCCTACCGCATAAACGTGCTTCTTAGGATATTTATCTAAAATGGCATCCCGCAAAGCTATTTGACTACAAATAGCATCTGGGTCTGGTCCAATATGACGAGCCAAAACAATCGTGTCATATTGTTTTATTTTTTTTAATATTTTTTTCATGATGTTTGTATTCATCTGGTTCCCCCGATTCTACCTTTACTATTTATTTTCTTTCGCGTAAGAAAAAGCATCACGAGCTATCATTACTTCTTCATCTGTTGGTACGACATACACATCAATGGTAGAATCATCGGTAGTAATTTTACCTTCATGAATATCATGGTAACTTGCAATTTGTTCATTAAATTCATAATTACATTTAACACCCATAAATTTTAATTTATTTAAAATTTCTTTACGTTCATAAGCCCCATTTTCACCAACACCAGCCGTTAAAATAATGGCATCGCATCCTTCAAGTTCAAAATAGTATTTAGCAATATAATCTACAATTCTTCTTGTAAACATATCCATTACTTTTAAAGAAGTTGGATCATTTAATTTACATCCATCATAAATATCACGCATATCACTATAACCATTAGATAAAGCATAAACGCCACTTTCTTTATTTAAAACATGGTTAATTTCTTCTGTACTTAAGCCTGTTTTTTCCATAATATAAGGAATAATTGTAGCATCGATATCCCCACAACGAGTTCCCATGATAAGACCCGCATTAGGCGTAAATCCCATAGAAGTATTAACACATTTACCATCTTTAGTAGCCGTTATACTTGCTCCAGAACCAATGTGACAAATAATAAGCTTTAAATCATCACGTCCTAATTTTTGAGCCATATATTCTGCAATATAACGATGACTGGTACCATGAGCCCCATATTTTCTAACACCATATTTTTGGTACCATTCCATTGGAAGAGCATATAAATAATTTTCTTCTTTCATGGTTTGATGGAAAGCCGTATCAAAAACAACAACCTCCGTCGCATTTGGAACTACTTCTTTTGCAGCTTTAATACCTAAAACAGCAGCAGGATTATGTAAAGGAGCAAGAGAACTTAAAGAAGCAATATCTTCGATAACTTCATCGGTAGCTACGACACTCTTATTATAATGATCGGCGCCTTGAACAACCCGGTGTCCAATACCTTCAATTTCATCTAAACTTAAAACAATTTTATGACTTAATAATTCTTCAATAAGTAAGGAAAAAGCATCGGTATGACTTTTTAATTCGACTTCTTTTTTTTCTTTCATACCATTATACTTGATAGTATAAAAACTTCCAGAAATACCTATTCTTTCAAAGTATCCACTCATCAAAACCTTTTCTTCTGGCATCTCAAAAGCTGTAAACTTTAATGAAGATGAACCAGCATTTACTGATAATATTTTCATAATTTTTCAACTCCTATATATAATATATCAGAAAACAGGCATTTTTACCATTAAAAAAAGAGAAAAACTCTCTTTATAAACAAGTTGGTCCAGTGCCAACATTTCGAATCAATTTGGCTTTATCTTCAAAAATTGTTGTGTAATCATCATAAGAATTTAGTAAAGTTTCTTTATCTAACTTACTTTTACTCGTTTCCCAAATATCTATCTTTTTCATAGAATCACCTAACTTTATTATGTATAAAATATTCTTTTCTATACATGATAATAAGGGTGAAATAAATGAATTATTTTAATCAAGAAATCAAATGTACTGTTTCTAATTGCAAGTATTTTAACGCAGGAAAACAAAGATGTATTCTAGGCTCTATTTTAATAGGTCAAGATAACTTTAAAACCACTTGCGAAAGTTTCGAAGAAAAATAAAGAGCTCTATTCTTTATTTTTTTCATGTTTAATTTCTTCCCAACCTAAGCTCGGATGAGTTAAGCACCGTAAAAAAGCATGTAAATAAGAAAACATAAATATTGGATGATAAAATAACACCTGAAAGTATAATTTTTTACTTAATTTTGTTTCTTTTTGAAATAAATATAAATAATAAATCGTACAAAGAAAAAAGATAAGATAAAACAAAAGAGGAAGAAAAATAATACTTTTAAAACCAGTTAAATATATTACCAAGAAAACAAGACCAAAAAGATAACACAAATAAGGAATAATTCCTAAATACATTTGCGTAATTGCCCCTTTATTAGAAGGATTTTCTTTTAGTTTAGCTTTTAATAATTTATGATAATAAACATAATTTTTAAAATAGCCTTTTATCCAACGACTTCTTTGTTTAATACTTTTTTGATAGTCTTCCGGTTGTTCATCATAAAATTTAGCTTTATCATTATAATGAACGGAAACGTTTTTTAACGTGTAATATAAAGAACTTTCATAATCTTCTGTCAAAGAGTGAAAAGGAAATGTTTGCCATTTTTGAATATATTCCCCACTGATATAATAGCCTGTTCCTGATAAAATCTTAGCTCCTTTTTGGTTACGAAAACCATTTACAAAAGTAAAAGTAAGACCAGCACATATAGGAAAATAACTTTTCTTATTTTTTAAAGCTCGGTAACCTGTAGAAATATCATAACCATTAAGATAATCTTCAATCATATATTTTAAATAATCTTTATCTAAGATGTTATCGGCATCAAAAATAAAATACATGTCATATATTTTGTTTTGATGGCACAAATACTCAACCACTTCTTGTAAAGCATATCCTTTAGTTTTTAACTCTAAATTTTGCCTTACAAAATAGTTCATATGATGTTTTTGGGTAATCTCAACTGTTTTATCTTGTTCATCTTCCACGATGACATAGACATCTTTTAAAATAGAGGATGACTGATTTTCAATAGAGATAAGAAGACTTTCAATAACTTTAGATTCATTACGAGCCGGTATTAAGATAGCTATCCTTTCAGGGGATTCCCTTACTTTTTTCTTTAAAGGTTCATCTTTTTTTAAAAGGATACTAACCAAAGTAGAAAGAAATAAGCCTAATAAAAAAAAGGCAAAAGAAACCCAAGCGGTCATTTTTGCACCTCAATAATTACCATATTAGTATAACTTTCCTTTAGTTTTTCATCCGGATAATAGGTATCAAAAAATCTACCCACAAAACTAATAGGTTCTACTCCATTATGTCTTAAAGTTTGTCTTATAAGAGCACCCCATGATACGGTAAAATCAGCTATTAAAATAACTAATAATGTTTTGGTAAGAATCGTGCCAAATTTAATTGGAAAAGACTCAACAATATTAGATATTAAAGGATAAACTACTTTAACAAGTAAAAGAGCCAGTAATCCCCAAACAAAAGCATAAGGAATAGTTGTTCGCCCATTAATATTTAAAAATTCATTCGTATAATCCCAACTAACAGTTCCTAAAAAAGTTTCTTGTAAAAAGGAAATTAAATACTCAAATCCTCCCCCAAGTAAAGCCCCATAAAAAATCGTTTGATAATCTGGTCTTTTTTTTCGGCCTAAAATCGCTATCATTAAAACGGCGCCCATACCATAAATAGGACTAATAGGACCATATATAACGCCTCTTCTTAATTGCCAAACAAGTTCATGATGATAATGATAATGAATAACTAAATTTAAAATTTCTTCGTAATAGGCACCAAACACACAACCTACTAAAAAGACCCAAAACATTTTGTAAAAGCACATTCCACTGGCAAACTTTTTGTTTTCTAAAGCCATAATAATACCTCAAATCTGCTCTTATTGTATCATGAAATTTAAACAATGTAAAATTATTAACTAATCCGTTTTTATCTTTATAATTATTCGTTATTTTTAAATAAACTGGCTATCTCGTAACCTAAGAAAGTAAAAATACCAAGTGTTAATAAATTAGAAGTATTTAAAAAAGGAAAGATTTTTAAATAGAAAAAATAAATGGAACTTAAAAGGAAAATAAAGATAAGAAGCCAAGTCGTTTCTTGATGTTTCTTAAAACACCAGGCCATAATCTTAACCATTATTAAAATACCTAATAATGTTCCCACAATAAAGAGGAAAAGTTCTTGTAAATGCATAAAAGGATAAGCCATCAAATTTAAAATATAGGTGTAACTTCCAAGACTTACATAAGTAGCTGTTGCACTGATACCGGGTAAAACCATACATACCGCATCAATAATTCCTAAGAAAAACACATAAAAATAAGATATAAAGGATGAGTCAAAACAAAAAGTATTAAAACGAATATGATTATAAAAATAGATTAATAAAAGTAAAATCATTAAAAGAAAAAAATAATCTTTCTTTTTTATCTTGATATTTTGATATACCGTTGGCACCGTTCCTAAAATAAGACCGCCAAAAAAAGTCATCGTATAAAGATAATAATTCTCCGTAAAAAATAAGACCAGTTTACTTCCTAAAAAGATAGAAAGTAATATACCACACCCTAGAGAGAACAAATACTTAAAACTCTCTTTTTTATTTTTAAAAAAAGAATTAATTTTTAAAATAGCTTCATCATAAACACCAAGTAAAATAGCCAAAATAGCGCCCGATACTCCTGGTATTACTTTACCAAGACCAATCATAATACCTTTTAGAAAAAGAAAAAAACTTTGCATAGGCTTCACCTAGTAAAGTTTATTCTTTTAAAAGCATAATTATTTCTCAATCTTTTTTTCTGGTTTAGGAAGGGTTGCTTTTCTAGAAAGATTAAGTCGGCCACGATTATCATAACCTAAACTCTTAACCGTAATTTCATCGCCAACTTTAACGATATCTTTTGGTTTATTTACTCTTTCATGAGCAAGTTCTGAAACATGAACAAGTCCTTCACAATTAGGCCATAAAGAAACGAAACAACCAAAATCTTCTACTTTTGTCACAACTCCTGTATAAATTTTATCAGGCTCTACTTCTCTTACCACGTCTAAAATCATTTCTTTTGTTTTTTGAATGATATCTGCATCGGTATGGTAAATAATAACTCTTCCATCATCTTCTAAATCCACTTTAACCGCATCTTTATCATTTACAGTAGCGACATGACTCGCTTCTAAAATAATTTTAGTAATCATTTCGCCACCGCGACCAATCACGTCTTTTATACGATCAGGATTGATTTTGAAAGTTTCAATCTTAGGAGCATATGGACTTAATTCTTTTCTTGGTTCTTTAATACAATCCGTCATAACATCTAAGATTTCTAAACGAGCTTTTTTAGCTTGAGCTAAGGCTTCTTTTAAGATTTCTTTAGTTACTCCCTTGATTTTGATATCCATTTGTAAAGCTGTGATACCATCTTTAGTACCCGCAACTTTAAAGTCCATATCTCCCATATGGTCTTCAAGACCTTGAATATCAGTTAAAATCGTATATTTTTTAGGATCTTCTTTAGAAGTAATAAGTCCCATCGCAATACCCGCAACTGGGGCTTTAATTGGAACACCAGCAGCCATTAAAGATAAACATCCTGCACAAATGGTAGCTTGACTGGATGAACCGTTACTTTCTAAGATTTCAGATACAACACGAATCGTATATGGGAATTCTTCTTCAGAAGGAATCACATAAGATAAGGCTCTTTCTCCTAAAGCACCATGACCAATTTCTCTTCTTCCCGGTGAACCGTAACGTCCTATTTCACCAACTGAGAAAGCAGGAAAATTATAATGAAGCATAAATCTTTTAGTATCTTCAATGCCAAGACCATCTAAAATTTGATGTTCCCCAATAGCACCTAAAGTCGTGGTAGCTAAACTTTGAGTTTGCCCTCTTGTAAATACAGCCGAACCATGACATCTTGGCAATAAATCAATGCAAGCATCTAAATGTCTTATTTCATCCATTTTACGACCATCTGGACGAATATGTTTTTCGGTAATTAATTTTCTTACGACATCGCCTTCTAAATTATGAAGAATTTTACCAACTTGTTTAATTTTATCATTTAGATTTTCATCTTCTAGGTAAACATTAGTAAAATAGCCAATCGTTTCTTGTTTTAAACTTTCTACTTGTCTTACAGATTCCAATTTATCTTTAATTTGAATTCTTTTAAACATTTCTTCTTCAGCGTAACTAATTACTTGACTTTCAATATCTTTATCAAGTTCTGCCTTGTCAAGTTCTACTTTCTCGACACCAATTTCGCCAATAATTTCTTTTTGGAAAGCACAAAGTTTTTTAATAGCTTCATGTCCAAATAAAATACCTTCTAGAATTTCTTTTTCACTACACTCTGCTGCGCCAGCTTCTACCATACAAATCGCTTCACTAGTTCCCGCAACAGTTAAATTCATTTTTGATTTTTCTAATTGTTCGACACTTGGATTAATAATATATTCTTTACCAATTTTACCAACCACGACACCAGAAACCGGTCCATCAAAAGGAATTTCTGAAATTCCTAAAGATAAAGAGGAACCAAATAAAGCCGCCATCACGGGAGAGTTATCTTGGTCTACAGATAAAACCGTATTGATAACTTGGATTTCATTTCTTAAGTTTTCGTCAAACATTGGTCTTAAAGGACGGTCGATAATACGAGCTGCTAAAGTTGCCTCGTCACTAGGACGCCCTTCTCTTTTAATAAATCCGCCAGGAATTTTACCTACGGAATAAAGTTTTTCTTGATATAGAACTTGTAAAGGAAAAAAATCTTGGGTGATAACATTCGTTCCCATAACAGAAGCACTTAAAACAACGGTATCGCCGTAACGAACTAAGCAAGCACCATTAGCTTGTTTGGCAAGCCAACCTGTTTCAATAACAATTTCTTTACCAAAAAAATCGAGTTTAAATTCTTTTTTCATACATTCTCCTTTATAAAGAAAAAGACACTAAAAAGATTAGTGCCTATTTTCTTAAATTTAATTTTTTAATTAATTCACGATAAGATACAACGTCGTTTTCTTTTAAATAATTTAAAAGTTTTTTTCTTCTTCCGACTTTCATTTGTAAACCACGTTTAGAATGATAGTCATGAATATGAGTTTTGAAATGTTCTGTTAAGTTGTTAATATCTTCAGTTAATAAAGCAACTTGAACTTCAGCACTTCCTACATCATTCTTATCTTTTTGAAATTCTTTAATGATTTCAGCTTTTCTTTCTTTAGTCATAGCCATAATTTTTTCCTCCTTCATTCATATAATCGGTTTATCCAAAGTAATTGACGAGGAAGTCAGAAAACTTCAGAAAAACTTCATTACTCGATTAGTATAATATATTTTAAGAGAGATTGCAAATACTTTTACTTAAATTTGTAAGTAACTTTTAATATTATCTCTTAAAGAATAATAATCTGGGACAATTAAATCACTTTCATTCACGCCAACTAAAACAGGTTCATACTTTTTATAGTTTAAAAGACACGCTCTATCATAGCCTTCAACTGCTAAAGAAGCAATCGTATCTACAGGAATATCAAATTTATGACGAAGATATTTTTCTTCAGTGTAGTCTTTTAAATTAATTTGTTTTCCCACATAAATTTGTAAGGACTCCCCTTTTTTTAGACACAGTTTAACGCCTGTAATAAGGGGCACAGATAATTCTAATTGCTTATCTAAAAACGGTAAAGTACTTGCTAATGGTTGGAGTTTTGTATAAGAATTTTTACCAATAATAAACTGTGATCCCATTGTAATTCCCCCTTCGCGCTTTTCTATTCTACCATGATTAGTTTTAAAGTACAACTTAATTAGGGTAATAAAGGGCTCTTTGACCAAACAAATTATAAATTTTATTAAACTGGGTCCTATCATATCTTTTAATGGTACCTGTAAAAGAATCGGATACTAAAACACTATGGTTACTAAACCCCGTAATAACCACACTATGTAAATCCCCAAGCCAATTGATTCTTTCACCGGTTGGCTTATAAATCCAAGAATTATAAATTTCTGTGTCAATAAGATTAATGGAAACCCATACTTGAACGGGAATACCATTTTGAACAAGATTTAAAACGCTATCTAAAGAATGTCCTGTGTAATCAACCATACCCGCTTTAAACTTGTTTGCCACTGTTTGAATTGGCTTTTGATAAACACCGTATCCATCTGGATTTCTTGGATCTCCGACAAATTCTATCTCAGGGTTACCTCCATATAAAGTACCATCTTCTAAATAAGGAGTATCTCCTTTTGGCAAAGCTTCGATGATTTCATCAAGGGTAACATTTACGTTATAAAAACGCAGTAAATTATAAAGAGCAACACTTTCACAACCATTAGGATAATTAGGATATTGAGAATATGTTGGAAAATTAGAGATTTCATAAGTAACTTCTTTTGGAATAATAGTAATTGTCCTTTTTTCTTTCGCAGTATTTCCTAAAGAGTCGGATGCTTCATAGTAAATAGTATACGTTCCTGGTGCTTGATAATTTACTCCACTATCATCTACCGTGAAAGTAACACTTCCAAATCTTTTATCTTCCGCTGTCACACCTGTATATAAATCTACCTTTTCTCCCACCTCAATGGTAAGGGAAGATAGTCCATCAAAAATAGGAGGTTCATTATCTTCAATAATATTAAGAATTGCTTCCATGTTAGCTTGATTACCATATTTATCAGTGACAATAATATTTATGATTTGGCTACCTAGTTTTTTTTCAATCACAATAGGTTCTACCGAATACTCTGATAAATCTTCGACATTTACAATAAAATCTTCAGCCGTTGGAAGTTCTTCATCAATATAAAGTTCTAAATCCTGTACTTCTATTAAAGGAGCTGTCGTATCGACAATTTTAACAAGAACAGAATAAGTAAAAATATTTACCTTTAGTTTAACTTTATAATTTCCAACTTCTTTTAAAGTACTTAAATCAATATCCGTATTAACACTTAATTTTTCATCACTCATTAAGTCATTTAAAGAAATACTTTCACCATATTCCTTGATAACTTCTTTATTTATTCCCTTACCCATTTGAAAATAAAAGAAAGCATAACAACTACTTAGTATCGCAAGAACAATTATGACAATGCCTAATACTTTCAGTATTTTTTTATTACTTTGAACCACCACAGCTTACCACATACCTTTTATCAAATATATCATAATTAATAGTTAAATAAAAGAAGACATTCTCATTTATGTCAAGTCACTTTTTAAAATTTTCTTTCATAAAATAGGATAAGATTCTTTCTTTCGCACTTTTTAGCAACTTAAAAGAGGTTATGTTTTTTCCTATGTAAAAATAAATACACAAGGAGTATGTGTATGATTGATGTTGGTGAAAAAATTAGATATATAAGGGAAACTTATGATGTGAAAGGAAACGAATTAGCTGATATTTTAAATATTTCAAAATCTTCTATCTCACATTATGAAAAAAATGACCGCGATGTTCCTTTACGAAATCTGGTCAAAATATCCAATTACTTTGATTTATCTTTAGATTATATTCTCAATTTAACAGATATTAAACGTTATGAAGATTTAAAAAAGCCTGTCGATTTAAAAATCACTAGTGAAAGAATTAAACAAATTTGTTTAGACCAAAAATGGACAAATGTAAAAATGGCGAAAATACTTAATACAACCGAGTCAAATATCAGGAAGTATAAAACAGGTCAAACGCTTATCTTGACTGCTTTTGCTTTAGAGCTTGCTAGCAAATACAACTATTCTTTAGATTGGTTAACAGGTCGAACAGAAAATAAATTTATCAAAAAAGACATCTATCAAAAATCAAGATAAATGTCTTTTTTTATTATTTTAAATTGCTAATTAATTCGTCTTTTTTCATAGTAGAATAACCTTTTAAGCCTTGTTCTTTAGCAACTGCTTTTAATTCAGCTAAAGTCATTTTACTATAATCTTTTGTAGAAGCTTCTTCTTTAACTTCTTCTTTCTTTTCTACTTTTTTAGAAGTTTTTTCTTCTTTTACTTCTTCTTTAACAGCTTTTGTTTCTTTAACTCCGCCATTTAAAGCTTTTTTAGAAACTTCAACTAATTCAGTGAAAGCTTTAGGATTATCGATAGCTAATTCACTTAACATTTTACGGTTGATTTCAATACCAGCAATTGATAAAACGTTCATGAATTTAGAATAACTAATATCATTCATACGGCATGCTGCATTAATACGTGTAATCCAAAGTTTTCTGAAATCTCTTTTCTTTTGACGACGATCTCTATAAGCATAAGCTCCACTATGGAAAACTTGTTCTTGAGCCGTTTTATATAAACGATGTTTGCTACCAAAATATCCTTTTGCTTGTTTTAATACTTTTCTTCTTCTGTTTTTAGAAACAGTTCCGCCTTTAACTCTTGCCATATTTACACCACCTTACTAGATAACAGATTTAATTCTGCTAGCTTCTCCTTTACTTAATGTTCCTTTGTTACGTCTTTGACGAATTTGTTTTGCACTATCTTTACTTGTTTTATGGTTACCATTACTTAATTTGTAAGAAAGTTCACCATTTTTTTTCTTTTTAAAAACTTTGCTACTTGCTTTATGAGTTTTCATTTTTGGTCCTTTAGCCATTTTAACTTCCTTCTTTCTATTTTTTAGGTGCTAAGATGATATACATATTACGTCCTTCTTGTTTTACTGGCGTTTCTATAGTACTCATCTCATTTAATTTTTCAGCAAATTTATTTAATACTTCACGACCTAATTCTGGATGAGCCATTTCTCTTCCTCTAAAACGGATAGAGGCTTTTACTTTGTGCCCACGTGTTAAATAATCTCCTGCATTTTTAACTCTTGTTTCAAAATCATGAATATCAATGTTGACTGATAAACGATATTCTTTAAGTTCTTTATTCGTTTCTCTTTGTTTTTTTAAAGCATCTTTTTGTTTCTTTTGTTTCTCATAACGATACTTATTATAATCCATGATTTTCCCAACAGCTGGAGTGGCATTACCACTCATAAGTACCAAATCAAGACCAGCAAAATTGGCAATTGTTTTGGCATCTTCTAAGGATTTAACACCCATTTGTTCTCCATTAGGTCCGATTACCATTAATTCACTTACGCGAATATTATTGTTAATTGGTAATTCATCCGTCTTCTTTGCTATATCAATGCACCTCCATACAATGAAAAAGATGGATAGAAACCCTATCCACCTATTCATTTAAACAATTTTATAAAGATTTTTTCTTTTATTGTTTTAACCCAGTACTATAATACTAAGGTGAACAGATGGATAACTGTTTCTTCGTTCTTTTTCTATAACGTATTCAATACTACCAAAGTTATACGTCTTTGTCAATCATTTTTTTAGTTTTTATAAATGTTATAGAAAGCATGTCTACCTGGATAGATAGCTTCATCATCAAGTTCTTCTTCGATTCTCATAAGTTGATTATATTTTGCAATACGATCAGTACGAGACATAGAACCTGTTTTAATTTGACCAGCATTAAAGGCAACAGCAATATCAGCAATGGTCGTGTCTTCTGTTTCTCCTGAACGGTGAGAAACAACAGCCGTATAACCATGACTTCTAGCAAGTTCCATGGCGTCAAATGTTTCTGTTAAAGTTCCAATTTGGTTTACTTTAATCAAGATGGCATTTGCAATGTCTTTATTAATACCTTCTTGTAAAATACTTGTATTCGTTACAAATAAATCATCACCAACTAATTGAACTTTTTTACCTAAACGATCGGTAAGCTTTTTCCAACCTTCCCAGTCATTTTCACCTAAACCATCTTCAATAGAAATAATAGGATATTTGTTAACAAGTTCTTCAAACCAATCGATCATTTCATCTGTGGTTTTAGATCCTCCATTACTCTTTACTAAATCATACATTTTAGTTTCTGGATTATAAAATTCACTAGCCGCTACGTCCATCGCGATACAAATATCTTCACCAGGTTTGTATCCAGCTTTTTCGATAGCTTCCATAATGCATTTTAATGGTTCTTCGTTGTCTTTAAGATTTGGAGCGAAACCGCCTTCATCGCCAACAGCAGTAACTTGACCAGCTGCTTTTAAAACACTTTTTAAGTTATGGAAGACTTCGCTACCCATACGAATGGCTTCATGAATACTTTTAGCCCCGACTGGCATAATCATAAATTCTTGGAAATCAACGGAAGAATCTGCATGAGAACCACCATTTAATACGTTCATCATTGGAACTGGTAATTTTTTAGCATTTGTTCCGCCTAAATAACGATATAAAGGCATTCCATAATGATTAGCAGCACAACGAGCAACTGCCATACTAATACCTAAAATAGCATTTGCACCATATTTAGATTTATCTTTAGTGCCGTCTAATTCGATTAATTTTTTATCGATACCTACTTGATCAGTAACATCCATACCAATAATTTCTGGAGCAAGGATATCATTAACATTATGAACAGCAGTTAAAACTCCTTTTCCCATGAAACGTGATTTATCACCATCACGAAGTTCTAAGGCTTCACGTTCACCAGTAGAAGCTCCACTCGGAACACTCGCACGTCCCATCTCACCGCATTCCGTATAAACCTCAACTTCAACGGTTGGATTACCTCTTGAGTCAAGTACTTCTCTAGCATGTATATCTATAATTCTTGACATTTTTTATTCCTTCTTTCGAGTTATTATTATACCACTTGAAAATATTTAGGTAAATACTTGATGACTAAATTGTTTTGAAAACAAACCGATAAATATCGTCATCTTTTTCGTAAATACCAACAATTTGCTCCTGATAAATCACAAAAACAACATCATCTTTTGCTTCTAAAGAAAGCTTATTACCATTTTTAACACGTTCAAAATTAACCTCATCTAGTTCTACTTTAGGGTAATTAAATAGTTCTTCTAAAGTTTTTAAAGGATAAGTTTCGTTTAAATCATTTACGTTAACACATTCTTCTAAAAAAATGTTACCTTGTTTTGTCCTTTTTAAAGAAGTCATGGTTGCTACCGTTTCCATTTCACTTGCCAAGTCTTCAATCAAACTTCTAATATAAGTGCCTTTAGAAACCAATACCCGAAAAGTAATTTCATCTTTTGATATATTTAAAACCTCTAGTTCTTTAATTTGTACTTGTCTTTTAGGTAAGGAAATTTCAATATTTTCCCTCGCATATTCATACATTTTTTTGTCATTTACTTTCACAGCTGAATATTTTGGAACGGTTTGCAGATACTCCTTAGGAAATTTTTCAAAACATTCCCTAATCTTTTCTTTGGAAATTTCTTTATTAACTTTTTTAATAATTTTTCCCGTAATATCACCCGTGTCTGTTAAAATACCAAGTTTCATCGTGGCAACATATTCTTTTTCATAAGCGGTAATTTTTGAAACCAACTTAGTGTAAGAACCCAAACAGACCACCAAAACACCAGTAGCAAGTGGATCAAGTGTACCAGTATGTCCTACTTTTTTAGTGTGATAAATTTTGCATATTTTATTAACGACATCACGGCTTGTTACCCCTGACTCTTTATTTATAAATAATACGCCATTCATTAAATACCCCTTAAAACTCTTTTTAATTCTTTTTTCATCGTTTCTTTGGCATAAACTGTTTTGGCAACTTTAATATCCTCTTCTGTTGGCAATTCATAATTTCCCGTTATAATATTGATTTGATCGCCATCCTTAATACGATAGTTTTTTTCAACACTATTACCATTTACAAGAGCTAAACCCATATGTAGTCCGATAGTAGTATGAATGGAATAAGCAAAATCTAACGCAGTAGCGCCTTGAGGCAAACTACGACGATGACCATCACGATCAAAAAAATCGACTGTTTTCTTAAAAATATCTTTTTCTATCTTCTGAAAGAAAGCTTTATCATTAGAAGATTCATCATCAAAAGTAAAAACAGATTGAAACATTTGAAAGCCACCACGATGAAGGAAACTATCGTAGCTCATTCCATAGGCTGCGGTTGTTTCCATTTTTTTATCTCTAATTTTAACCAAATAGTTTTCGCCACTTGGTGAGGTAATAATATCATGTATAGAACGATAATCATTTGGCTTTGGATTACTAATAAAGTCCACAACTGATTTTGAAGGATATAAGCCATTAACTATTCCTAAAGCCACATAACAATCTTTAAGATTTTGTAAAATAATTTTTAAAGATATCATATCTTCTGAAGCTTTTTGATTTTTTTTATAACGTTCAAAATCAAGATATAGACCATATAAATTTTTTATACGATACGTCACTTGACTAGCTATTTTTTCACGTGTCAAACCATCTTGAACGCTGGTCATAATGTCTTTCATTTCATTTTCTGACTTTAAAGCTAATATTCTTCCTTCTTCTGCGACAGCTTGATATTTATCAGGATAAGTATATTGAAAACAAATATCTTCTAACTCATTTTTAATACGATAAGCACCAGTTCGTTCGGCTAAAGGAATATAAACTTGAGTTGTTTCTAGTATTTTTCTCTTTCTTGTTTCTTCACTCCAGTACTTAGCAGTCCTCATATTATGAAGACGATCAGCTAGTTTTACTTCCACTACTCTTATGTCACTAGCACATGAAGTCATTAATTTTCTTAAAGAAGCATACGTGATAGCTTGTTTAGACATATCCACCCGGCGTCCTACTTTAGTAACGCCTTCGACAAGTTTTACCACATCTTTGCCACGTTCATTTTGAAAAAGACTTAAAATATCTTCGGCTGTGTAATCAGTATCTTCAATGACGTCATGTAAAAGTCCTGCACAAACGGTCGTACAGTCTTTTTGACTATCAAGAAGAATCTGAGCAACCGTAATAGGATGTGTTACATATTCTTCTCCACTTTTACGATACACCCCTTTGTGGGCATTCACAGCAAACTGATAAGATTTTAAAATATCTTCTTGTTCTTCCTTAGTAAATCTTTCTAAACCATTAAGTAACATACGTTCCATATTTTGTCACCCTCCTAAAACAAAAAACAGACGCTAAGTAGAGTCTGTTTATCTATTCTCATTAAAAACTCCACTTCGTTCAATGATTTCATACTATCATTTAAAAAAAGTAGTGTCAAGAAATAATATTTTAAAGTAACTTATGCATACGCCCATTGCTTTCTTTAAAACCTATCTTTGTATAAAAGTCCTGACTTTGGTTGCACGCATCTAAAAAGCAACTAGTTAAGAAAGTTTCATAATATTCTCCAATAACATTTTTCTTTTTTAAAACATATTCTAGAAGTTCTTTGCCTATTTGCTCTTTTTGATAATCCTTTTTTATAAAAAGTTGATCAATATATAAGGATTTTAAGTTAACACTGACATAACAAGCGCCTATAAGTTCTTCTTCTTTAAAAGCTCCAAAGACTAAAACTTTACCATTTAAGATATTTTGTTCATAAAAAGTTTGATTAACTTTTAAATAATCAACATCCATATCAAAACATTCAAATCGCAGGTATTCCAATTGTTTCACTAAATTTTCGTTTGGCAAAATCAGTTTATAAGTAATGTTCATTAAATTTCCTTACTGCGAAGTTGACCACAAGCGGCGGATATTTTACTACCAAATTCTCTTCTTACGGTGACATTTATTTTCTCTTTATATAAAGTATCATAGAAAAGATTAATATTTTCTTTCGGACTTTTTTTGAACTCGATATGATTCGTTTCATTATAAGGAATCAAATTAACATAGACATTCATTCCTCTTAAAAGATTGGCAAGTTCTTTAGCGTGCTTTTCTTTATCATTCACATTATCAAGCATAATATACTCAATCGTAACACGTCTATTTGTTTTAAGAATATACTCTTTAATAGAAGACATTAACTCATCCATTTTATAGGCTTTACTAATTGGCATTAAAAGATTTCTTAACCGGTCATTTGGGGCATGTAATGATATAGCTAAATTAATTTGTAAAGGAAAGTCACTTAACTCTTTAATTTTTGGAACTAAACCACAAGTAGATAAAGTAATATGACGGGCACCAATTTGAATGCCTTTCGCGTCATTAATAATTAAAATAAATTTCATCACATTATCATAGTTATCTAAAGGTTCCCCGATTCCCATAATAACCACCGAGTTAATCTTTATGCCACTTATTTTTTCAATAGCTAAGATTTGACCTACCATTTCTGATGTCTCTAAATTACGAACTTTTTTAAGACGACCTGATTCACAAAAACGACACCCCATATTGCAACCCACTTGGGAAGACACACAAACAGAATTTCCATAGTTATGTTTCATCAAAACAGCTTCTATCTTTTCGCCATCTTGAAGTTCGAATAAAAACTTTTCCGTATCGGTATCAATTTCTCTTTTGATGAGTTTAGGAAGAGAAAGCGTAAAATCATTTTTCAGTTTTTCTCTGATTTCTTTTTTAATATTAGAAAATTCTTCAATATTTTCACATCTTTTTTGATAAAGCCATTCAAAAACTTGTAAAGCTTTGAACTTTTTTTCTCCAATATTTTCAAAATAATTTTCTAATTCTGTTCTCGTAAGACCATATAAATTCATCATGATCATCTCCGTTTCTAAAAAAGCGTAGAAATCTACGCGTTTATTTGCCAATCTATAATATTCTCTTTTTGAACACCATTTAAATAATCTTTCGTATTCATAGCTTTTTTACCAAAAGGTTTTAAATGCGTTACATAAATCGTTCCATCTAACACATCAATACCAATACTATTTTTAGTGACTTCTCTTACTTTACCTGGAATGGTATTTGAATGAGGAACAAAAGAAGCTTCTAAAATTTTAAATTCCTCACCATTTACTAAAATGTTAGCTGTAGGAAAAGGATTTAAACCTCTTATTTTATTAATGACTTCTTCACCACTTTTATTTAAATCAAGTCTTTCGTCTTCTCTTTTAATATTGTAAGCATAACTTACCTTTTCTTCGTCCTGTTTTTCTCTTTCATTTGTGTGATTGATAATGCTTGGTAAAGTTTCTATTAAAAGATTAGCTCCTAAGGACGATAATACTTCATGAAGGGTACCTACATTATCTTCGGGTTTGATATCATAAACAACTTTAGAAATCATATCTCCCGTATCCATCCCTTTATCCATATACATAATGGTAACACCTGTTTGTTTTTCTCCATTAATTAAAACCCAATGGATGGGTGCTCCCCCACGATATTTAGGAAGTAAAGAAGCATGAACATTAAAAGCACCTAACTTAGGTAAGTTTAATAGAACCTCCGGGATAATTTGACCGTAAGCACAAGTAATAATTAAGTCTGGCTTAGATGCCATAATAGGTTCATAGTCTTTTCTTATTTTTTCAGGTTGAAAAACAGGAATATTGTGTTTTACAGCGACTTCTTTCACGGGTGTCATTTGTTTTACTTTTTTTCTTCCTACTTCTTTATCTGGTTGACTAACGACTAAAACTACATTGGTATTTTCTATCAATTTTTCTAATACAGGAACCGCAAAAGTAGGTGTTCCCATAAACACAACTCTTTTTTCTTTCATATGCCCTACTTTCTAAGATTTAAAGAATTATTATCTAAACTATAATCTAAATTGTTAAAATATTCATCTAAAAGATCTCTTAGCTCTGTTAAGCTATAACTATCTTTGACCTCGTTTTCTGGTAACCAATCTTGCCAATCTAAAATACGTCCATAAGTGACATCTAAACTGGTATCATAGGGATAGTCTTTATTAAAATCAACATAGTTTTGAGAAACTGTGTTATTTTGATAATTAATGGTATCGGTTGCCATAAAGCTTTTATCGGTATCAGCTCCAATAAAATATAAGCTTTGGATAGTACTATAGGCTTTTTTAGGAGAATCTGCTTTTACTTTATGATCGTATTTATCATAATAGGTAGTCTTTTTGACTTTAGCAAAACTACCATTTACAAAGTAATAATCGCGACTTTCTTTAGGGTCGATATTTGGAGTATCTGTAATTAACCAAATTTTATCTTTGTCATATAACTCTATACCACGCATTGTGTCAAACACTTTATCTTCCGCTTTAGATGAGTATTCCACGGCTTTTTTGCCTAAACTCTTGGCTTTATTTAGCCATTCTATTTTCTTTTCTTCATAATTTTTATCACTAGCTTCAACAACTAATGGATTTGTTAGCATAAGAGTCCCTATTAAAGTATAAGCACCCATTCTTTTTATTAATTTATAATCTTTCATTTATATCCCCTCGTTTCACTGATAATATATTACGTCACTTTCCTTGAAAAAGCAAGTTACGTATCGGTTTTTAAAAATTAAAATCAATATCTAAATCTACTTTAGTATAGGTAAATAAATCTTTTAAAACAGATACTAATAAATCTGCCTTTTTATATTTGATACTTATCTCAAAATGATAAATTTTATTCACCATAAACACATTGGCAGCCGTTGGTCCTAAAATAATAAAATCGCTATCTAAATTTTGTTCTAAATAACTTTTAGCTTTCTTAGATTCTTCTGCTACTTTCTCGTAGTCTTTACTCTTAAAAATTAAATTAGCTAAATAATAAAAAGGTGGGTATTTCAAGGTTTTACGAATATTCATCTCATACTTATAAAAAGAAAAATAATCATTTTTAGAAACACATTTCATAATATAATTATCAGGATTAAAGGTTTGTAAAACGACTTCCCCTTTTTTAGTGTTTCTACCAGCTCTACCACATGTTTGAGATAAAAGGGCAAAAGTTTTCTCGTTACTTCTATAATCAGGAATGTTTAAAGTAGTATCCGCATTTAAAATGCCTACTAAAGTCACATTAGGAAAATCAAGACCTTTACTTATCATTTGGGTTCCCAGTAAAATATCATATTTTTGATTTTGAAAATCTTCAATAATTTGTTCATGCGTGCCTTTTTTTGTGGTAGTATCTCTATCCATTCTAATAATTTTTGCAATAGGAAATTTTTTCCCTAGATACTCTTCTAGTTTTTCAGTTCCCATACCATAATCGTTTAAGCCTTCTTCATGGCAGTTAGGACAAAGAGAACTATAATACTTTGTATAGCCACAGTAGTGACAACGAAGTTGATTAATTTTTTTGTGATAGGTCAATGTAATCTGGCAATTAGGGCAGCGATAAGTAAAACCACAGTTAGAACAAGTTAAAGTGGTACTATACCCCCGACGATTAAGTAAAATCATAACTTGTTCTTTCTTTTCTATTTTTTCTGTTATTTTATCTTCTAATAACCGACTAATAATCGGATGACTTTTTTTGTTTTCTTCCGCCATATCGACTAAATAAACCTCTGGTAAAACACTATCTTTAGCTCTTTTACTTAAATAAGTATATTCAAAAACCTTTTTATGAGCTCTTGCCATTGTACTTAAAGAAGGCGTAGCACTTCCAAGAACAACTGGAGCATTATGAATTTCACTTCTTTTTAAAATAACGTCTAACGCATGATAACGAGGATTATTTTCTTGTTTATAAGAATCTGAATGCTCTTCATCTAAAATAAAAATACCAATATTTTTTAAAGGCGCAAAAGAAGCACTTCTCGCCCCAATAACAATCGAAACTTCTTCTTTTAATATTTTTCGCCATTCATCATATTTCTCGGCATCAGAAAGTCCCGAATGTAAAACGGCAATGTTCGTTTGAAATACTCCTGTAAACCTTTCAATAAGTTGCGGTGTCAAACTGATTTCTGGAACTAAAACTAAAGCTGTTTTATCTTCTTTTAAGACATCTTTAATAAGTTTGATATAAACCTCTGTTTTCCCAGAACCTGTGACACCATGAAGAAGATAGGTTTTATTGGTATGAAATCCTTGTTTTATTTTCTCATATACCTTTTGTTGTTCTTCGTTAAGCATTTTTTCTGTAGCTAAAGAATTTTTTATTTCATAACGATATTTTTCTTTATAAGTTTCTTGTAAAGCTTCTTTTTTAAGTAAAGTATTCATAGCCGAAGAGCTAATAAGACTAATTTCTTTTTTTAGGATTTCTTCTTGCTCTTTAAAAGCTAAAATAATTTCTTTTTGTTTTTCATTTTGGGCTATCTTTAAAGCTTCTTCATAAGGCATTTTAAGAGATAAATAACTCTGTTTTTTTATATTAATGGTTGTTCCTTTTTTAGCCTTTAAAGCCTTAGGCAACATCGCATCATAACAGCTAGTAAAACTTGATAATGTTTTTTCGTGAAGGAATTTGCCTAAGATAAGCATTTCTTCTGTTAAAACCGGTTCTTCATCTAAAACCTCTAATATCTCTTTGGGATTAAGAGGAGCTTCATCTGTTAAAGAAACAATATAACCTTCTAATGTTAAATGATTAAAAGGAATCAGTACTCTTTTACCAATCGCTACTTTATTTTCTAAAGAAAGAGGCACTTTATAAGTAAAAGTTTTATCTAATTTTTTATTTTTTATTTCTGTTAAAACGTTTATATACATAATCCATCACAAAGATATTTTAACATGGAATAATCTTTAAACAAAATAGTAATGTTTTAAAAAAATGAAAAAAAGCCAGTCATCAAACTTATGAGTTTGAACTAGCTTTTTATGAAAAAGATGATAAAGATAGTCATTATTTTATTTTTTTACACTTACCTTTTTTTACAAGATATACATTTTCTGAGATTTCCATGAAAGGTTTATCATTATAAGAATCGGTATAAAAAGATTTTACTTTTGCTTTAGGAAAAGCTTTTTTAAAAGTTTCCACTTTATTTTTTTGAAAATTAAGCATGGTAATTTTACCTGTTTCAATATCTATTTTTGTATCCAAAATATGGTCTGTATTTAAAACATCTTTTATTTCTTCAATTAAAAAGGATGGACAAGCCGTTGAAATAACATCATTAGGCGTAATTTTTTTTAACATATGAGGATAAAGTTTTTCGATATTTAAAAGCCAAAATTCTTTGATACACTGCAAAGTAAACTCCTTATTTTCCATAAAAACACCCATAAATTTTTCAAGACGTTTGACAAAATCCTCAGGTGATAAAAGACACAACTTATATAAAACTAAAAGATATAAAAAGTTAGGCAAATATTTTATGAGACTTTTTTTCTTTTTCACCATAAAAAGGGCAAAATCAAAAGAACTTTCACCATTATAAATAGTGTTATCAAAATCAAAAACTTTCACTAACGACTTTTCCCTTTCCTTTCTGTCAATTCTTCTTCATAAATTCTTGCTTGAACTTCTTGTTGTAAAACTATTTTTTGTCTAATTTCATCTTCTAAAAGAGTAATTTTATTTAAGTAATTACGATAAGCTTTATTACCGAGCTCATGAAGATACTTATCTTTTAATATTTGTTTTGTTTTAGATAGTTCATTCATGGCTAGTTCAAATTCACCATCCGTGGCATTTTCATCTAAATACATGACCATTTGAAAAAGGCGTTTAAAAACATGATTAAATTGAGCATTCAAAACATTTTTCTTAAGTTCTGGTTCGTAAATATATATTTCTTTCACATCAATAAAATTAGGTCGAGGACGAAGATTAAAAGAAAACTTCATTCCTTCCCATTTAAATTTACGGTTTGTTCTTCTTTTTTTTCTTGTTTTATTTAACTCATATGAAACCATTTTAAACCCTCCTAATCAAGTAAGTCACTACGTCTTTTTTTGGTGTTTTCTAAAGCCATCTCTTCTCGCCAGGCGTCAATTTTTTTATGATCACCGGATAAAAGAATATCAGGAACTTTCATTCCTTTATATTCATATGGCTTTGTGTATGTAGGATAATCTAGCAAGTTTTGAGTAAAAGAATCTTTTTCATGAGATGATTCTTTAATAACGCCCTTTAAAAGCCTTGTTACCGCATCCGTTACTACCATGCTAGCTAATTCTCCACCTGTTAAGACATAATCGCCAATAGATATTTCTTCATCGACAAAAGAACGAATTCGTTCGTCAAAGCCTTCATAATGACCACATACTAAAATTAAATGTTTTTCTTTAGATAAAGAAATGGCTTTTTGTTCTTTAAAAGGTACCCCTTGAGGACACATCAAAATGACCTTACTATCTGGTGTCTTATAATGCAAAATAGCTTCAATTAAAGGTTCACAACGTAAGACCATTCCTCCACCTCCCCCATAAGGCGTATCATCTACTTGGTTATGAGGTAATGTAGAAAACTTACGAAAATCAATCACATTAATTTCAACAAGCCCTTTTTCTCGTGCTCTTTTTATAATAGATTCTTCTAAAAAGCCTTCAAACATCTTTGGAAAAAGAGTGAGAATATCTATTTTCATATTATCAAGTCCTCCCCATTTTGGGTATAAATCGTTTTATCTTCTAGAGAAATTTCTTTAATAAATTCTTTTTGATAAGGAATATAAAAAGTTTTAACCCCTTTTACCCTTAGCAAAATACCAACCTTATTATACATAATCTCTTCTACCTTGCCAAGTACTTTCCCATTTTCTAAAATAGAAAAACCTACCATTTCTTCTGGGATAATATCTTTACTTGATAAGGCACTTTCTTCTTTTTGAAAGTAAACTTTCTTATTGCGAAAATCTTCTACTAAGTTAATATCTTTAAAATTATCTAATTCTAGTAAATAAAAGTGTTTAAAAGGACGAACGGCACTTATTTCGTGTTTCTCACCATTTATGTAAACCATTTGACCTTTTTTTAAAATTTGGTCTTTTAAAGAAAAATCACTGTAAAATTTTAACTCCCCTTTTACCCCATGAGTCATGGTCGTATATCCTAGATAAATCATTTGTTACCTCCTAAATTCGTACATAATAATAGAAGCGCATACCCCAGCATTTAATGATTCACAATTTTCATTCATTTTAATATGTAAGTAATCTGTAGCTTCTTTGGCAATACTTTCCTTTACGCCACGTCCTTCGTTACCAATGATAAAAGCACTTTTTAAAGGAAATGTCATTTCTTTTAATTCTTTTCCTTTCGTAACATCCGTTGTATAAATACAATAACCACACTTCTTTAAATAAGGAATAAATTCTTGTAAATCTTTTCTAATAATATTTTTAGTAAAATGCATACCTTCCGTACTTCTTATTACTTTCTCATTATATAAATCCACCGTGTCTAGGCTAAGACAAATGGTATCAAATGAAAAAGCCGAAGCACTTCTTATAATCGTACCTAAATTACCCGGGTCTTGTAACCCATCTAAAATAATTAAAGGACCATTTACTTCGTGTTCTTTATTTTTATAAACAACCGCAAAAATTTCATCTGGTGTTACTTGCGAAGATAATTTTTTTAAAATTTCTTTTGTCACGACGTAATGAGGACTAAAAGTACTTTCTTTAGAAGATATAATTTCTCTAACGATATTATTTTTTAAAGCTTCCTCGACTAAGTGGGCTCCTTCAACAAGATAAACTCCCTCGGCATCCCGAAATTTTTTGTCTTTTAATTTTAACCAATATTTTACTTTTTCATTTTGTAAAGATGTAATATTCATTCTTTTAATCTCCTTCTTGCCTCTTTATAATGAGGATAATATTCTTCCACGTACCGCCAAAAATTAGCACTATGATTAGCTTCATAAAAATGACAAAGCTCATGGATAATGACATAATCTAGTAAATCTAAATCTTTTTTTAATAGTTCACTATTTAAAGTAATTGTTTTTTGGGTTAAGTTATTCACACCCCATCTGGTTTTCATTTTTCTTATCTTTAAAGTAAAAAAAGGAATGTTTTTAAAGAAAGGTAAAATACGTTCTACTTCACTTTTAAAAACTCTTTCAGTTTCAGAATTATAAAACTTTTGCAAGACTTGTTCATTTTTCACATGAATTTTTTCAGATTCAAAATAAGGATGAGAAACACTTTCGTAAACAATTTGATAAGGCTTGCCTAAATACCAAAAATCTTTTTCTTTCAAAACTTCTTTTTCTTTTTGCTTCAACATGCTTATAATTTTAGATTCATTTTCTTCGATAACTTTCATGATTTTTTTAGTTGTCATAAATGGATTACAAGTAACCTCTAAAGTTTTTTCATCACGAGCTCTGATATATAAATTTTTATTATTTTTATAATGAACCACTAGCTCAATTTCCTCATTATCTATTACTATTTTCATGTTATGTTTCACTCCGTAATTTCACTATTAAGTAAAAAATCATATTGCATTTTTTTACCAAGTTGATACATCTTTTTTAAAGTTTCTAACTCTGTTCTTTTTAATATTTTTTTATCATTTAGAAAAAATGACATTTTTTCAAAAATTTCTTCATTTTCATTCCAAAAGTAACTATATAAGTAAAGGTAAGGATAAGATGATTTATCTATATTTTCTAAATCACTCTCCAAATTATTTCTTATCTTTTGAATTTCTTTCATGACTCTTTTACCTTCCATGCTTTTATGACGAATGGTAAAAGCATAAAAAACAAAGCAAACTGTGATTAAAAAAGATATCCAAGGTAAAGCAAGAGTTACTTTAAAATAAATGCTAGCAAATAAAACAAATAAAATGATAAGTAAGGCAAAAATACTTGTAATAATTTCTAGACCATTCTTTTCATAAAAGCCACATTTTTCGGTTTCTTTGATAACACATAAACGCCACGAATTATAAAATTTCTTAAAACGATAGGCTGTTTCATTATTTGTCAAATATTTGTGCCATTCTTTTAACGAAAGTTTATTGTCTTTTCCTACTTTTTCAAAAAGAAAATCAAGAATCATTTCTTCAGTATAATTTAAATCTTCTTTATTTTTCAAAGTTAAAGTATCTCTACTATAAGTAATTTTTCCCTTTTGAAAAAGTTCTAATACGGAAAGACAAAAGGCACTTTTATGATTACCATCAAAATAAAAATCACTTAAAATTGCGATAGGATAAGAAAGTCCTTCTTTTTTTTCACTCTTCGCATTTTTACGGCGAAATCTAAGTAAAAATAAGCCCCAAAAACTAAATAATACCACAAGGAAAACTTTACAAAAATTCGTAATAACGTTGGTAATTAATTTTGTTTGTTCTTCTTTTTGTTTATCTATTTGTAATTGTTCGTCTTCTAATAAAATAATATTTTGATAGGCATTTAAGCCACTTTGTTTGTCACTGGATACTGCTAAAACAACATCTTCATCAAAAAGGAAACGAACAGATACTTCTGTATTTTTCTTAAGTTTATTAAAATTAGTTTGAATGGTTTTTGTATCTAAAATAATTGTTTTGCTTGTAATATCTCCATGTAAAAAGCTTTTAAAGGTCTCGGTATTTAAGCGGTTAGGAAAATGAAAGCGAAGTGAAAAGCTAGGAATATCTTTATCAAAATTATTTCTTAAGAAGGACCAATAAAATTCTTCACAATCTAAGTGTTTTACTACCACATCGTAAATATCATACTCGATTAAAAAAGCGACATCCCCCTCCTCATTTGTATAATAAAGAGTTAGATCTTTACCATCTTGAATACTCGATTCCACATAATCTTTTTCTTTGGCATCTTCTTTATAATAAGCTTTCGTAAATTTAGTAAAATCTTTATTAAAGGTATCAAAAGTAATTTCATCATCAAGTGACAAATAACCTAAAGAAATATTTTCAAGACCCGTGCCATTATAAATGGCATCTTTTGTTAAAAGAGGTGGTTCATGTGTTTCTAAAGAAGCATTTTTATAAGTTAGTCGTCTAGAAAAACTAGAGAAACTACCCATTACTTCAATTAATTCTTTGACATGCATGCTGCCATCTTCTCTTAAAGTGACATCTACTAAAAAATTAGAAACGTCCAATCTTTCTAAGGCATAAACATTTAATGGTAGAATAAGTAACAAAATAATGAAACTAAACTTCCTTATTTTTCTTTGCATTTTTTCACCTTCTTTAAAAATTAACCTTTTTTGACTTCGATAACTGGCAAGATGTATGCAGGTGTCGTGACAGACACACTTTGATAAGCATTCGATACATTACAAACCGAAGAATTTTTGGCATCAATAATATTAAGTAAATGAAAAGGTCTTGGAAGTTTACTAACAAAAGAGCCTATTTCATCTTGTTTTAAAAAACGCACATAAATTTCTTGAGTAATTCTTTCATTACTACTATTGGTATAAGTCTTAGGATAACGAATACTACCGTTATTCGTAGTAAAGGTTTGAGCTACTAATTTTTCTTTTTTTAAAACGGTTTGTAAACCCGTATGATTGGAAAACCAATCTAACAAAGCTTTAGATGTAATCGTTTGACCATAGTTTTGATTATTTATTTCTGCTGTAGTTGGTAAAAAAGAAGGCATACGATAAATATTATTGTTATAAAAATAGCAATATTCTTGCCCAAATGTACTATTTGAAGTTACACTTCGGCACGTTCTTACTAAGCACTTACTTTGCATTTTTCCATCTTGAGTGGCATCACAAGTTCCATAATATTCATTTTTGGTAGTTCCCATTCTTCCGACCGTATTTACCATTTCTTGAACAGTAAGACCACGCGTCATAATCAAAGTGACAGTAGAGCCATTATCTTTTACTACCAGCCAATCTTCTCTAGCAAAACTTACGCTTTCCCCCACCGTATATGTTTTATTTTGCAAGCTTGAAACCAAATAAGCACTCTTTTCTTCTAAATTATCGTAAATATCTTTTTTTATTGCATTAACTAGAATTCTATTTTCGGAAGCCGTGGCTAAAATAGCGGCCATCAAAAGAGCAAATACTAAAAAAAAGGAATAAATTAAAGAAGTCGCAATAAAACCACCATTTTTTTTCTTTTTTGGTAACATGAATGTACCCCTTTCTTTTCTTTCTTCTATCTTATCACAAAAGTGGACCGAAAATCCTTAAAATTTGGCCAATTAATAACTTCACTTTGGAATAATTTTTACATTCTTCTAAAGAAACTAAATGAGATTTTTCTATCATATCATGATAATCTTCGTTCATTTTAATAATAGCTTTTGTCTTATACATTAAAATAGCATCTTCAAAATGAAGATATAAACTGCGATAATCTAAATTAACGGTACCTACAATCGCTTCTGTACCATCTTTTATCATCATTTTTAAATGCGTAAAACCATCTTTATATTCGTAAATTTGAATATTTTCTTTAATGAGTTCTTTGTAATAAGTTTTAGCTACATAATTTATTAATTTCTTATCAGGAATTCCTGGTAAAATAATTCTTACTTTTACACCCTTTTTAGAAGCATAAATAAGTGAGCCAATAATCTCATTATCTACAATAAAATAAGGCATTGCAATATCTAATGTTTTCACAGCGGTTTGAATTAAGTAAAGATAACTCATTTTACCCGTACCCACGACATTTGTTGGCGATACTCCATAGAAATTAATAAAACCATCCTGTTTTTTTGTCATATGTCTTTTGATATAAGGAGTATAATCTTCTCTTTTAGTAAAGTTCATTAAGTTCCAAGATTCTAAAAATAAAACTGTCAAACTGTTAACAACTGAGCCTTTTACTTTCAACATATTATCTTTCCAGTAGCCAAAACGTTTGATTTTATTAATGTATTCATTCGCTAGATTAATACCACCTGTATAAGCAATGTCTCCATCAATCACGATAATTTTACGATGGTCGCGATTATTGTAATGAGTAGAAACTAATGGGACGACAGGTGAAAATATTTCACATTTAATACCATATTCTTTTAATATTTCTGGATAATTTTTAGGAAGAAGCATAAAGCTACAAGTGCCGTCATATAAGACTCTTACTTCTACACCTTCTTTTGCTTTCTTTTTTAAAATATCTAAAATACCTTGCCACATCTCATCATTAGCAATAATAAAGAACTCTAAAAAAATAAATTTTTGGGCTTTTTGAAGTTCTTTTAATAAATCTGGATAAAACTCTTCTCCACAAGAAAAGTAAGTAGCGTCCGTATTATAATAAGTAGGATTATGTCCTTCTTTATAAAGATAGTTCATATGCAAATATAAAGATTTATTCTTCTTTTCGAGATCACTCATAACCGTTTCATTTTGACTTAAGTACTTATAGTTTTCCATCTTAAAAAAATCGAGACGTCTTTTTAAAGATTTTACAGTCACTTCTGATTTACAAAACAAATAGAAAAAAGCCCCAATACCGGGTAAAGCTAAAACTAAAATAATCCATGAGGTTTTAAATTCACTTGCCATACGAGAGTTGATGATGAAAACAACTAAAATGAGCGAAAACACAGTCATTCCACCAACCAAAAAAACAAAGTAATCTTTAAAGAAAAGATAAACAAGAAAAATGATTCCTAACTGCACAAGAACAGAGATAAAGGCAAGAGTTGCCCTGCTAAATAATAACTTAAATGGAAATGTAATTACTTTACTTATCTTTTTGGTCATTTTTAACTCCAAACAAAATTAAAACATTTTGCATAAAAACAAGAAACTCACTAATGACAATTAAACTTGCCAAATAAAGATTTAACTCACTACTTGGAAAAGGATTAATAACAATTACAATTCCTAAAATAATATCAACAAGCGCCATCACAAATAAATAAGGCCACACTTTACTTTGATAATCTTTTATAATTAAAGATATTGTTAATTGACTTGCATTTTGATAAATAATATAGGCACCTAATAAAACACAAATAATTTGACTAAATAAAGCATTTTGAAAGAAACTTGTTATTCCAAAAGAAATCATGAGTAAAGCATTAGTAAGTTTTTTTGAGTAAACTTTCTCTTCACCTTTTAGTCTAAAATATAATAAAGAATTAATAACGCCTACAAAGATAGCTCCATAACCAAAAATACTAACAGCTACAGATATAAAATTATCTGGATTTTGAAACAATACAAGAGCAAAAACAATAAGTAAAAGAGGAGCAATTAAATTCATAGTAGCACCCTTTTAAATACTTTTTAATACTTCTTTATCTTCTAAATACATCTTACCACATTCCTTCTTAAATTGATTTTAACAAACCCCTTCTCTTTTTACAAGGAAAATAAAAAAGGAATAAATTTTTATATTATTTATTCCTAATCAAGCTACTCATGCAGTTATCTTTTTAATTTCTTCTTCTGTTAATTCTGTAATTTCTATAATGTCTTTCATTGGAATGTGTTTTTTTAGCATTATTTTAGCGACTTCAACATTTCTTTCTTTTTTACCAATATCAATACCAGCTGTTAAACCAGCTTCATTTGCTTCTTTAAGTTCAGTATTATGGCATTTTTCTTCATCTTCTTCTTTGGTCATATAACTAAAAAATTCTGGGTCTTCATTTTCTTTCTTAACTTCGTTCATAAATTTCATTACCTTTCTATCACTTGGTAGCTTTTCCAAATCTTCCTCATTTAAATCAAGCATATTTTACATATTATTTTTAAGTTTTAAAATTTCTTCTTCAGATAACTTTGATATCACCATAATATCTTCTATAGATACATTTCTTTTTAACATTTCCTTAGCCATATTCTCATATGCCTCTTTTTTACCAATATCAATACCAGTGTCCATGGCTTCTTTAAGCTCAGTATTATGACACTTTTCTTCATCTTCTTCTTTGGTCATATAACTAAAGAATTCTGGGTCTTCATTTACTTTCTTAACTTCGTTCATAAATTTGATCACCTTTCTATCATTTGACAATTTTGCCAAGTCTTCTTCATTTAAATCAAGCATAATTAAATACTTGAATTTCTGAAT